>NZ_SOGT01000001.1:0-209640 GCF_004403345.1 Cryobacterium lyxosi
CTTTCCGCACCTTTGGGGTACGTATAGATACATTACGGCCACCACACCCACCCGTCAAAACGCCCCCCACCCGGGCGTGTCGCACCACCAGCATCCACTCCCCCGAACGTGAAAAAACCGGGCCCACGTTATGAACGTGGGCCCGGTTTATAACCTGGGCCCAGGGACGGGGCCCAGGCCCCGTCCCAAAAAGCAGGGGCTAGTAGCGGTAGTGGTCTACTTTGTAGGGGCCTTCTACGGGAATGCCCAGGTAGCCCGCCTGCTCGGGAGTAAGCACGGTCAGCTCGACGCCGAGAGCGTCGAGATGCAGGCGGGCGACCTTCTCATCCAGCAGCTTCGGCAGCACGTACACGCCAACGGGGTACTTCTCCGGCGAAACGTACAGCTCAATCTGCGCGAGGACCTGATTGGTGAAGGAGTTGCTCATAACGAACGAGGGGTGACCGGTGGCGTTGCCCAGGTTCATCAGGCGCCCCTCCGACAGCACGAGCACGCTACGCCCGCTCGGCATGCGCCATTCGTCGACCTGCGGCTTGATCTGCACCTTGACCGCCCCCGGCAGCGACTCGAGCGCGGCCATGTCGATCTCGTTGTCAAAGTGACCAACGTTGGCGACGATGGCGAGGTGCTTCATGCGCAGCATATGGTCGACACCGATGACGTTGAAGTTTCCGGTGCCACTGACGAAGATGTCGACCTGTTCGACGACGGAGTCGAGGCGGGCGACCTGAAAACCGTCCATCGCGGCCTGGAGCGCGTTGATCGGGTCGATCTCGCTCACGATCACCCGAGCGCCTTGGCCGCGTAGTGCTTCGGCGGCTCCCTTGCCAACATCACCGTAGCCAGCGACGAAGACGACCTTGCCGCCGATCAGCACGTCCGTGGCCCGGTTGAGTCCGTCCGGCAGTGAGTGGCGAATGCCGTACTTGTTGTCGAACTTGCTCTTGGTGACCGAGTCATTCACGTTGATAGCCGGAAACAACAGTTGTTTGCCCGCGGCAAGCTCGTAGAGTCGGTGGACACCGGTGGTGGTTTCCTCGGTGACGCCGATGAGATCGGCGGCCACCAAGGTCCAGCGGTCGCTCGATTCCGCGAGCGAGTGACGGAGGGCGGCGAGGATGACTCCATATTCGTGGCTGTCATCGGCAGCATCCGCTGGTACGGCGCCGGCCAGTTCGAACTCGCGACCCTTGTGCACGAGCATGGTGGCGTCGCCGCCGTCGTCGAGGATCAGGTTCGGGCCGGTCCACGCGGCTCCGGCCGCAGCCGCTTCGGCGCTCCAGTCGAAGATCTGCGACGTGCACCACCAGTACTCCTCAAGGGTCTCCCCCTTCCAGGCGAATACGGGAACACCGGCCGGGGCATCGGCTGCGCCGGTCGGGCCCACCGCGATCGCGGCGGCCGCGTCGTCCTGCGTGGAGAAAATATTGCAACTGGCCCAGCGCACTTGAGCACCGAGTGCAACGAGGGTCTCGATCAACACGGCGGTTTGCACGGTCATGTGCAGCGATCCGGCGATGCGGGCGCCGGCGAGCGGCTTGGTCTCACCGAATTCGGTGCGCAGAGCCATCAGCCCCGGCATCTCGTTTTCGGCCAGGCGCAACTGATGGCGGCCAGCCTCGGCGAGCGACACATCGGCGATCTTGTAGGTGAAGGTGGAGGGCACGGTGGGTGCGGCGACAGTCATGCTGCTATCTTGCCATTTCTCTCTGAACGAACTCCACATTGTTCTGCTGGTGCGTGGGCAGGCCACCCAGCGAGCGGATGCCACCCCCACCAAGAATGGGTCACGGCAGCGTCGGGCTTTCAACGTCGGGATCGTCGGCCAGAAGCCGGTGGCGTATGAGGTGCCAGCCACGCGGAGCACTCGTGCGTTCCGCATGTCGAGAGCACAGGTCAAAGCTGTGTGGTTCCGCTTGAATGGAGAGCGGGCCGAGTACTGCCAGGGACTCCCCATAGTCAAAGGTGAGCGTGGCCACCGAGGGTTCGAGGCAGGCGACACGAGAACACGGGCGGAATGTCATTGCCTGTAAGGGTAGCCGCTTCCCGGCCGCCGTAGGATGGCAGCATGTCTCGATCCCGTCGTTCAGCAGTGCCCGAACCGACGGTGCGCGGTCGCGGACGCGACCGGCACGGCCGCGGCATCCGTAGTTCGGCGACCGGCCCGTTCCTGCCGCCACTGCGCACCCGCATCGACCTGTTTGACATGACGATCGCCAGCACAATCGAGTATTTGCGCGGCGTCTGGCCGGAAGAACTGGGCAAATCCGTGTTCGAGGTCGCCTCCGGACCGCCCTCGGTCATACCCGGCATTGGCGTGGAACGCTGGATGGTGACGCCGGAGACGAACCGCGTCGTGTTCTACCGCCTGCCGATCCAGCGCCTGTCACGCCTGCACGAAAACGATGAGATACACCAGCGCATGATGATCGAGACCTGCGTCTTTCGCGGCGTCGCCGAACTGCTCGGCAAAGATCCCTGGGACCTCGCGCCGGATCGCTTCCGCCACTTCTAGGTATCGGTCCACGCCCGGCGACCACCGCGCGGGTGTCGCCGGCACGTGTGCGAGATGGTGACACGTGATCGAATCAGTGCACTTCTCCGACGCCTGCCGCGAGCAGATAACCGGTTCGACCGGCATTCGCCTTTCGGACCGATCCTCGCTATGACTGGGATCGCGGCCTTTCGGCGCGATGAGTCGGCGTGTCAGCGCGTCTGGACGTTTGCTGTATTTAGTAACAGAAAGATAACAGATCGGGGCAATTCCAAACCGATTCCGGGATGGAGCCGAACACCATGCAGACCCCAACACCACCTGCTCTATCGACGGAAAAGGATTCATCCCATGCGTACATTCACCAAGGCCACCATCGGTTTCGCCTCTGCTGGAATTCTCATCGCCGGCCTCGCCGGCTGCTCGTCGGACGCCGGCACGACGACCCCGGCGCCCGCTTCGAGCTCAAGCTCGTCCAGCTCGGCCGAAGCCACGCCGACGCCGCTCGCCTCGATTCCCAGCCTCTCCGGTGTTGACACCGCCGTGTTGCTCGACGCCGACTTCGGCGCTGCACTGACGAGCCTCGGCCTGACCGCCGGAACCGTGGGAACGGCCACCCTCGAAGAGGGTAGCCTGCACTTTCCGATCTCCGGTGGCAACGTGGACTACTACGACCCGGCCGAAAGCTACCGCCCCTTCGTTCAGGGCTCCATTCAGCACGAGGGATCCGGATTCTCGCTGACCGCCGGCGATACCGTCGTCGAGCTGACCAACTTCACCATCGACCCCGGCACCTCGGAGCTCTTCGGTGACGTCTCGGTCAACGGCGAGTCCGCCGCCACCCAGGCCCTGCTGTTCGACCTCTACGGTTCGACCCTGGAGCCGCTCAAGATGGAAGGCGACAACGCCATCCTCACCGGCACCACGGTTCACATCTCTTCCGTCGCCGCCGGCCTGCTGAACTCCACGTTCAGCACCGACGCCGTCACTGACCAGATGCTCGTTGGCATCGCAACCATCACCGCCGCCACCAAGTAGTGGCTCGGCTCTCCACGAGCGAATAGGCAGTACAGCAAAGATCGGGGCCCGCCACACGGCGGGCCCCGATCTTTGCGTGCCCCGGGCCGTTTACGGTTCGCGGTACGTAGTAGGGAAGCGGGCACCCGTTCGTACGAGTGCCCGCTTCCCTACCGAGTGCCACGACACGTTTGCGCCAGACACGACTGGACCACGACACGATCAAGCCGCGGGATGCGCCAGCGGGCGTTCAGCGCATCAAACGGATGCCGCCACCCGGCTGCGCAGCTCGTCGCGCACGCTCACGGCAAGGTCGGGGTGGTCGACGAAGACCCCGTCGATTCCGCTGCCCATGACCGCCGCGAACTCGTCGCGCCAGTGACCGAAACTGCCCGGCTGATCCCCCCGGCGACACGACGCGGTAAGAAAAGCATTCTCCGGCCGCAGGGTCCAGCAGAAGATGTCCAGCCCGGCCGCGTGGGCGTCAGTAACGAGAGAAGAAATCACCAGGTCGCCGACGGCATCCGCCTCGATGATCAGGGATTTGTCTACGCTGATGCCGTCGACGGTGCTACTGAGGGCATCGAGACCGGTTGCGGTGAGGTAATCGGAGTAATACGGCGCTCCGGCGCCGAGCCGGGCGACCTGATCGAGGGGCTGACCGGTTGCGGCGATCAGGAACACGCCTCGAGCGGTCATGCCGCGTGCCGCAATCTGCTCAAGCACGGTCGCTTCGAAGCTCTCGATGATGAGGCGGTCGTCGTCGTCGTTCCAACCGGCCGCGCGCACCTCGTCGACGAACAGCTCGTCGAGGGGCAAGCTGATCGAGGCGAAATAGGCGGCGTTCTTAATCTCCGCGACCATGCCGAGGGGGCGCCGAGAGGTGTTTGAGGCCTCGTCGATAAGCTCAAACAGGTCGCTCAACCTCATGATCGGGTATCGGTCGTCGTGCTGCGCATTCTGCGGGCGCACGTGTGCAAGACGCTCCCGGGCGCGCAGAGTGGCCAGTTCGGCCCAGGTGAAGTCTTCGGTGAACCAGCCAGTGAGGGTGTGACCGGCGAACTCCTTGGTCGTGCGGCGGCCGGTGAACTCGGCACGAGAAGCGACATCCGTGGTGACGGAAATGTCGTTTTCGTGGCGCAGCACCAACACTCCATCTCGGGTGGCGACGATGTCAGGTTCGACCGAGTCGGCGCCGAGCTCGAACGCGAGGGCGTAGGCGGAACGGGTGTGTTCGGGGCGGTAGCCGCTGGCTCCGCGGTGACCGATGACAAGAGGGGACATCTGCACACCGTAACGCCGACGAGTGACACCGACGGTCGGTTCAGGTGAACACCCGCTGAAGTTTTGACGCGGTGCAGGCGAACGCCACGCGACAACTGCGCGTATACGCGTAAATCGGCCGATCAGCTATCGATACGTTGCCTAACCTGACAGAGTCTGCTGCTTGGCCGACGGCACTTTTCAGGGGGATTTCAGCGCATGCCCACCATCGAGGACCTGCACCGCGGCACTGCGTCAGCGGTAGCGGCCCCGACGAACGTCACGACACCGGCGCCGCGCCGCACATTCACCCCGCGCAAGAAAAAGAAACCGTGGAAATCGTGGCTGCTGTTTCTACTGTTCGCCGGGCCGAACGTGGCCCTGCTCATCGTCTTCACCTACAAGCCACTCCTGCAGTCGCTCTATTATTCGACCCTGCAGTGGAACCTGGGTTCGGCCTCGGCAATTCCGGTGGGTCTTGGCAACTATGTCACCTGGTTCAACGACCCCGGCACGGCTCGGGTCGTCACGGTCACCCTGATCTTCACCGTCGCAACCGTGGGCGGCGGCATGGTGATCGGCCTGCTGTTCGCGGTGTTGCTCAACCGCAAGCTGCACGGCCGCGGCGCCGCCCGCACCGTTATCGTTGCGCCGTACGTGCTCTCCGGGGTCGCGGTCGGCCTGCTTTGGCTGTTCGTTTTCGACCCGAACTTCGGCATCACTGCGGCGCTGCTCGACGCCATCGGCGTGGCCTCACCGCCCTGGTACAACGATCCACAGTGGGCGCTGGTCATGGTCATCATCGTCTACCTCTGGAAAAACGTCGGCTACGTCGCGCTCATCTATCTGGCGGCCCTGCAGTCGGTGCCCCGAGACTTGCTCGAGGCGGCGTCGCTCGACGGCGCAACGCCGGTGCGCGCATTTCGCAACATCGTGCTGCCGCTGCTCGGCCCGACGACCTTCTTTCTGTCGATCACGACGCTGCTGAGCTCGTTGCAGTCCTTCGACATCATCCAGGCGATGACCAAGGGCGGACCGCTCGAAGGCACCACCACGATGATGTACCAGATCTATCAGGAAGGCTTTCAGGCCGGTCGAGCCGGATATTCTTCCGCGGTCGCGACGATTTTGTTCGCCGTCTTGCTCGTGGTCACTCTGATTCAAATGAAGTACGTCGAGAAACGAGTGCACTACTGATGTCCACGCCTACCTCGACCTCGCGTCGCCGTACACCGCTTCAACTCGGCGGCTACCTTGGTCTGATTCTGGCCATTGCGATCATGATTCTGCCGCTGGTCTGGATGTTCCTGGCCGGGTTCAAGGAACGCGACGAGATTTACACGGTGCCGATCCAGTGGCTGCCCGACAGCTACGACCTGTCAAACTATGCCGCAGCCCTGGCCGCCGTGCCGTTCGGAAACTTCTTTCTCAACAGCACCATCACCACGGTGATCGGCGCCGGACTGAAAATGTTGCTCGGCCTGACCACCGCGTACGCTGTCGTCTTTCTGGAGTTTCCGTTCAAGAAGTTCGTCTTCGGCCTGGTGATCTTCGCCCTCCTGGTCCCGCAGCAGATCGTGATGATTCCCAACTTCACCCTTGTGGCCTCGCTCGGGTGGATCAACACGTATCAGGGCATCATCGTGCCCGGCCTCGCCAGCGCGTTCGGCACCTTTCTGTTTCGCCAGCATTTTCTGACCCTGCCGATCTCCATTCTCGAAGCCGCAGCACTCGACGGAGCCAGCCACTGGACCCGCCTCTGGCGTTTCATCGTGCCCATCTCGGCACCAACCATCGCCGCGGTGGCTTTGATCTCGATCGTCTCCGAATGGAACGAATACCTCTGGCCGTTGCTCGTCGTCGACCGCTCCGACATGATGACGCTGCCGGTGGGACTGACCTTGCTGCAAAACAACGACGGCGTCACCAACTGGGGCGTACTGATGGCCGGCACCGTGCTGGTCACCGTGCCGGTGCTCATCGCGTTTTTTGCGCTACAAAAACGCATCATCGCCGGGCTGACCGCCGGCGGCGTAACCGGCTGACGCATCGGCATCCGGTTATTCAGCGGATGCCGCCCCTCAATTTTCCACTCGAGACCACCCCCACCAGGAGAGTTCTATGAACACGACACCCTCGTTCACCATCAACCGCCGGCAGATCTTGAAGCTCGCCGCCGTGTTCTGCGCCACGGCCACCCTTGCCGCGTGCAGCGGACCGTCGCTGGGAGCGGGCGCCGGTGCCGCTGACGTCGCGGTAATGGACTGGACGGGCATCACACCAGCCAAGGAAATCACCTGGTGGAGCAACCACCCGGGAACCTCGAAGCTGATCGAGGAAGAGATCATCAAGCGCTTCCAGGCCGAGAACCCGCAGATCACGGTGAACCTGGTCACGGCCGGCGCCAACTATGACGAGATCGCGCAGAAGTTTCAGGCGGCGTCGGGCACCAACAGCGTGCCCGACCTCGTGCTGGCCAGCGATGTGTGGTGGTTTCGCTACATGATCAACGGCCAGATTCTTCCGATCGACGATCTTGCCCGGCACCTCGAGATCGACACCGCCGACTTCAACAAGACCCTGTACGACGACTACACCTTCACCGGCAACCACTGGGCCATCCCCTACGCCCGCTCGACGCCGCTGTTCTATTACAACAAGGCGGTCTGGGCCAAGGCCGGGCTACCCGACCGCGCGCCCAAGACCTGGGCCGAATTCGATGAGTGGGCACCGAAGATCCAGGCCGATGGCGGTGTGACCCCCCTCGGTCTCGGCAAGGGTGCGTCCTGGGCTGCGTGGTGGTTCTGCAACATGCTGTGGGGACAGGGCGGCGCCTACTCTGACGAGTGGACGATGACGCTTGACACCCCCGAAGCGATCGCGGCAGCGGACTACTTGCAGTCACTGATTTACGACAAGAAGGTCGCCACCGTAGCGGCTGTGGACCAGGTCGCCGACTTCGGCGCCGGCCTGACCGGCTGCATCATGGGCTCGACCGGATCGCTCACCGGCATTTTGGAAGCCGCCAACTTCAAGGTCGGCACCGGCTTCCTGCCGGAAGGGCCCGAAGGCCAGGCCTGCCCGACCGGCGGAACCGGCATCGCCATCGCCGCCGACCGCACCCCGGAGCAGCAGTTGGCCGCCGGCATGTTCTTGAAGTTTCTCACCAACTCCGAGAACACGGCGTACTTCTCCTCGAACACCGGCTACATGCCGGTACGTACCTCCGCCCGCGACGGCGAGACGATGACCAAGGTCTACGCCGAGTTCCCGCAGTTCCGCACGGCCGTCGACCAGCTCGAGACCACCCGCTCGCAGGACTGGGGCCGCGTCTTCGTGCCGAACGGCGACAAGGAGCTCACTACAGCGCTGGAGAAGATCATGCTCCAGCAGACCGACCCGGCCGAGGCGTTCGCGGTCGCGAGCACGGCGATCGCAACCTCGTTCGACGAGAACGTGAGCGCTTACCTGTAGTTTCGGGGTTTTGTGGAAGCGGGTCCGCCGAGCAGGCGGGCCCGCTTTTGTGCGGGTGGAGATGGTTTCCGGGCGTTCGATGCTGATTTCGGATCGAAGCTCACTGGGTCAGCAAAGCGACTGGCCCGCGATGCCGGTCAGGGCCTTCAGCGCCCGGCCGCCGTAGACGGCGCGAGTTCGGCCAGTTCCGCGTCAAGATCGTCGTCGAGAGGGAAGTGACGTTCTGTATCCGCGCCAAGGTCTGTCACTCCGATGGCTCGATAGAATTCCGCAACCGCCCGGCGTCCATACGCCTCATGGTCGAAGGCGCTCGCGACGACGTCTCCGCGCAAGAAAGCGGTGAGGCCGGCCGCGAGACCTGCGTCGGTCTGCGGAACGACGAGACCGGCGGCCTGCGGCAGCGCATCGTGAACGGATGCGAAGGCCACCGTCACCACCGCGCGCCCCAGTACCAGTGCTTCCAGAATGACCATCGGGGCGCCCTCGTAGTCGCTCGACAGCACGAAGCAGTCCGCTGCCGCGAGCACAGGGTAGGGATTGGCGAGCGCTCCGGTCAGGGTGACCGCGGCCGACAGCTCCAGATCGAGGATCAGCGCTGTGAGTTCGGCTTTCAGTGGCCCCGAGCCGACAATGACGAGCCGGGTGAACGGATTCCGAGCGTGCACGAGGGCGAACGCCCGAATCAGTCGGGTCTGGTTCTTCTCCGGAGAGAGGCGCCCGATGGTGACGAACGTGGTCGTGGCTGCGGTGGCCGGCGACTCGATGCACGGCTGGGACACGTCAGCCGCGCCGCGCAGGATTCGTTCAACGTCGACGGTGTTGTGCGCGACGGTGAACTTGGAGCGCGGCGCATAAGCGGCGAGCGCTTCGGCATTGATTTCGGAAAGCGCCGGCGACACGGAGACCAGGTGGTCGTACCGGTCGTAGCGGGCGAAGGTCTCGGTGAGGCCGCGCAGCATCCGCTTGACTCCCCCGATGGCGCGGTGGGCGTCGGCGCCGAGGTCATTGTGCAGCCAGATCGAGCGCACGGCGGGAGGCGAGTGCAGCAGTAATTCAGCCCAAAATGGACCGTAGCCGCTGAAATCCACGACGTGATCGAAACGGCTGTCGCCAAAGCAGCGGGTGAACTCCGCAGTGAAGTCGGCGTCAGCCGCGGAGGTAGCACGGGCTCCGGACGTGATGCGCGCTCCGAGCGAACCAGCCCCGCCGGCGGCGTCGGCCCGAGCCGCGCGGCGACGAGCAAGCCGCTGCCTCACTCCGCCATTCATGCCGCCGATACGGGCGAACTGTCGCACTCGCGGGTCGATCAGACGCTGGTTGGCGCGGCGAACCGGCGCGGCACTCTTCGCGAAGGTGACCGAGACGTCAAACCGTTCGTGGTCGATGGCGCCGAGCAGGTTGAGTGCGGCAGAGGTGATGCCGTTGGGCTTCATGCCGCCGAGATAGATGAGCACGGAGGTGCGGACGGCGGCGGACGGCACGCGCAGCAGCGGACTGGGGTCGGCACCGCGAAAGACGATGTCGATCACGCGGGCACTCGCAGCGCCGTCATCCTGGCCGACATAGTCGTGTTGGGCGATTCGATAGCGCTCGGTGAAGGCCGGCAGCCTTCCATGGTCTGCGATTTGGCCAATGAATGCGACGACCTCCGCTACCGTGCGACAGACCGGGCCGGGCAGCTCAGTCGGCGCCAGGTAGAGCCCCCGGGTCTGCTCGAAGTCGGTGAGGTCGGGCGTGAAGAACACGATCGGCAGACCGGTCGCGAGAAAGTCGAAGAAGATGCTCGAGTAGTCCGTGACGAGTATGCCGG
The DNA here is from genome assembly GCF_004403345.1 of Cryobacterium lyxosi. NCBI lineage: Bacteria > Bacillati > Actinomycetota > Actinomycetes > Micrococcales > Microbacteriaceae > Cryobacterium > Cryobacterium lyxosi. The sequence goes on from NZ_SOGT01000001.1 coordinate 10,059, forward strand.
CGAGCCCGAGCACGACGTTGGTAGGCAAGTCGTTCGGCACCAGAATCCGGGCGAGGTCCGCGCGGCCGGAAGCGAGTGCGTGCACAGCCTGGTGAGTTTTCAGCAACACGATATAGCGACTGCCGTCGATTCCGGCTTCGATGTGCTGAACGCGCTCGAGCAGGGCGTCGAGGTCGTCGTCGGGGTGGGCGAAGGAGGAGCCCTTCCACGTGGGCGCGTACAACACGATTTCGCGGCCACCGGGGTTGAGCTGCGCGAGCCGGGATCGTGCGCTTTGGGATTCCGCCGCGGAGAGCGTCTGCCGGTCGATGCGGGGGTAGCCGGCCAGCAGCATCCGTCCGTGAAAGATGCCGTCGAGTTTGTAGGCGCGCTCATACATTTGACGGGCCATGAACGGGTTGGCGGCGAGCAGATAGTCGGCACTGACAAAGTTGCGCACGATATTGGACGTCCCGAAAGCGCCGTCGGCCATGTCGTAGCCCATGTGTTTGAGCGGCGTGCCGTGCCAGGTGTTGAGGTAGATCTGGCCGACTCGTTTGGAAAATTGCGGTGGAAAGGTGGCGTTGCTGATGAGGTAGCGGCTCGTGGCGAGTGCCTGATAGTAGGCGGGCGAGCCGCTTTTCACAAAGCGCACCGTGCGATCGTGGCGAAATTCCCGGCGTGCCAAGCGCGGGTCCTTGAGCGCCCAGATATGCCGTAAGTGCCCCTGATCGGGCGTATTACGCAGTTGCCTGAACAGTGCCTCTGGGTTGCAGAGCAGCCCGGATCCGTTGAACGCTTCGTACAGCACGTGGTGCGGGCGAATCGGACGGGTACGCCAGTAGGCGTGGGCTTCGTAGCGTACCGCCCGACGGATGCGGCCAACCAGCCTGGTGAGGCGGCGACGCGGCCCATCGCTCCAGCGTGAAAGTACGGGAGCGAAGAGCAGCACGAGCGTGCCCAGTTTGGCGGCGAGGCTTGAAGCAGGGGGCCCAGCGATTTGGAAGGCGACGGGTTCAGTGTGGGGCCGGGGCGGCAGTGCGGGCACGGTCACAGCGCCGGGTACGCCGTCGGGAGGCTGAGGCCGCGCTCGGTGAGCACGCCGCGCAGCCGGGTGGGATAGTCGGTGATGATGCCGTCAACTCCCAGGTCGACGAGGGTGTGCATGAGCGCGGTCTCGCTGACCGTCCACGGGATCACGGGCAGTCCGGCGGAATGGGCTTCGGCCATGAGCTCGGGCGTGACCGTCTTAAACGTTGGCGACAGCGCGTCATAGCCCTTTGCGGCAGCTGCCCGGGCGACGGAGCCGTCGTAGTCGTCGATATCGATCCCACCAAGGTGCACGCTTCTGCCAGGCTGGCCCACTTCGAGCCAGTCGTCGTCCTGGGCAAGGGCGACAAGTCGCAGCTCGGGCGATATGCGCCGCACGAGGTCGAGGGAGGCCCAGTCGAAACTCTGCACGGTGATTCGGTCGGCACGGCCTGAGACCGCGATCGCGGCGACGACGGCGCGCGTGAGCGCCATCATTTCCCCTTCACCGGTTGGGCCTGGGGTTTCGATCTTGGTCTCGATGTTGAGCTGCACGGTGTCGGCCTGGTGAGCGTCGACGAGCGCGAACACGTCGGCCAATTCGACGATCATGTTGCCGGGCACATTGTGCTGCTCCGGATAGCCGGGCAGCTGCTGGTATCCGCAGTCCAGCGTTTGAATCTGGGCAAGGGTCAGTTCACGCACGCGCGTGCCTGCATAGGGAAAGGCGGGGTCCTTACGGAAGGCGGCGTCCGTGTCGCGGCATTTGCTCGTGGTGAGCACATCGTCGTGCCAGACGACGACGGCGTCATCGCGGGTGAGGTGCGTGTCGAGTTCGAGCGTGCTGACGCCGAGTTCGAGCGAGGCGGCGAAGGCGGCGAGGCTCTCCTCGGTGTGTTCACCGCGGCCGCCACGGTGAGATTGCAGGTCGAAGGCGGCGCTCTCGTCGAGGGGCGCAGCTGCCCGGGCCGGTTCGGCGAGCGCCGACTCTCCTTGCGCGGCCACGACAGCCCCGCCAACCAGAACCGTACTGAGGGCGGCGGCCGCCGCGATGATCAAAATCTTGCGCATGCCGGCACTCTTTCGTGGATCGCAGTACGCCGAAAAGGCGCGCTGCTGCTCACGTTATGGAGCCGAGGTGACCGGCATCCACCGCGCAGCCGTCAGGCGGATGAACTCTGTGTGAACACGAACGGGTGACGCATCCGTTTCAAAACTCCGGGGCCGGCGCGACGCAGTGACACGGCGACGATCACGATGACCGCGATCGCGATCGACACCCGGGTGAGCTCCGGGTTCGGCACGAGCAGCCGCAGAGTGAGCGCCATCGGAACGAGCAGCCATTCCCAGCGGCCACTGAGTGCCACGAACGGCAGCAGCAGCAGCGCATACCAGGGGTAGCGGGGGCTGAGCACGAGCAGGGTCGCGCCGATCATGACCAGTTGCCCGACCCAGGGCCGGTTCTGGTCGGTGGTGAGAATCACCAGCACGGCGACCACGGCCAGGATCACGCCGGCCACGATAATAGCGGATGACCCCGGCGCGACCAGAGATACCAGCGCGAACCGAGAGCCGTCCTGGTAACCCTCCTCACTCAGGTAACCGGGCAGGTAGCCCAGCACCCCGATTCCGGTGGCCAGCACATAGGGCACATACAGCAGCGCAAAGCTGAGAACGGATGCCGCCACCATGCGCCAGCCGCCCCGCTTGAGCAGGGCCGGTGCCGCCAGTACCGGGATGAGTTTGGTACCGATCGCTATTCCAAGCATGATGCCGCCGCGCCAGACCTTTCTGGTCGAGACCAGAAAAACGGCTGCGACGACGAAGATGACGCCGAGCATGTCGACGTGCGAGTTGGTGACGGCCTCGGTCGCCACGAGCGGACACCAGGCCCAGAGCGCCGCATTTCTTTCATCGAGGCCGCGGCGGCGCATTCCAACCAGCAGCATGACGGTGGTACCGAGGCTCAGCAGCAGCCCGGCGAGCTGCAACGGCCAGTAGGCGGGGCCGGGACCAGTGAGAAAACGTACGCCGGCGAAGAAGATCTCGCTGGCCGGCGGGTAAATCGTGGGCACGGCCGTGCGGTTGAGGGCTGAGCAGAGCAGATCGCCGTCGGTCGTGCGGGCGCGCGCAATGCGCTCGCCGATGCAGACTTCCGTGCCGGCGGCCGTGGTCTGGGGCGCCGGGAAGAGCCAGTCTGGTCTCAGGGAATCGAGGCGGGCATCCGCTGGTGTGAAGGCGTAGGGGCTGATGCCATTATTTTGTACGATGCCGTCCCACGCATAGCGAGCCGAGTCGGTGCTCGTGTTGGGTGGACCGACCATAGCCGCGCCGCCGATCAGCGCGGAGCCAGCCAGGATCAGAGCAACCACAGCCCTGCCGTTCACGCGACGCAGCAGCCACCAAGCCAGGCCGAACAGGAGCCAGAGCGCACTGGTGCCCAGCACGAGTGGTATCTCGTCGCGCTCGGGTGCGAACAGGTGGAGGGTGCTGACGCTGAACGCGGTGAGGGCAGCGCTGAGCACGAGCAGTCCCGAAATCAGAATAAGTCGCACCAGACCATCCTCACCTACCTCTGCCCAATCGCGATGTTTTCGGGGAAGCGCGAGTGAGAAACCTGCAGACTGTAAGGCCTTCGGGGTAAACGCTCCTCGCCCAAGGTGACGGGAGAGCAGGTCGAGATTCTGCGGTCCGGCAGCGAGGATGCTGCTTAGCCCCACCCCTCGGGTTCAGTGAGCACGATCAGCGAAGTGACGCAGCGATCTCCGTCGCGACCAAAACCTTCATCGTGCTTCTCCTGAGTCTCGGCACGAGTCTCAGCGAGTAGATACCCATCACGCTAGTGACACCCACCGACAGTGCGGTGGGTCAGGGAGCGAAACCTCCCGGTAATGGCCTCAATGCGCCTGACCGACCCGGCCAGCCCGATGAAAAATGATTCTTACCAGCGACTTTTCTGGGAATAAGTTTGGCCATGTGCACATCGTAAGAAATTTATACCGCTTTTAGCGACCGTGTGGTGATGAAATAGAAGCATGCGGCGATTGATGTACGAGGCCCAGCGAGCGCTGGCATCGCCGGTGCGCAATCCGCGGATGGCGACAGTGATCGGGCGGCTGCTCGGCGCCGCTTTTCTGATCTGCTTCGGCACCGGCCTGTACAGTCATTTTTTGCAGGAACCCCTCGACTGGATGCGATTTGCGACGCGACCGGAGTTTCTGTACCAGGTGACGCAGGGCACGCACATCATCGCGGGAATCGCCTGCTTTCCCCTGTTGCTGGCCAAGCTGTACATCGTTTTTCCCAACCTGTTCGCCTATCCCCCGGTACGCGGGCTCGTTCATTTTCTGGAACGGGCCTCGATCGCCCTTTTTGTGGGCGCCTCGCTCGTGCAGATCACGATGGGGCTGCTCAACACTTTTCAGTGGTATCCGTGGCCGTTTCCGTTTCGGCAGGTGCACTTCGCGCTCGGCTGGGCGCTGATCGGGTTGCTGGTTATACATATCGGGGTGAAACTCCCGATGATCACTCGGTACTGGAGCAAGGGGTCCCTAGACAGCGAGCATCCGGAAGACGTGTCCTCGGTCGATCGGGCTTCCAACGCGGAGGCCGTGCGATTGTGGGGCAGCAGCCGGCCCGGCGGCGTGACCGGGCGCGTACTCGATTACATCGACGCGACGCCGCGCACCCTGACCAGCAGCGTCAGTCGGCGCGGATTCCTCACGACGGTCGGCGTGGCCACCACTGCCGTCGTGGGCCTGACCGCTGGCCAGACCTTCACGCCGCTGAACGCGGTCAACCTGTTTGGGCCGCGCAAGAAGGGCGTCGGCCAGCAGGGCGTTCCGGTGAACCGCACGAGCGAGCAGGCCAAGGTAGCGGATGCCGCCCTGGCCGCGGGGTGGACCCTCACCGTGGCGGTGGCCGGCACCGAACGCTCCTTCACCCGTTCCGAGTTGCTGGCGCTGCCGCAGACCGAGGTTCAGCTTCCGATCGCCTGCGTCGAGGGCTGGAGCCAGATGGCCCACTGGCGCGGCGTGCGATTGAGCGACCTGGCCGACTTGTTGAGCGCCGACCCGGACACCTCGTTTCGTCTGATCAGCCTTGAAGAACGCGGCAGCTTCAGCAAAACCCAGATGGGCCGCGAGTATGTGCGGGACCCGCTCACCCTCGTCGCGCTCGAACTAAACGGTGAGACGCTCGACCTCGAGCACGGGTATCCTGCGCGCATGATCGCGCCGGGCCGCCCCGGCGTACTGCAGACCAAATGGCTCAGCCGAATCGAGGCGATCTGATGACGACGAGTAGGACGGGGCTGAATCCCCCGCCGGCCGGAATCCCGGCGTCGACCAGCCGACGGATGCGCAGCATCCGCCTGGCTCTGCTGGGTCTCGGTGTGCTGTTGCTTGCCTGGGGCGCGTTTGTGATGTTCGATTCGGTACGGCTAACCCGCATACCGGGGGTCGCACTGTGGATTGCGGCGGCGATTGTGCTGCACGATGCGATTCTGGCGCCGATCGTGTTCGCGTTCGGGATCGCGCTTCGGCGTGCCGGTCGGCGCGTAACCGGCACGGTCATTGCGATCGTTCAAGGCGCAATAGTGGTCGGGTCGATCGTGTCGCTGATCGCGGTGCCGACGCTCGTAGCGAAGAATTTCGCACCCGCGAATCCGACCGTGCTCCCGCTGAATTACGGACTGAACCTTGCGATCTTCTGGCTCCTGCTGGCCCTGGTCACCGTGGGGCTGTCGGTATGGGCGTTCCTGCGCTGGCGTAGCCCGGTCGAGGCCTTCCCGGACGACTCCGGGCGGTGACGTGTCGAGCTCCGGGCCCACCTTGTGGCCGTGGGCCAAGTTTATAGACTGGGCCCACGGACGGGGCCCGGGCCCCGTTCGTGGGTGCAGGATGGCAGCTAGGAGCGGGCCAGGCGGGCGAAAGAACGGCCGCCTCTGGTCCATTCGGCGACCTGCACCAGTCCGACCTTCGCGGCCCGACGACACAGGGCGCTGACGCCGAGTTCGGCCCACGGGAACGCGTCGCTCGTGTGTCCGGCGGCGTCGTGCAGGGTGCCTTCGTAGGCGAGGTCATGCTCGGGGTCGCGGTGCACCTCAACGACGAGCACACCGTCGACGGCGAGCAACGACGCGCATCGGTCGAGCAGGGCGTCGGGATCACCACCGATGCCGATGTTGCCGTCGACGAGCAGCAGGGTCGCCCAGGTTCCCTCCAACGGAATGTCGTCGAAGACGGAGCGTTGCAGAACGGCGAGACCGGCCGCGAGGGCGATTCGCACGGCGGTCGGCGAAACGTCGATTCCGAGGGCGCTGAGTCCCGCGTCGACGGCGGCTTGAATCATGCGGCCCGGTCCGCAGCCAATGTCGAGCACCGGTCCGGCAGCCCCGTCGAGCAAGGAATGGTCGATCGGATCGGCTCCAGCGCTCCAGCGCCCGGCGTGCATTGTCGACACGCGCATCGGCGTGCCCGGGTCGGCACCGGCCCGATTGCCGTGGAGGTAGAGCACGTTGTCGTCGCTCTGCAACGCCTGGGCATACGGTTCGGACCCGCCAGCTCCGAACGTGCTCGGGCGGCGAAAGCGTTCCGCGGTCGCGCGGTCCACGTTTTCGACTGTTCCGTTTGCCCACTGCTCCCACAGACGAGGCGACACGAGGGTCACGAGCGCGCCCCGCTCAGGGCTGTGGGCAGAAAATCGGCGTTCTGCAGGCGAGCGGATGCCCGCACCCCCGCGAAAGCTCGCGCGAAGCGCGTGCGGGGGGCGACCGAGGCGACGGTGTGAGCATCCGTTATGGTGTCGATATCGGTGAGTGTCGGCAAGAGGCGCACGCTGAGCCCGGCCTCGTCGAGGCGTCGCAGCTGGTGGGCACCGGTGTCGGAGCGGCTCATCGGGACACCCCGGAGCAGCGTTCCACTCGGGCTTTTCAAAGCGAGCGCCCAGAAGCCGCCGTCGTCGGCCGGGCCGAACCAGGCATCCGTTTCGTCGCCCCAGTCCGTGAATACGGGGGCGAGCAGCTCAGCACTGACCTGGGGGGTGTCCATTCCGAGCAGCAGAGTGGGCTCGGCGAGGGTGTCGAAGATGGCAGCGAGGCGTTCGTCAAGGCCTCCAGTGCTCTGCGGCAAAATTTCCCACGCGGAGGCCTCCACCGGCGCAGTCACGCCATCAAACGCCAGAATGTAGCGCGTTGCCGGCAATTGTGACGCAACGGCGAGAGTGTCAGCGAGGCTGGCGGCGGCGAGTTCAGCCGCCTGCTCGAGCGAGAGCGGCGGGTGCAGCCGGGTCTTGACTTTGCCGGGCAGGCATTCCTTGGCAATGACGACGATCGCGGTCATGAGCGGGCCTCGTTCCGGATGCTGGGGTCGATGTTGGCGGCAGCGGCTGGTCTTCTGTAATTGGTACTGAGCAGCGCGGACATGTCTTTGATGGCGGTGAGAGTGCCGCGCACGGTTCCGGTCACTTTGCTGCGGCCGACGCGCGGCGCGTAAGGGGTATCGACTTCACGGATACGCCAGTTGGCCGCTGCGGCACCCAGAAACATCTCCAGCGGATACCCGCTACGGCGATCGATGAGGTCGAGGGCGAGAAGGTGGTCTCGGCGCGCCGCTCGCATAGGGCCAAGGTCATGAATATTCACACCTGTTGTTCGGCGCAGTCGCCAGGAAAGATAGGTATTTGCTAGACGGGCGTGCGGAGGCCAGGCGTTGCGGGTGGTGGGGCGGCGGCGCCCAAGCACGAGATCAGCCTCGTCAGCGCTGATCGGGTCGACCACGAGCGGCAGGTCGCGGGGGTCCATCGAGGCGTCGGCGTCGCAGAATGCCACGATCGGAGCCGTGGCCGCCAGGAGACCGGCGTGGGCAGCGGCACCGAATCCGCGGCGATTTTCGTGCACGACCTGTGCGCCGAGACTACGGGCGATTGCGGCCGATCCGTCGGTCGAGCCGTTGTCGACAACGATCGCGCGGTAGCCGACCGGCATGCGTTCGAGAATCCACGGCAGGGCCTGCGCCTCGTTCAGGCAGGGCAACACAACGTCCACCCGGAAATTGATCATTAGGCGAACTTAGGCGGGATGTCTGGGTGTGCGGGGTGAAAAAGATTACGAAACACGGAAAAAAGCTGGGGAACCCGTGTGGAGAGTGTTCCTCGGCGGGCGGATGACAGTGCCGGGTGGGCGCGAAACACTGGCGCCACCCCGGCGACCGAGCCCCGGTTCCAAATTCGAGCTCGCCCCGGTCCGTTCCGAAGGCAAAGGCATCCGCCTGGCTGGTGCGCGCGCGGCGGCGGCGCGCCTAGTCTGGGGGGGTGCCCCCCACCCAACATTTTGCGCCGCCCCAAACGGATGCCCTCGCTGGCCGCCGCGTGCTCGTCATCGAGGACGACCCGATGGTATCCGAGGTGGTCGGGCGGTACCTGCGCGCCGCCGGATTCGTCGTGGATGAAGCCACCGACGGGCTCGCCGGCCTGCGTCAGGCCGAAATCGCCCTGCCCGATCTGGTGGTGCTGGACCGTATGCTGCCGCTGATGGATGGTATCGAGGTGTGCCGGCGGATCCGCGTGAACTGGGGCGCGTTACCGGTGATCATGCTGACCGCGCTCGGCGAAGAGGAACACCGCATCGAGGGCCTCGAAGCTGGCGCTGATGACTATCTGGTCAAGCCGTTCTCGCCGCGGGAACTCGTGCTGCGGGTGGAGTCGGTGCTGCGACGAAGCAACACCGAGTACATTCCGGAGGGGATTCTCGATGTCGGCGACTTCTCGCTCAACCTGGCCGCGCACGATATTCGACTGCGCGGCCAGCCGCTCGTGCTCACCGCCCGCGAGTTCGATCTGCTCGCCTACCTCATCTGGCGGCCGTCGAAGGTACTGACCCGCGAGGAGTTGCTCCGTTCGGTCTGGGGTTGGGAGTTCGGCGACCTGTCCACGGTGACCGTGCACGTGCGGCGGTTGCGGGAGAAGATCGAGGCCGACCCGGCGCATCCGCTTCTCGTCACGACGGTGTGGGGGGTCGGATACCGGTTCGATCCGGTTCCGCTCGGCGCCAGCGAAAGCAGCGTTGATGAAAGCAGCGTTGACGAGAGCAGCGTTGACGAGAGCAGCGTTGACGAGTTGACGAAGGGTCTCGATGAGCGCTGAGATGTTTGCGACCGTCGTTGGCATCGCACTCGGGTGCGCGCTCGTCGTGGGGGCGCTCGCCCTGCTGACACTGCGCCTGCTGTCGCGGGGGTCGCTCGTGATTCAGGTGGTCATTGTCGCGTTCGCGACCATTGTGTCGGTGGTCAGCGGAACGTCTGCGGTGGCGTCGCTGATGTATATCTCGGCGCACGACCTGAACATGTTCTATACGGTGGCCGTCGTCGCCGGGATCGTGTCGCTCGTGATGGCCGCGGTGCTGGGGCGCTCACTTGCGCGCGACAACCAGTATTTTCGGGCCGCGGCAGCAAGCATCGGCCGCGGCGAAGCTGTCACATCCCCGGAGCGGCATACGAGTACGGAGTTCGCCTCGCTCGCGGGGGAACTGGCCGAGACGGCCGATCGACTGACCGAATCCCGCAAGCGGGAGGAACGCATGGAGGCGTCCCGCCGTGAAATTGTGGCGTGGATCTCGCACGACCTCCGCACGCCCCTCGCCGGTATTCGCGCCATGGCCGAGGCCCTCGAAGACGGCATGGCGCCAGACCCCCAGCGCTACTACGTGCAGATCCGTGGGCAGGTCGACCGGCTCAGCGGCATGGTCGATGACCTGTTCGAGCTGTCCAAGATCCACGCCGGAACCCTCCAGCTCCACCTCGAACGGGTCGCCCTGTATGACTTGATCAGCGACACAATCGCCGATCTCGCGCCGGTCGCCCTCGCAAAATCCCTCCACCTGCGGTTCGAAGGCGAGCGCGGTCTCACGCTGCAGGCGGATGCCCGCGAGCTCGCCCGCGCGGTCGGTAACCTGGTCATGAACGCTATTCAGCATTCCCCGGCCGGGAGCGCTATCGTCGTCTCGGTCACCGCGCACGTCGACGGGCGGGCGGTGATCTCGGTCGTCGATGCGGCCGGAGGTATTCCCGAGCGGGACCTTGGCCGGGTGTTCGAGGCCGGCTGGCGAGCGAGCGAGCCGCGCACCGCGTCCGGGGCCGGCGCCGGCCACAGCAGCGGTGCCGGGTTGGGCCTTGCGATCGTCGAGGGAATCGTGCGTGCACATGCTGGGCAGGTGACCGTGACCAATGTTGAGAACGGATGCCGGTTTGAGCTGCTGTTGCCGCAGCATCCGCTGGCGTGACGGGGTTGGTTGCTCAGTCAGGAAAACGAGGTGCGGCGCACCCGGGCCCGCCCGAAAAAATGAGCGGCAGCCTGTGAAAATCCCCCCGGCTTGCATGAATCGGCCGCCGAGCGCACGCGCGGGGCTCGGTCAGGGACGCACTGCTGCGCGCAGCGGAGCCGTGGCGAACTCGCGCATACCGTCTTCGAACGAGACCTGAGCCGACCAGCCGAGTTCGGTGCGCAAGCGCTCGGAGGACGCGGTGATGTGCCGCACATCGCCGAGCCGATACTGCCCGGTCACGATCGGAGCCAGGCTGCCCGCCGTAGCAGCAGCGAGGGCGGTGGCCATGTCACCGATGGTGTGCACGATTCCGCTGCCCACGTTGAATGGGCGCACAGCTCCGGAATGCGCGGATCCCTCCCAAGCGGTGAACTCCAGCGCGGCCACGTTGGCCGCGGCAACATCTCGCACATGCACGAAGTCGCGGCGCTGGCGCCCGTCTTCGTAGACCCGCGGGGCCTCACCGCGCTCGATCGCCGACCGGAACAGTGACGCAACTCCCGCGTAGGGCGTATTCTGCGGCATGCCCGGACCATAGACATTGTGGTACCGCAGGGCGGCAACGCGCCCGCCGGTCGATCGAGCCCAGGCCCTGGCGAGGTATTCCTGGCCAAGTTTGCTGCTCGCGTAAACGTTGCGCGGGTCGAGCGGATCAGTTTCAGTCACCAATACGGGTTCGAGCGCCTGCCCGGTTTCGGGATCGACGGGGTCGAAGCGTCCGGCGTCGAGGTCGCTCGCGAGGCGCGGGCCCGGCCGGGTGGGTCCGTTCGGACCACGGTAGCTGCCCTCGCCGTAGACCACCATGGACGAAGCCAGAACCAGGCGAGAGATGCCACTCTCGGTCATCGCGGCCAGCAACACCGCCGTTCCTACCTCGTTGCTGTGTACATAGTCGGGGGCATCGGCAAAGTCGACGCCGAGGCCTACCTTGGCGGCTTGGTGGCACACCACGTCGATGCCGGCGAGGGAGCGGGCGACCGTGGCAGGGTCGGTGACATCGCCGTGCACGAACTCCACACGCGGGTCCAGCCCCGCCGGCCGAGCGTTCCCGGCCCCGAACCCACGTTCCGAACCCGGAACGTGGGGAAGCACCGAGGCAGGGCCGTGCACGTCGGCGCGCAGGGAGTCGAGCACGCGCACCGTGTAGCCGTGGGCAAGAGCGGCATCGACGATCGCGGACCCGATGAAGCCTGCGCCCCCGGTGATGAGCACGACGGTCATGCGATCTCCGATGCCACGCCACGTGCCAGCACGGCGTCGACCTCGGCCGGGTCGATGAGCTCGCGCGGGACGAAGTCCGTCGGCAGGGCACGCAGGATCCCGTCGATCGCGGCCAGGATGCGTGGCTGGGCGTCGCGCAGGCGACGGAACACGGCCGACGCGGTGACGGCATCCGTCTCGCTGGAGGTTGTGATGACAAACGGCGTGGGGCTGCCGGAATCAGCGGCGTCAGCGGCGGCGACCGGGGCTAGGCCGGCGTCGGCGTCGGTTACGAACGACAGGTTGACCGTGGCCATGTTGAGTTCGCCGGCCAGCACGATCTCGGGGTAGGCGGTCATGTTGACGATGTGCGCGCCGATCGACCGGAACCAGATCGACTCGGCCCGGGTCGAGAACCGCGGGCCCTGAATGACGACGACGGTTCCGGTCGGCGCGAAGTTCTCGCCGAGATCCTCGAGCGCGCGTACGGCATAGCCGCGCAGCGACGGGTCGAACGGGTCGGCGGCGGAGAGGTGCTGCACCGATTCCCGGTCGTAGAACGTGTCGGGGCGACCGCTCGTGCGGTCGATGAACTGGTCGGTGACCACGAGCAGCCCCGGCGCGTACTCCGGAGTGACGCCGCCGACGGCCGACGAGGAGATGATCGCGCGCACTCCGATCGAGGCGAGAGCCCAGATGTTAGCGCGGTAGTTGATCCGGTGCGGAGCGACACTGTGGCCACTGCCGTGCCGCGGCAGGAACGCGACGCGGCGACCGGCGCGCAGGCCGATCGTGACCAAAGCGGTTCCGTAGGGCGTCTGCACCTGGTGCGTCACGGCGCCGGATGGGTCGATGAGTTCGTAGAGTCCGGAGCCGCCGATCACGGCGATCTCTGCCCGGGCGGTTGGGTCGGCCACAGGGTCAGCCACAGAATCGACCACGGGGTCGACTATCGAGGCAGTCGGGTCAAGCGTCACAAGCGGCTCCCAAGCGGGTTACAAGTCGAGTGTTCAGTGTGCCATTGAAAGCTGCATGCCCCGGAAGCCCGCCGCGGCCACACAGGCACCTCACACGTTCCGGGCCTGGGCCCCGTCCCCGGGCCCAGGTTATAAACTGGGCCCACGGTCCGGGCCCGGGCCCCGTCCACGGAGAGCTAGTGCGTGTAGACGCGGATCGAGGACGCCAGCGGCCCGGGCGGGTTGAGCGCGAAGGACGACAGCACCCCGTCCCCGGAATAGTCCACGAGCGCCCAGAGTTTCAAACCACCGCTCACGACGTAGGTCGCTCCGCCAGACACCGGCACCGTGGCGCTGGATCCGGCGTCGATCTGGAGGTCGACCGGGGTGCCTTGGGTGGGCGTGAGGGTGAGTGCGGCATCCTCTGCCCCGCCGTTGACCAGGTGCAGGGTTGGCGATGGACCGGCGGCCACGGCTACGGTGAAGGAACCGGCCAGCGGTGCCGAGGCAGAGAACCAGCCGAAGTCCTTTCCGCCGGCACTGTCGGTGGCGGTGCGCGCGGCCGCGACGATCGGCTCGTCGGAGCGCAGGTGCACGGAGAAGCTGCCCACGGCCAACGGCGCCAGCGGAATCTCGGTGGCGATGCCGGGTTCGACGTCCACCTGGGTCGACGTTCCCTCTGTAGAGCCATCGGCACTCGTCACTCCGATCTGCACCGTCGCCGCGTTGGAGCCCGGCACAAATACCCGAATCGACGGGGTGTCAGCGTTGAAACCCTCGCCCGTCGTGACTGTCTCAGCGCTGACGGCCGCCATCACGCGCACCCCGGCAATGATCTGGTTGGTGGCGGGCGTCGCGGTGACGCCGACGATCTCGACTCCGCCCGGTTCGATACCCTGAATACTGCTCTGCTCCAGTGACGCAGCCACCTGGCCGCCGCGCGATGACACCTGCAGCACGGGCGACTTCAGGTTCGGCGCGAGGCCGGCCAGTGAGATGACCCGCTGCTCACCCGGCTGCACCAGAATGCCGGTCGCTCCGGGCGCGTCAACGGGGCCGCTCTCGCCGAAGACCATCACGTCGACGGTCGCGAGCACGGGGGTCGGGTTGCTCAGCAGCAGCAGGCTGGTGCTTCCGATATCGGTCGACCCCCCGACGATCCAGCTATCGCTGACCGCTTCAGCGCAGGCAGCGACGGCGAGTCCGCCAATGGTGTCGGTGGCGGCAACCTGCGACTGGCTGCCAGCCACCAATGGCGGCACGGTGGCACCATTCTGCACGGGAACGGTCAACACCAACGGCGGCTGACGACCGTTCGAATCATCGACCGCGGTGATCTCGGTCACCTGCGGCCGAATCTGTTCCAGCGACGCCGCATCAACGGCGCCATACACAGCGGATGCCGCCCCCACACTCGACGCGGACTGCGCCTGCGTCGAGTCCTCGGCGAGGGTCAAAAGCGGCCCGGGGCAGACCCGCTGTTGCTCGCTCGGCAGGGGCAATATCTCGCTGGATTGCGGGCCGCGTTCGATAGTCGGCAGGGTGACGAGCGTGGCTGCGCCGAGCGTTGCAACGACGACGGCGATGCCGACGAGGCCGAGCACACCGCGTCCGGCCCGGCCGCCGATGCGGGCAAGTTGGCTCTTATCGGGCATTGTCGTCCTCCACGGAATCGGCGGTGCCACCATCAGGTGCTTCCAGTTTGGTGCCGACGCCGGTCTCCCGGTCTACCGCGAGGTCGGCTTCGAGGTCGGTGCCGAGCGGCACGTCCCGGTCGGTATTCAGGTCAGACGCAACCGAGCCCTTTCCCCGCCGCACCCGTTTGGGCTTCTGTTTGGCGTCAGCGCGGGCCGCCCGGCGTATCGCGTCCCGATTAGCCTGCCGCACAGCTTCACGGCCGGCGCCGATGGGCAGCGACAACAGCACCGCGCTTCCCACTACGGCGAAGGCGATGAGCAGGGTTACAAACCCGAAGACGCCGCCGGCGCGAGCCGGTATGGGCGTGGACGCCGCAGTATCCGTTTCACCGAACTGCCACAGGCGGCCGAACTCGGTGTCGCCGACCGGAGCGAGCGCCGAGTTGCCATCGAGGGCGGTTTCGGTGCGCAAGGCGGTGTCGGCGGCGTCGATGCTGGAACCGGCCGGCTGTAAGACGATAAAGCGGATGCCCAACTCGGCCAGGTCCGCGCTGGCGTCGCGTCCGCTGCGTGAAGCCAGGTTGCCGGCAAGCTCCGCGAGCATTTTCTCACGGACGCTGAGGGTCTGGTCCGTGCTGTCCAGAGTGGATTGTTGGTTCAGGGTGGCGCCAACGCCGCGCTCTATTGACGCAAGCAGGCCGCCGTCGGCCTGCGGGGTGAGCTTGAGCGTGCCGACCCGGTTGTCGATCTGGGCTTCAGCGGCGACGAAGGCCGGCTGGGTCTGTCCGGTTCCCTCGCGCACGACCGCGGTGCCGACGTGGAGTGAACCAATGAGCGGGAGTACCACCACGGCCAGGGCGAGGGCTGCGACAACGCCGGGCGTCGAGGCGAACCGGCGCAGCGAGCGCAGACCGATAATGAGGGCCCCGATCAGGCCGAGCCAGTACAGGCTGAGGCCCGCACCTGACCAGACGCGCACCGGTTCGGCTCCGATCGCGGCGAGCACGAGCTGGTTGGCGACGAGGGCTGTGCCCAAGCCGAGCAGCGCGACCAGCCAGGCGCCGCTGGCCAGGCGCGCGCCGGGCAGCAGCAGCGCCAGCAGGGCGAGCACGGCCAGAGGCGCGAGCAGGATGGGCACGAACAGTTGCGGGTCGAAGCCGACGATCCCGAACCGGTCGAGCACAGCCGCCCAGCCGTCGGAGCCGGGCAGCCCGAGCAGCAGTTGCAGGGTGGGGGCGTGCCCGCTGGGCACGGGCAGGCCCGGGTCAGCGACGAGGGCCAGCCAGTCCCCGCGCAGACCCCGGTCGAGAATGAGCGGCAGCGCCAGAGCGAGCGCCGGCATCGGAATACCAATGAAGCGCATCACCCGACGGCCGGCCAGGGCCACGCTGAACAGCCAGCCCACGAGCAGTGCCGGGGCCAGCGACGGCGCGCAGGCCGCAACGGCAGCGAACAGCAGGGCAGCAGATGCCGACGCCGACCAGGTGCGTGCGGCGGCGAACCAGGCGAAGAACAGCCAGGGCAGCAGCAGGTGCACGAGAATCGCGGCGGGGCGTCCGGTGGCGAGGGCGATCAGGAACGTCGGGGCCAGCACCCAGAGGGCTGCGGCCAGGGCCCGCAGGCTGCCGCGGTCGGTCAGTCGGGTTGCGGCCATCCACGCGCCGATTGCTGCGAGCGGAAAGGCCAGGGCGTAGACCAGCACGAGCGCGAACGAGGGCGACCAGAACGCGATCGAGCCGAGCACGGCCACGACCGCGGCAAAGGGGTCGGCCGCTCCGACGAAGCCGAGTCCGAGGTCGCGCCAGCCGTAGCCGACGCTCGCCCACAGTTCGGGCAGGCTCGGTGAAAGCGGCAATAGGCCGCCGCCGGTCAGGGTGTCGGCGCCGAGCAACGGCACCATCATGATGATTCCCACAACGGCCGCGGCCAGCATGGTCCAGGCGCCGCCGCCGGAGAAGAATCGAATTTCGGGCCGTTCGCCGTGCAGGCCGAACAGGCTCGCCTCACGCTTGAGCGCGTGCCGTCGGCGCACTTCCGCTGAGGGAACCCGCAGGGTCGCAATGGCATCCCAGCCGAGAGTTCGGGTCCTGGCGAAGGAACGGCGGGCATTGCCAACGCGCGTTCCGTTGAAAGCGGCGCCGAATGCCGCAGCGAATTCACCGACAATCGCGCCCGGTTCTTTGCGCAGCAGTTGCCCGATCGATCGGAGAAAGGCGAGCGGCAGTAGAGACAGCCAGTGAAAAACCAAGGTCCAGGCCGGAGCATAGACCAGGCGGCGATGCAGTTGGGCCGAGCGTTCGGCCCGTACCCGACGGCGACGGAGGCGCCCCCGCGAGGACTGGTTTGGTCCGGCAACACCGTCACCGGCCGATGCCACACGAGCAGCCGGTACGACCGACACCCGATACCCGGCCAGGCGCACGCGCACGCAGAAGTCGAGCGAGTCGTCCACGGTCGGCAGAGCCGGGTCGAATCCCCCGAGCTGTTCCCAGACCATGTGGCGCACGAGCAGACCGCCGGCGCTGACGGCGAGCACGTCGCTCAGGCCATCGTGTTGGCCCTGGTCGAGTTCGCTCTCGACCAGGGTGACGGTGGTACCGGTCGGCGTCATCGACTCACCGAAGTTGTGGATATATTCACCGGCGATCCACTCCATCGCCTTGGGTCCGGCGACGGCTACCGAAGGGGCGATCTCGAGTGCGTCAACGAGCACCTCAAGCGCAGTCGGATCGGGCGCGCTGTCCTGGGCGAGCAGCCAGAGCAGCTCGCGATCGTGCGTGGGCGGCGGCGTCACGCGCACGGCGGCAGCGATCGCCTGTCCAAAGTGCAGATCGGCGTCGGCGGCAATGAACTGCGTCGGCCCGAATTCGGCGAGCAGTTGCGCGGTCGCATCGCTTGAGCCGCAGTCAACGGTGATGACAATGTCGGGTTTACGGGTCTGTAGCGACAGCGCCTTGAGAGTTCGCTCAAGGTGTTTCGCGCCGTTTCGGGCGACAAGGATGGCGGTGACTCTCGGTTGCATAACAGAACCAGCCTAGGTCGGGATCGGCGGGCGGCCCTGAACCGAGAGGGCGCGCCTCGAATATTGGCTGGGCGGATGCCGCAATTTCCGTTCACACACCGCGTCGCGACAACGGTCCGATCAGGAATCCGCTTGGGCAGGCCGAGCGTGACCCGACGAGCGAACGCTAAGCGCGCTTACGCAGTTTGCGGCGCTCGCGCTCGGACAGGCCGCCCCAGATGCCGAACCGTTCGTCATTACCGAGCGCGTACTCGAGGCACTGGTTACGAACCTCGCAGCCGGAGCAGATTTTCTTAGCGTCGCGCGTGGAACCGCCCTTTTCAGGAAAGAACGCCTCGGGGTCGGTCTGCGCGCAAAGCGAGTCGGCCTGCCAGGCCAACAGGTTTTCGTCACCGAGATCTTGTCGTATTCCCGGAACACCGAGGGTGACGGGGTCAACGAACCAGTCCTCTGGTACTCCGGAACGATAGTCAGGTATAGCCATATCGTCTCCCAGCGCTCGCTCCGCACCGTTTAGTGCTGTACCTAATTACACCGGTGTAATTCGATAACGTCAAGTCGCGGATCGTAAACCCTCAATACGGGCTAGAGGGTTACGACGCGCCGACGGTGACGACGAATTCGCACGTTCGAGGGCAGCAAGCGTGATGCAATGTTGCGAACGTAGCACGATCAGGCCCGGAGTCGGCGTGTCGCTGCCCTCAGTGCACGAAGGCGCGCGAGGAATCCCAGGCGCTCTGCACCATCTGCTCGAGGGTGTGGCTCATGCTCCAGCGCAGATCACGGGCCGCCAGCGCGCCGGAGGCCACGATGCGATCCGGATCACCGGCGCGGCGCGGGCCGATCTCTGGCACGAAGTCGATACCGGTGACTCGGCGCACGCTCGCCATGATTTCACCGACCGAGACGCCGTCGCCACTGCCGAGGTTGTAGACCGGCTCGATCGCGTCGCCGGCGTCGAGACGGCGGGCTGCGGCGACGTGCGAGAGCGCAAGGTCGGCCACGTGGATATAGTCGCGCACGCAGGTCCCGTCGGGCGTGGCATAGTCGTCGCCGTTGATGCGCGGGATGCGCCCATCGAGCAGCGCGGCGAAGATCAGAGGAAAAAGGTTGTGCGGGCTGGTATCGCACAGGGCGAGGTCACCGGAGCCGACGACGTTGAAGTAACGCAGCGAGGTGTGGCGCAGCCCGGTTGCGACGGCCTGATCGCGCAGCAGCCATTCGCCGATCAGCTTGGATTCGCCGTAGGGCGACTCCGGGTTCTTCGGTGTGTCTTCGGTGACGAGGTCCGTGCGCGGCGTGCCGTAGACGGCAGCGCTCGATGAGAACACGATACGGTCGATCTCAGCCGAGTTCATGGCGGCGAGCAGCGTGGCGGTCGCCGTCACATTCTGTTCGTAGGTGTGCAACGGTCGCTGCACCGAGACGCCGGCGTACTTGAATCCGGCAACATGCACGACGCCGCTCACGTGATGCTCGTGAAAGGCCTGCGACAGTGTTCCACCGTCGAGCACATTCGCCCGTATGAACGGGACCCCGGCCGGCACAAACGACTCGTGGCCGCTCGAGAGGTCATCGAGCACGACCACGTCGAGGCCTTCAGCCTGGAACGCACGCACCACGTGGGATCCGATGTAGCCCGCTCCGCCGGTTACCAACCATGCCATGACGCCCCGTTCGTTCGTGCGACACTCGGGTGCGCCACCGCTACAGGCTAGCGCCAGCGAACCGTGGCATCGTACTCGTCGGCCATCAGGGGTGTTCTCCGGCTATAGCCATCGCGCCGAATGGCGCGAATCGTGCCGAGAATAGCGGTGACGGCGAGGGCTGTGAGGAGGAAAAAGAGAATGAACATGGCAGAAATTCTATGAATTGTGCTTTTCTGCCGCGAGTGTCAGAGTCGTCACTGTTTGATACATTCCTGCCAATTTTGACGAGAGGATGCTCATGCTCCAGAAAATCGTCTGCGTCACCCTCCCGGGTCTGGCGCCGTTTGAATTCGGTGTGATCTGCGAGGTGTTCGGTATCGATCGCAGCGCCCAGGGCGGGCCATCCTTCGACTTTCACGTCGTGGCCGCCGAACCCGGACCGATCCGCACCAAGATCGGCTTCGATATCGTCGTGCACGACAACCTGTCAGCCGCGGTCGATGCCGACCTCATCGCCATTCCCGGCTACGAAAAAGGCGAGCCCGTCGACCCGCGCGTGCTGCAGGTGGTACGCGACGCTGAAGCCCGCGGCGCCTGGGTGCTCAGCGTCTGCAGCGGTGCATTCGTGCTCGCCCAGGCCGGCATCCTCAATGGCCGCCGCAGCACCACCCACTGGATGTACACCGACGCCCTCGCCCGCTCGTTCCCCGAGACGACCGTCGACCCCGATGTTCTGTTCGTCGACGACAGCCACGTCGTCACCGGGGCCGGCACCGCCGCGGGCATCGACGCCGCGCTGCACATCGTGCGCACCGAACTCGGCGTGACGGCCGCCAATGTCATCGCCCGCCGCATGGTCGTGCCGCCGCAGCGCGACGGCGGGCAGTCGCAATACATCGAAGCATCGGTCGTCGACTGCCAGAACGAATCCTTCGCCGCCGTCACCGAGTGGATGCTGCGCCACCTCGACCAGGACTTGCCGGTCGACCTGCTCGCCCGCAAGTCGCTCATGTCGCCGCGCACCTTCGCGCGCCGGTTTCGTGCCGAGCTCGGCACGACGCCCACCCGCTGGCTCAACCGGCAGCGGCTGCTGCGGGCGCAGGAACTGCTCGAAGACTCCTCGCGCAGCCTCGAAGCAATCGCCGTCGATACCGGTTTCGGCGGAGCCGCCGTGATGCGTCACCACTTTCTGCAGGTGCTGCACACCACCCCTACCGCCTACCGCCGGGCCTTCGGCGCCCGCAGGGTCGGCTAGTCGATCGGGCGTGCTGGTATTCGTCGAGAACCGGGCTACGCGCCGGGCATCGCGAGAAAGACCTCGCCGGTGCCGGCAAACGTCAGGGTGCCCTCATCCGGCGTGATGTATACGGCCTGGCCGTGCTTGAGCGGTCGCGACGACGCGCCGCCCGCGATCAGAAATCCGCCGGCCGTGCAGATCGCGATGGCCGGGCCGGTGAGGGTGACCTGTCGCATCGTGACGGGCGCCGGCGACGCGGCGTCCGCATCCGCGTGAATGCGCACGAGCTCGAAGTCGGCAACCCCGGGCCGATACCGTGAAACGCCATCCGCGAGAATAATCGGAGCGAGGAGCGGCGACGTCGCCGGAGTGAAGTCGAGCACCGCGAGCAGCTCCTCGATGTCGATGTGTTTGGGGGTGAGCCCGCCGCGCAACACGTTGTCGGAGGCGGCCATCACCTCCACGCCGAGTCCGGACAGATACGCGTGGATGCTGCCGGCCGGCAGATACAACACCTCACCACGCTTCAGGGAAACCCGGTTCAGCAACAAAGCGAGCACGATTCCGGGGTCGCCGGGGTACTCGGCGGCGAGCACGCGCACCGCCGCCAGCTCATTCGCGTAGCCGATGATTGCTCCCCCGCCGGCTAGGAACTTAGCGTGCTCGGCGAGCAGGACCACCCGTTCGACCAGCCATTTCACCTCGCCGGAGTCGCCTCCGCGGCCGTCACGCAACAGCCAGTCCACGGTGTCGCGCAGGCCCTCGGCCAGGTGCTGCTCGAGCAGGTCGATGGCGGCGGCCTGCGGGTTCTCGTTCGCGAGGTCGAGCAGGCGCAGCTCGGCGATGATGCCGCGCACCTCGGCGAGCGGGCGGAACCCGCAGAGCGCTTCGAACGTGTCGCTGAGCGCAAAGAGAAGTTCGGGCTTGTGGAAAGGGTCGCGGTAGTTGCGGTTGCCGGCGTCGACGGCGATTCCGGCCTCGTTCTCAAGCGCGAACCCCGCACGGGCCTGTTCGGTCGTCGGATGCGCCTGCAGCGACAGCGGGCGTCCCGCGGCCAAAATCTTCAGGAGGAACGGCAGGCGCGGGGCAGTCGTGGCCGCCGTGGCCGAGCCGGCGGTATCCGCTTGACGCGTCGCCCAATCCGCTCCGAGTGCCACCGCCGGCGAAGCCGCGATCCAGCCAGCGAGGTCGGTGGAACCGCCCGCCTGCTCCGCATCCTCGATCACCGAGGGAGAGCCGGCGTGGGCGCCGAGCCAGAGCTCGGCCTCCGGCCCGCCCGACGGCGTATGACCGAGCAGATCGGCGATGGCGCGTGTGGAGCCCCAGGCGTAATCGCGCGGGGTATTGGTGATGCCCACAAACATTTTCGGCTCCTTCGTACGCTGTTTAGACCAAACTACCAACCGACTTCAATCATCCAGCCAACGACCCTAGGCTGACAGCTAGACCGGTTGCGTATCGACCGCCTATTTTGCAACGGAGCATCCATGACCTTTGAGCTACTCGGCAGCGACATCTTCGGCTATGAAAACCTTCTCACCGCGCCCGAGCAGGAGGCCATCCTGAAGCTGCGCGCCTACCTCGACCAGGAGATTCGCCCCATCGCGAACGGATGCTGGGAGCGCGCCGAATTCCCCGCCCAGATCATCAAGCCGCTCGCCGAACTCGGTGTGTACTCCTTCGGCTGGGACGAAACGAAACCGTTTACGAATTCGGCCGTGTTCCGTGGCTTCGCGGCGTTGGAACTGGCGCGAGTGGACGCATCCGTTGCCACCTTCGTCGGCGTGCAGAACGGCCTGTCGGCCGGGTCGATTGCGGCCTGCGGCTCCGCCGAGCAGCGCGCCGAGTGGATTCCGCGCCTCGCCTCGGGCGAGATCGTGGGAGCGTTCGGGCTGACCGAGCCGCTCTCCGGCTCCGATGCGGCGCAGGGCCTGCGCACCACTGCCACCCGCACGGGCGACACCTGGACCTTGAACGGCGCCAAGCGCTGGATCGGCAACGCCACCTTCAGCGACGTGACCATCATCTGGGCCAAGGACACCGCCGACAACCAGGTCAAGGGCTTCATCGTTCCCACCGACACCGCCGGCTACTCCGCCACCAAGATCGAGGGCAAGATCAGCCTGCGCACGGTGCAGAACGCCGACATCACCCTGACCGACGTGGTCGTGCCCGAGAGCCTGCGCCTGCAGAACGCCAATTCGTTCAAGGACACCGCCAAGGTGCTACGAGCCACGCGCGCCGAGGTGTCCTGGGCTGCCGTCGGCAATGCCATCGGTGCCTACGATGCGGCCGTGGCCTATTCGAAAAAGCGCGAACAGTTCGGCAAAGCCATCGGAGGTCACCAGCTCGTGCAGGATCTGCTGGTGAAGAGCCTCGGCAACATCACCGCGAGCCTCGGCATGGTCGTGCGGGTATCGCAGCTTCAAGACGAAGGCGTGCAGCGCGACGAGCACTCCGCGCTGACCAAGGCCTATACGACCAGCCGTATGCGGGAGAGCGTGGCGTGGTGCCGCGAGCTGTTCGGAGGCAACGGCGTGACCCTCGAGTACAACGTGGCTCGGCACTTCGCCGACGCCGAGGCCATCTACTCCTACGAGGGAACCCAGGAGATGAACACCCTTATCGTGGGCCGCACCATCACCGGCCAGGCCGCCTTCGTCTGAGCTGATGCCAACGGCCCCGAACCCACGCGCGGGGGTGCGCCCGGGCCCCGGCGCGGGATACGGTGTCGGAATGAGACCACAGCAGCGCGGCTCGGCGTGACCACCGACCAGGGGCTCGACGCGATCGTCGTCGGATCCGGCCCGAATGGCCTTGCCGCCGCCGTCACCCTCGCCCGCGCTGGCCTCAGGGTGCGCGTCTACGAGCGCAACCCGCAGATTGGCGGCGGGGCGGCGACCGCCGAACTCACCCTGCCCGGGTTCCGCCATGACGTGGGGAGCGCCGTGCATCCGCTCGCGCTCGCCTCCGAGTTCTTTCAGAAGTTCGGCCTCAAGGACCGCATCGAACTTAGAGTTCCCGAGATCTCCTTCGGGCATCCGCTGCCCGGCGGCCGCGCCGGCGTGGCCTGGCAGGATATCGAACGCACTGCCGCCGGCCTCGGGCGCGACGGCCTGGCCTGGCTGCGGCTGCTGGGGCCGCTCGTGCAGAATATCAACGCCATCGCCGAGCTCACCGGGGATGCGCTGCTGCGCGTACCGCGGCATCCGCTCATGCTGGCTCGCTTCGGGCTGCGCACCCTCGAGCAGGGCAGCCCGGCCTGGAACTGGCGCTTTTCCGGCGTGACCGCGCCGGCGCTGCTTACCGGAACGTTCGCCCACTCGATCGGGCGGCTGCCGAGCCCCTCCACCGCTGGCGCCGGGCTCACCCTCGCCGCGCACGCGCACGCCGGAGGCTGGCCCATTCCGATCGGAGGGAGCGGCGCCATCGTGCAGGCTCTCGCCGACGATCTGCTCGCGCACGGCGGCGAAATCGTGACGGATGCCGACATCACCAGCCTGAAAGAGCTGCCGCCGGCCCGCATCGTGCTGCTTGACGTGACGCCGCGCGCCCTCGTCGACCTCGCCGACGGGGCATTGCCCGCTCGCTACGCGGCATCGCTCAGGAGCTTTCGCTACGGCAACGCGGTCGCCAAGGTGGATTTCGCGCTCTCCGAACCGGTTCCCTTCACCGCGACCGCCCTGCGGCGAGCGCCGACCCTGCACGTGGGCGGCACCCGCGCCGACCAGGCCCTCGCCGAGAACGCCGTCGCCCGCGGACGGCACGCTGAGTTCCCCTACGTGCTCGCCGCGCAGCCGAGCATTCTCGACGCCACGCGCGCTCCCGCCGGAAAACACACACTCTGGGCCTACACGCATGTGCCGGCGGGCTCCACCCACGACCAGACCGAGCAGATCACCCGGCAGATCGAACGCTTCGCCCCGGGATTTCGCGACACCATCCTCGCCTCCTACAGCCAGACCGCCGCGCAAATGCAAAACCACAATCCCAATCACGTGGGCGGTGACATCGCGGCCGGAGCGATCAGCATGACCCAGCTCGTGCGCCGCCCGGTGCTCTCCGGCGACCCGTGGCGTACCCCACTCGCCGGTGTCTACCTGTGCTCCTCGTCGACTTCTCCCGGCCCGGGCGTGCACGGCATGTGCGGCTACCGCGCCGCCCTGAGCGCCCTGGCCCACGAATACAACGTCGTTGACCCACCCGATCTCACACCCCACAAGGGCAACTAAGGTCCATCCCGCTGCCGAGTCGACCACGAAACGTCACGTGCCGCGCATAACTCCTGCAATTTCTCTCTGCTCGGGAAAACACCCCCGTAATTCCGGGCACGTCGTGTGAACACCAAAGGGAATTGCAGGAGTTATGCGCCTTCGCCCGTAGAGACCAGCCTGATCGGGGGCCGCTCATCGACCCCTCAGCCACCCCGAAACCCCCTGCGCATCCACTTGTGCCAAGACCAACCCCAAGAAGTCCCGATGCCCGTGAACGATCACACCCTCGCCTGTCTCCCCGAACAGGTCTTCGCGGCGCGTACAAAGCGGATGCCCCGCGCGCCTGAGCGAAGACGCCTCCGCCGACCGAGCCCGCCTCGATCCCACTCCCCTGAACGGCCTGACCATCGGCTACCGCAAAACGGAGCCCTCCGCCGCCTCGTCCACCGGACCGAGGGCCACGCCGACCAGCGGCGCGGAACCCGGCGCACCAACACCGGTAATCTGAAACCATGTCCGCCGTGCAGAGTCGCCTCGCCATTCGACTCTTCGCGACCTTCGTCTGGTTCACCGTTCTGGCCGGCCAGTTCTGGCGCAACCTCGGCGGCTGGTGGGGCTTCGGCGCCATCGCCGTGATCGTGGTCGTCGGCAGCATCATCGGCCTCAGCACCCAACGCGCCAATGCCCGCAATCGCGTCGCAGTGAACGCCGCAGCATCAGACGACACCCCCACCGACCGCGACATTGCAAGAGGCCACACCTACCAGGCGGCGCTGGCCCCGCCCCTGAACTGGCGCAAGTTTCCCAAGACCATCACCGCGTTTTTACTGTTGGCCACCCTGTCGATCGCGTGGTCGTACTACCCGGGGGCATCCGCTCTCGGAATCACCCTGCAACTCATCACTACCTTGGCCGCTCTGTTTCTGGCCGTCACCCTCACCTGGCCGGAGCTGCTGCGCACCCTGGCCGCCGCGCTGCGTTGGGTGCTCGCGCTGAGCCTCGTGTTCGAGCTGTTCGTGGCCGTTGTCGTACAACACGAAGTGCTGCCGTTCTTCGTCGATTACGGCACCGACGACGTGCCGAACGCGTTCTACTGGAGCCGGGGCCTGCTGCTGAATGGCGGCCCGATCGAGGGCATCGTCGCGAACCGCAACCTGCTCGGATTCATCGCGCTAACAGCCGTCATCGTCTTCATCGTGCAGCTGCGAGCCCGCACCGTCAGGCGCAACTCCGGCCTGGTCTGGCTGGCGCTTGCCGTCGGCATGCTGCTGCTCACCCGCTCGGCCACGGTCACCGTGTCGCTCGTCGCGGTCGTCGCCGCCCTGGTCTTCGCGCTCTGGGCCAGACGGGTGCACGATCAGCACCGACGGCCGCTGTATGTCGTGGCGGCGGCATCCGTTCTGGCGGTGGGAGCAGCCCTCGCGCTGTTCTCCTCGCAGCTGTTCGGGTTGCTTGGTCGCAGCGACGACCTCACCGGCCGCTTCGATATTTGGGCCAGCGTCACCCAGCTCGCCCTGGAACGACCGGTGTTCGGCTGGGGCTGGGTGAGCTACTGGGTGCCGTGGGTGGAACCGTTCAACGACCTCGCCGTGCGCAAGGGCGTCACCTACCTGCAGGCGCACAACGCCTGGCTTGACGTGTGGCTGCAGCTCGGCATCGTCGGCGTGGTTCTGTTCGCCGCGCTGGTCGGCTCGACCCTGTGGCGGGCCTGGTTTCTCGCCGTCGACCGGCCCCGTCTCGGCGTGAAAGACACCGAACCGTTCGCCGTGTCGGCCCTGTTGCCGCTGCTGCTGCTCGCCGCGCTGATCGCGCAAAGCATCGCCGAAAGCCGACTGCTGATCGAGAGTGGCTGGGTGATTCTCATCGTGCTGGCCGTGGTCACCAAGCGGCAGCAGCACGCGCCAAGGCCGATGCCCTGACGCCAGCGCGGTAAATTAGAGGATGCCCACCCTGCCCGACGCCCTGCGGCGCGTGCTGGCGTCGCCGAAATTCGCGGCTGCGCTCACGCTCGCCATTCTGACCACCGCGTTTGGCACCCACCTGCTGCGCAGCGTGGTGGGCTGGCCCGGTCTCATCGGCATTCTCGGCGGCCTCATCGTGCTGGCCGTGCTCTCACTGCTCGCCCGCCGCCCGATCGTGGAGTGGCACGGTCTGTTGCCCATCTCGATCATCGTGTTCGTGGCGTGGTGCACGCTTTCCGGCGTGTGGAGCGGCTATGTCGCCGAGACCATCATCGGCGTCAGTTACCAGATCACCGTGGGGTTCCTCGCCATCTACGTGGCCCTCGTGCGCGACACGTTCCAGGTGGTGCGCGCCACCGGCGACGTGCTGCGGGCGCTGCTCGCACTCTCCATCGTGCTCGAAGTGCTCTCGGGGCTGCTGCTTGACCTGCCGATCGCTTTTCTGGGTGTGGCCGGCAACATCGACCAGCTCGGACCGATTCAGGGAGTGTTCGGCTCCCGCAACGTGTTTGGGCTCATCACCCTCATCGCCGCCGTCACTTTCTACGTGGAGCTCCGCGCCCGGTCCATTCCGCGCGGCCTCGGCATCGGCTCCATGTGGCTGGCCGGTATCTGCCTGGTGCTCACCCGCTCCCCCGTCATCGTGGTTGTCGCCATCTGCGTCACCGTCGCCGCACTCGCCCTTTATGGTTTGCGTCGCACCCCCGTCGACGGCCGACGGATGCTGCAGCTCGGCCTCCTGAGCGCGGCTCTCGTCGCCGCCGGCGCCGCCTGGCTCGGACGCATCACCATCATCGACGCGCTCAACGCCGGCAGCGAGTTCGAGGTTCGCTACTCGCTCTGGAGCGAGATGTGGCGGCTGGTGGAGCTGCATCCGCTCGAAGGCTGGGGCTGGGCCGGATTCTGGCCCCAGGACGTCACGCCCTACGGTTGGATTGAATTCACCACCGGACGCCTGCACGCTACCGGGCTCAATGCCTACCTCGACGTGTACTTTCAGGTGGGACTGATCGGCTTTCTCGCCTTTCTCGCCCTCGTGCTGCTGGCCTTCGTGCGCTCTTGGCTGCTGGCGTCGAACAAGCGCTCGCTGGCGTATGTCTGGGCACCGCTTATTCTCGTGACCCTGCTGGTGACCAGCGCCGCGGAAAGCACCATTCTGTTCGAGTTCGGCTGGCTGCTGCTCGTGATCTGCTCGGTCAAGGCCGCGCAGGGTTTGAGCTGGCGCAGCGCCCTGCCACACAAACCGCACCCCGACGCGCCGTAACCCAAGTGCCCGACAGCGTGAAGCCAAGACCAGTATGGCTAGGCGGGGAAGCGGGCGACCGCTCGTTCAGCAATCTCGATGAGAAGCGCCCGCACCTCGTCCTCGGTGCCGATCAGGTCTCGCTCAGCGCTGAACTGCACCCAATTGCCGGCGATCACGGTATCCAGTGTGCAGAACCCGGAATAGACCTGGCACCCAAACGTGGCCCGGTCGACACCAGCAACGGAGTCCGACACAGTCTGCGCTGAGTCATCCGCGGTCATCAGCGCAGAGGACCGATCAAAGGCCCACTCTCCGCCGGGCAGCGCGGTGATGTAAAGCGGCCAGGTCTGGCCGGTGCTCGCGGGCACCCACGTGCACCCATCTACAGCGACAATCGTTGCGGCGGCATTGTCGATTCCCCACACCTCGCCGTCGCTCTGTCGGCCGATCAAGACTTCTTCGGCCGTGCCGAACGCGGCCCGATATTCGTCGACGGTGGCGTAAACCGCACAGTCAGAGGGCAGAACCCCGGTTAAGGCCGGCGCAGCCCCCACGGGCCCGGACGCTGCAGCGTTTGTCACCGTGCTGACGATGTCGGTGATCAGCGGAGCTGCAAACTCCGCAACGGCCTCATTACTCAGGCTCGGTTCCACAGCGATCCCTCGCGCGATGACCTCGATCCAGTTGTCTCCAACGAGAACATTCACCGAGCAGGTCGAGTCCGCACCGAAAGCAAAGCACGAAACGTTCGAGGCATCTCCAAAGCTGGAACTAGCACCGGTCACGACGTCGGTGTTTTTCTCCGCGTAGGTCGCCCACTGTGCGGTGGCCTCGGGTAGCACCTGAACGCTCACCCAACTCTGGGCGGCTTCTTCGCCGCGCGCCAGGCAAGACGAGCCGCCGAACTGACTCACCGAATACCCCAACGGCGATGCGGATGCCGGCCTCACCATGAGATCGGTCGTCACCGTGGTCGTGTTGAGCACGTTGGCCACCAGCACCGGGGACAGTAGGTCATCGCACGTCAGACCCAATCGCGACGTTGGCTGCGATGCCGCTGCGGCGCTCGTCGCCGCCGACGGTTCAACGGTCTCGATGGCCGCCGGTGCTGAAGCGCATCCGGCCAACACAATTGACGCCGCAATAACGGCCAAAGTCTTCAAGCCCCGCACTGGTCCCCCAAATATATTTACTTGAAACATGCTACTCACTCTCGCCAACGACCGTTGGTCGTCGCTGAGATACGCTTGAAACCGCTCAGCCCAAACGGATACATGCCCGTCCCCGCGACCCTATGCGTGCGTGCCATCCCGCAAAATCAACCCACCCATTTGGGGGCACACGAACGCGTTTTGGCGCCACAGCGGGCAGTAGAGTGGGGAAATGACCAAAATTCGGCCCGAGCAAATGGGCCACAAATCCCTGTTAAGCCGGGGACGCAGCACAAAGCCGTTGCAATACACGCTTCTGGGAGTCGCGGCCGTGGTGGCCGTATCGGCCTGCTTCTTCGCACTGACACCATGACCCTGACACGTCGACGTGACATAGTGGTCACCCACACGTCCTGTCCCGCGGCCTTCTGGGCAGGGACTTTCGTCATAGCCCTGGCCCTAACCTTCTCGACGATGTCCCCAGCGCTCGCCCTCACTGTGCGCTCCGAAGACACCCCAAGCACTGTCACCACAGAACCGGAAACGTCGCCCGAACCGACACCGACCGAGGAGACGGCGTCGACTTCCGAACCGACGCCTACCGAGGAGACGGTTTCGGAATCGCCGGAACCCACTTACTCTGATGCCCCCGATGACTCGGCAACGACAACGCCGACGACGACGGAAACTGAGCCCTCCACCGACACGTGGACTTACGTCGCGCCGAGAACGACCCGTAGATCGACGACTACGACCACCGCCACGCCCACGGCCGAGCCGGAAGTCGTCGTGCAAGTCGCGCCCACCGCAGAGCCGAGCGCAACGCCCACCCCCCAACCGACGCAGGAAACGCTCATCACCGAGGTCGACTACACGTCTGTGTCTTCAGCTGGAGCTTCGCCCCTGGCCGTGGCTGCACTCACGGCCAGCCTCGTGCTCGCGGCTCTACTCGGCGCCTGGGCACTGCTCTACAAGCTGCGCCTGGCCAACCGCCCCACGAACGGGCCCTTCCGCCGCCGCTAGACCAGCCTGATGAACCTGCGTACCATGCAGACCACGCCCCTGCTGGCCGGGCAAAAGCACCCTGATAGCCCGACCTGCCAGCAAAACAGCAGAGCGGGACCGATCTGAGGGGGATGACGAGCCGGACTGTGTCCGAGTCGGTCACTACATCGACGTTGATGGTCGGCTGGAGCGCGCGGGTGCCGCCAATGTCGCCGAGGCCCAGACGAGATCTTCTGGACGCGCGGCCGGCACCATGTGCGACCAATACACCCAGCCCGCCACCAGCGGAAAGGCAAAGCTCACTGACCAGTACCGACACGAGACGGCTGTTGACCTCGTCGCTTGCAGCTCGCCTCAGAGACGCCCGGCCCCGAAGGATCTGCCCCGCGCCCACGCCCAAGCTCCGGACGCGGTGTGGCAGCCGGCTTCGTTCAGTGCGGCTCAGGTCAGTTGTCTTCCCAGTTACGAGCAGATCAAGAGCAGCTTTCACCCGCGAGACGATCGCAAAATAGGCCGCTTCCTATGGGAGGGCTTGGAGAGTGGTGTGCAACAAGTCGATGGCGTCTTTGATTGGGAAATGATGATTGCCGACAAAGAGTCCGTCTTCGTGGATTTTGTCTGCGGCGGGCAGGTCCACGGGCACGATAGACTTCAGGAGGCTCATTACGGGATTCCGGGTGAAGTTGCCTGCCACGATAGGGCGGCACTCGATGCCAGCGGCGTTGAGCGCGGTGACGACTTCGGGGCGTCGTCCGGCGAGATCACCTTCGAGAACGAGTGAGAAACCAAACCAGCTGCTCTCCCCCTGCTCCTGCTGAATACGTACCGTAGGCAGGTCGTTGAACTTTTCGACGAAGTAACGTGCGTTCTCTCGACGGCCGGCGACCAGCGCCGGAATCTTCTTGAGTTGTTCGATGCCCAGGGCGCCAGACATCTCCAGCGGGCGCACGTTATACCCGGGTAGGACGAAGCGAAACATGTCGTCGAACAGATCGCCGCATTTGGCGTGCACGTGGTTGTCGACAGGCAGTTCGCGTGTCCACCCGTGCGAGCGGAGCGAGATCATCTCTTGGTACAGCTGCTCATCATCGGTGAGAATGATGCCACCTTCCATAGTCGAGATGTGATGGGAGAAGAAGGCGCTGAACGTGCCCATCACGCCGGCCGTTCCGGCAAAGAGGCCGGCGTCTTTCGCACCGAGTGACTCGCAATTGTCCTCGATCAGAACGAGGTTGTGCTTGTCTGCCAGCGTGCGGAGCCGGGCGAAATCGTTCGGGTTGCCCAGCAGGTTCACCGCGAAGATGGCTTTGGTCCTGGGCCCTACCGACTGCTCCAGCAGATCGAGGTCCATGTTGAGCGTGTCAACATCAATATCAACGAATTTGAGCGTCAGTCCGTACTGGTGCAGCGGATAGTAGGTGGTCGCCCACGATACGGCCGGCACGAGAACTTCGTCCCCGGCGTTCAGGTCGAACCGCGGGTCGAGAACCGCCGCCGCGATCGCAATGAGGTTCGCGCTGCTGCCGGAGTTGACCATGACGCCGAAGCGGGCGCCAAAGAATGCGGCGAATTCACGCTCGAACTGGGCCACGAGTGGGCCCATCGTAAATCGCCCGTTCTCGATGACCAACTGGAGGGCCGCGTACTCGGCTTCGTCCCAGGATGAGGTGGCGAGAGGGAATACGGGTTCGGCCTGTGCTGTCATGTCATTGTCTTTCTGCGAGCGGGCTGGTCAGGAACTTGGCGTAACTGGCAGCCATGCCAATTTCGAGGGAGGTTGTCGGGTTCCAACCGAGTGCGCGAGCGTGCGTGGAATCGAGGAGTCGTTGCGGCACACCGGACGGCTTCGACGGGGCGAAGACGAAGGAGCCGGTATACCCCACTACTTTCTTCGCCACTTCGTAGTACTCGGCGATGGAATGGTCGGTGCCGCACCCAAGGTTCAATACTTCGGGCCAGTCCTCCAGAGAACCGACCTGAGTCACGAGCCATTTGGCCAGATCGACCACGTAGGTGAACTCGCGGCGCGCCGTGCCATCGCCCCACACTTCGACGGTCGGGTTGCCGGCCACCGTGGCCGCGTGGATCTTCGCAATGGCTGCCGCCACCAGGTGCCCGTGCCCGAGCGAATAGTCATCGTTGGGACCATACAGGTTCGACGGCGCCACTACCCGGTAGCGAAACCCAAACTGGCGACTCGCATACTCGCAGACTTTTCCCGCGGCGATCTTGGCCAGGGAATAGCCCTCGTTGGCCGCCTCGAGCGGCCCGCCGAGCAAGTCGGACTCCACGATGGGCTGGCGAACCTCTGCCGGATAAATCGCGGCGCTGGAGACGTATACCAGCTCGGGTATCTTCAGCTCGATCGCAGCCGACAGAACACTGGAATCGAGCAGCAAATTATCGAGCAAGTACGTGGTGGGCTCGGCGATTTTCGCCTGGATACTACCAACCTTTGCGGCCGCGTGAATGATGGCATCCGGGCGGCTGGCCGCGAAGAACTCACGCGTCTGAGTCCTGTCCCGCAGATCAGCATCCTGCCGAGTGGCCACAATCAATTCATCCAGTGGACGTTGAACACGCCATTCGGCGGCGATGCTCGAGCCGAGCATACCGGCCCCACCGGTCAGTAGTA
The DNA here is from genome assembly GCF_004403345.1 of Cryobacterium lyxosi. Taxonomy (NCBI): domain Bacteria; kingdom Bacillati; phylum Actinomycetota; class Actinomycetes; order Micrococcales; family Microbacteriaceae; genus Cryobacterium; species Cryobacterium lyxosi. The sequence goes on from NZ_SOGT01000001.1 coordinate 42,299, forward strand.
CTCTCAAGTCAGCCAAGCTTTACCGGGGTGTCAACGTAGTGACGACCCTCGATCTCAAGGGCTGCGATATCAGCATCAACCATGATCTCTGCCAGCTTGGGCGTGAGCACCTTCGGGGTCCACCTCAGGAGGTCACCCGCCTTGCCTGGATCGCCGATCAGCGCATCCACTTCGGTCGGGCGAAGGTAGCGTTCATCGAACTTAACGTACTTCTCCCAGTCGAGATTCGCCCGTTCGAAAGAGAATTTCAGAAAGTCCCTGACCGTGTAGCCGGTGTTGGTGGCGAGCACGAAGTCTTCCGGTGTGTCGTGCTGCAGCATGCGCCACATGCCTTCTACGAATTCGGGTGCGTATCCCCAGTCCCGAACCGAGTCTAGGTTGCCCATGAACAGTTCGTTCTGCTCGCCGGCGGCGATGCGCGCCACCGCGCGCGTGATCTTGCGGGTGACGAACGTGCCACCACGGCGCGGTGATTCGTGGTTGAAGAGGATGCCGTTGCACGCGAACATGCCGTAGGCCTCACGGTAGTTCTTGGTGATCCAGTAGGAATACACCTTGGCGACACCGTAAGGCGAGCGCGGGTAGAACGGGGTGTCCTCGTTCTGCGGCGGCGGTGTGGCGCCGAACATTTCAGAGCTGGACGCCTGATAGAACCGGCAGTTCAAGCCACTTGCCCGGATAGCTTCGAGCAAGCGAACCGTGCCGAGTCCGGTCGTGTCAGCGGTGTATTCGGGTTCATCAAAGCTGACGCGAACGTGCGACTGAGCCGCAAGATTATAGACCTCGTCTGGCTGAATTTCATTCAGCAGGGTCACCAACCGGGAACCATCTGTGAGGTCAGCAAAATGCAGGATCAGGCGGTGATTCTCGGCCTGAGATTCCTGATAGATGTGGTCGATGCGGGCGGTGTTGAACGATGACGAACGACGAATGAAGCCGTGTACTTCGTAGCCCTTTTCGAGCAGCAACTCGGCGAGGTAGCTTCCGTCCTGACCGGTGATTCCAGTAATCAGCGCCCGCTTGGCCTGTATCTGAGTCATGTAATTCCGCTCCCCGAAACCAACACGATTCGTTGGGAAACCTCGTGCCGCCCAACGCCGCGTCTGGGTTCAGCATATGTGATCACCGGAGGCAATCATTTCTGGTCGGGTAGTCAATCACCCTGGGACATGAGATGTTTCGTAGCCACCAGCGGTCACTTTCGACTGCCACCAGTGGGTCCGGGGTCCTGACGTGCGCATCCTTTGTCGATCTACTTTGGGAAAACTCAGAGTTGAACTTTGATGATTATTCCAGGACACGTTCGTGGCCACGACATTGGGCGTGGAGTGGCACCTTAATTAAACCGAAGAAGTGTATGGAGGTTGATTCTCTCGAAAAGTCGGGCTCAAATGGCAGCCATCGTCCACCGCACGCACGAATCCGTGACCTGCAGTCTTCCCCGTCGTCCGTATCGAGGCCCCTGGACTCCAAGGATTCGATAAGATCATTTCATGATTGCGCGTTCATTGCGGCAACTCAGATCAATAGAGGACATAGCCGCCAGCACACAATCTCGATGCGAAATGTGGGCAGGGTTCGACTCACTGGATGAGACTAGCTGCGAACCATTAGGTGCGCTCGTGGACGGTGCGGGGGTACCTCATGGTTTCTCGACCAGCACCACTGGATCTGAGGCACCGTCCAATCTCCACGACACGTTTCAAACGCTCTTGGGGGCAGCAGGCACACGCACACTTCTCTACGCTAGTCAGAAGGAAATGAAAATGTCGGGCAGCCAAAGCGAGGCTAAGCATCCAACAACTGTTGAAATCCGTGGTCGGGCATAGGGACATGAGAATGAAAATCCAGTCAATTCAGGAAGTACTCGTTTTTTATCCGTTCTTCCCGACCTACAGGCGCAGCATTCTCGAAACGCTTGCGCAACGGACAGACATCAAATTTAATTTCGCTGCCGGCGTTCAGGGACGCGCGGAAATCCAGAGTCTATCCGTCGACGACTTCCCGCACTTGCATCAGCTACGAACCCGAAAGTTGGGACAGGTCTCCCTGAACCCCGGAGCAGTCCGAATCGCGCTCTGCTCAAAATATGACACCGTGATATTGGCTCCTGCGACTCTCTCCGTCTCTGTATGGTGCATTCTCATCCTCCGCCGACTGAATTCCCGGAACACATATCTCTGGGGACAATGCGGCAAACCAGGCGCAACGGGACTTAAACGACGGACCCAAGAAGTCATGAATCGACTTGCGACTGGACTGCTCGTCTACGGCGAGTCCGAGAGGAACGGCGCGACCTCACACGGTACGCCTGCAACGAAAGTCCAAATTGTTAATAACGCAGTTGAGCACGAAGGCTCAGTAAGTCAACTCGGCCCCACAGAATTTGACGCAACTTCGTCACGCCGAGGAATCGGAAACGATGCTCCGAACCTTCCCATTTCAATTGCCTTCGTTGGACGGATTACGCCCCAAAAGAGGCTCGATGCGTTGGTGGACGCCGTACAACTCCTAAGTCAGAAATACCCGCTCATCACGGCAACGATCGTTGGTGACGGTACAGCACTTCCTGCCCTGCGCCAGCGAGTCAAAACCGGTAAATTGCCCGTTCAATTCCTTGGCGCAATCCATGACTCGGAACGGCTGCGCCAAGTGTTCGAGAGCGCCACCATAGTCGTTGCGCCTTCTGAAATTGGTCTTTTGGCCGTCGACGCCATGCTCCACGGAGTTCCGGTCTTGTATGGGGACAATCCCCTCAAAAATGGCCCCGAAGTAGAGGCGCTCACTTTAGGTGTCAATGCTGCAACATTCACTCCCGGCGATCCGCGCTCGATCGCAGATGCGGTAGAAATGTGGATATCCCGCGCTCCGCACATCAAACCGGCCACATACCGAGAGGCAGCAATCACGGCGCTCAGGACGTGGTCGCCAGAGAGTGTGGCCTTGAATATAGCCGCAGCAGTAGGCTCCAAGACAAGGCATCCATGACAAATCAGGACCCGATAGGGCGACTTGACCATCCTCGGGACGGACTACGGTCGGGTATCCAGATCAGCAATCAAACAAAATTTGCTGTGGTTTTCGTGATTGTAAACCTGCACCTTCTACGGAACCTGTCGCTCCCGCTCTACTTGCTCTTCTACGCACCCGTAGCGCTACACGTTTCGAATCAATTCGTAGTAGCGTTTGTCAATAGATCACAAAACGTCAAAGTTGGCCCTGTGTTTGTATGGTTAACATTGGCTGGACTCGGTCTTCTAACCTCCCTTGCTGTCATTTCACCGAGTGGTGCCTTCAGCGGACTCAGCCGATTCTTATTTTCAGTCCCAATACTCCTCGCCCTTTACCTTTACACGGATGGACTATCCGATCTAAAGAAGCACGTTCACACCTATGTGGTATTCTTTGTTATCGCCGCGATGACTGTGCCCCTGCAATTCTTTATCGGCCCCGTCCCTTGGTTCGCGGATGCCTCAACTCGGGCAGGCTTGGACAGATATTCCTCTCTTCTGGGAAGTCTAACTTCTATCGGAATATCCGTGGGAGCCTACGCAGTCCTCACCCAAGCGTTTTCGCCCAGTCGTCGCTGGATACTTGTGTTGCTGATAGCACTACCTGCGGCAGTTTCCTTGAACAAGTCCGCCATTGCAAATGTTGCACTGGCCGCATTGCTCCTCATCTACCTGAACAGAGCTTCTCTGTCTAAGCTCGTCTTAGGCCTACTCGGCAGCGTATTACTTGCAGGCATCGCGTACAGCACTCTCTCAAGCGTCCAGATGCGCATCGACGCAGTTCTTATCAGCTTTGGAATAAACCACGCTGGAATCGCCAACTATGACCAGTCCGTAAGCGAAAGTCTTTGGGACCGAATATTTTTACTTCCGATAGAGAATTTTGAAGTCCTTAGCCATCTCGGAAGCCCTTTCGTGTACCTGATTGGTGGGGGCTTTGGAATGGCCTCGACCGCGCTGGTCCCCCTAGCCGACTCCATCGCACCCATGGCCCACAATCAGTTCGCGGAAATCGTGACGGTGTTCGGCATACTGGGGGCAGTACTTGCCTTCGGCATGTTACTCATAGTATTGATACGGCTTCACCGGCTATATAAAGCGACGCGGTCCGACGTTATTGGAGCCGTCTCGGTCGCATTCTTACTCTTGCTCGCAAACTCATTCTTCGCTAATGGGACCTTCTACCAGCCTTCCGCCGCTTCTGTGCTGTTCCTCGCCATCTTTGTGAGCGGAATGTCAGTCGGTTCATTCGAAAATCCTCTTGCACGGCAGCCGCCAATACGGCTTTAAAAATCCTGACTAATCATGTTAAACGACAAGTTCACCTTCTCAGCCCCGAATGTCCCAATAATATCGTCGCAGTTGCCAAAATACCGGATGCCTATCACCAGTGAAGACATCGACGCAGTATCAGGTGGGTGACTTGCGGGTACCGGTAATGTTATCGAGGGCAAAATAATTAAGCACGGTCAGCGAACGAACACGAGTCTGGTTTGTTATTCGCGACCGCGGGAAGGATGAGTCAGAACGAAAGTCAGGGCCCAGGCCGTCCGATGTCCCCGGCTTGCACTCGCAGCGAGGCGATCTCGAAATAAGTTCTCACAGCAAGGAGAAACACTTGATAAAAAATCGGATTCATCAAAATAAAATTCCAGCGCGAATAAAGATCTTAGAGTCTGAAAGATCTCCTCAAAGAGACCATAACCCGTACTTCACCATGCTGTTTGACGCGATCGCCAAAACGGACGAACCACGGTGGTTCACATGGAGGAACGCACTGTTGGGCCGCTATGAAATTTTTCATCTTCATTTTCCTGAAACATTTGTTGCCTCTTCGAGCTGCTTTAAGGTTTTCATAAAACGCATACTTCTCGAGGGGTTAATTTTGCGTCTTCGCATATCCCGAATACCGCTAGTTTGGACCGTCCACCACCTGGAACCTTATGAGAAGAACAACAGCGGCGCAGAGAAAGCGCGACTTCGCCTCGAAGGATTGGCTATCCATAAGATCTACCTTCACGCTGGAAGCGGACATGATTCTTCAACCGCGACCACGATCATGATTGGGGAATATCGCAACTGGTTTGAACGTTTTGTGTCAACTGTTCCCAGGAATGAATCGATGTTTTTGTGCTTTGGGTTAATGCGCCCATATAAGAACGTAGAGGCGCTTGTAGACATTATTAAAGCTGGGAAGAATTCTGCGTGGAAGCTTGTTTTAGCGGGCCGCGCGAGTCCCGCGTCCTATGCAGATAGCTTAAGGGCGCGCATTGCAGGTCATCAGAACATTGATGACCGCTTTGCGTATCTTTCAGATGCTGATCTGGTTCGCCTTATACAGACGTCCGCAGTAGTCGTTCTTCCGTATCGCGAAATGTACAACTCAAGCGCCGCTCTGACATCACTTTCACTGGGGACACCAGTGCTGGTACCTGCTAACGAGGCGAACCAACGGCTTCAGGACGAGTTCGGTCCAGAGTGGGTAATAACATATTCGGCAGAATTGTCCGAAGCCGACTTAGCGAAGGCACTCCTCACAAGTACAGGCAGCTCAGAGAATGCCCTGCCGGACCTTTCCAAGCGTTCGTGGAGCGAGATTGGTCAAAAGCATAATCGCGTTTTTGAGCAAGTGCTTGCTGGGACTGCCCCGATTTCAGTTGACTCATAGGGTTAGTGGTTTTAGGCGGCGTTGAGGGCCATATTTATGGTCTCAAACTCGATCGGGGTGAGTTTGCCAAGGCGGCGTTGTCGTCGCCGGCGGTGGTAGGTCCGTTCAATCCACACGACCATCGCCAGGCGGAGTTCGTCCCGGGTGGCCCAGCGTTGCCGGTCGAGGACGTTCTTCTGCAGCAACGCGAAGAACGACTCCATCGCGGGGTTGTCGCCACACGCGCCGACCCGGCCCATCGATCCAGTGATGCCGTTGTTCTTTAGCACCCGGACGAAGGCGTTAGACCGGAATTGCGACCCGCGGTCGCTATGCAGGATCGTCCCCTCGATGGTCCGCTGCCCGATCGCGTTGCGGGCGGCGGCGACGGCCACGGCCAGCGACGCTTTCATTCGTGAGTCGATGGAGTAGCCGACGATCTTGTTCGAGTAGACGTCCTTGATGGCGCAGAGGTAGATCTTGCCCTCGTCGGTGCGGTGCTCGGTGATGTCGGTCAGCCAGAGCTGGTTCGGACGGGTCGCGGTGAACTTCCGTTTGACGAGGTCATCGTGGACCGGCGACCCGGCCTTCCGCGTCAGGCCGCGTTTCTTCGCGAACACACTCCAGAGCCGCTGCTGGGAACGCAGCCGCCAAACCCGGTTTTCGCCCACCGTCAGGCCGGCCTGGTTGAGTTCGTCGGCGATGAACCGATAGCCGAACGCGGGATCGTCGTGGTGGGCGTCCCAGGCCGTGTTGGTGAGGTGCGCGTCGTCCCAATCGCGTTGCGACACCGGGTTACGGACCCATTGGTAGAAGGCTTACTTGGAGAAGTTCAATACCCGGCAGGTCACCGTGACAGGGATCCTGTCGACGGCCAGTTCCAGGACCCGCGGGTACATCATTTTGGGTTGACGTCACGGGAAAGATAGGCCACGGCACGGCGCATGACCTCGGCTTCTTGCTCGAGCAGCCGGATACGTTTCTTCGCATCTCGCAATTCTGCGGACTCCTTCTCGGTCACGTCCGGCTTGACGCCGTCCTCGACGTCGGATTTTTTCAGCCAGTTCATCAGGCAGGACTCCGAAATTCCGAAGTCTTTCGCGATCTGGTTCAGCGCGGCTTCGTGCTTCCGGGCGACCGCGACAACATCACGGCGAAACTCGGGTGGGTAGGGCTTGGGCATGATGACATCTTTCCAGTGAAGACGAATCTCCACAGGTCAGGAGTCAACCAAACCGGGGGCAGTCCCGGGCTCAACCACGCCGGTAGTGGGGCTGAACGATGCAAGTCGCGCATCTGAACAGTAGGGCTCACTCGCACCACAGGTGATGCTCCTCGAAGTGAATATTCAGCATCGGCACTCCGCGCTCGGTTACCGCAGGCCTAATGAAGTCCACTACGGTTATCAGCAGCCAGCATTGGCAGCGTAGAAGAATCCTCTAATTCCGCTGTCCGAAATGCCCGCGGCAGCTCAAACACCGCCAGTACACACTTGCGCGACATGCCCTGCGACAAGGCGATCGCGCGCCCCGTCATGCCCTCAGCGCGGAGTTCGAGCACCCGCTTGGCTTCAATCCTTCGTACCATTATTGATTCCTCCTTCTGCCGCGTGCCTCTACACGCGGCAGAAGGAGCCAAGCAGATGGCCCCGAACGGAAATATTCGGTGGCCCCGAAGCGCGCTACTGGCCACATCACCCCGTCGCCCCGAACGTCAATAACACTGGCCCCACGAGCGCAAATACTCACCATCGCCGTCAGCGAGCTCTGCTCGAGTCTCACAGAAACTCAAACCCGCTATCCGGGCACCGACCTAATCCTGCGATACGCCATCAAAGAACGGCTCTGAGTTACGACAGAATAAATCGACCTAAGACGTCCATGTCAGGACCCCTGTGACCCCTGGAGCCACTAAGACCCATCGTGACCGGGGAAGACGCCCGCATCGGCACCCCACGGGACGTCGAACAACAGACCCCTCGCAACGGAAACGTGCTCTCAAATCGTCCGACGAGCGCTACCTACGAACGTCACTCACCTCGAGTCACGTTGTTGGATCAACCTTGCCAGTTCTTCGGTTACCCGCCATCGACACCACCATCGTGACGAGGTAGGCAACGTCTTGACGAAGTTTGCGGAAAAGGATTACGGCCAAAGTTGTCCAGATGAACCAGGCGCCTGCAAGCACTAGCAATTGAACCATTGGGCTCACACCAGAGCTATCAAGATACAGAGTTCTCAGGAGCTTGCAGACGGCGTACGAAGTAACAAACAGTCCGACAGGTCGGGCGGCGATCGAGAGAAGGGGAGTGACCCTTACACCCGTGCGAGGAACGGCGAATATCGTCCCAAAGATCCAGATCACGAAAAGCCCTATACTGCTGGACAAGGCAACCCATTCAGGTCCGTATGGAACGAACATCACCATCAAGACAATCATCAGCCCTCTGCCAAAGAGTTCTGACCAGAAGAGGTATGCGGTCTTTGCTATGGAAAGAAAGAGCCAATAATAGATGTAGCCGAGGGCTTGAAAAAGGCTGCCCAATGCAAGTATTTCTAGTATTGGAGCAGCCGCAGCCCACTTGGAGCCGAGAATAATCGTAATCAATGGCTCGGAGGCGCTCGCAAGTATACTCAGGACACACACGAGCCCATAAGCGAGACCGAGCTGAATCTTCTGTAGAGGTACATCGAGAGTTCCTGGCGAGAGGCGACTCAGGTAGGGCAAAACGACGCGTGTTAAAGGGGCTGCGAGCTGGTGTACCGGAAGGCTGACCAACTGGAAGGCGCGGTCATAAATTCCTAGAATTGCGGCTCCATGAGTGCGCCCTATGAGCACAGAGTCTACATTCGAACTCGCGTATTTAACCATCTGCGTAGCCAGAGTTGAACCGCCAAACCGGAGCAGGCCCCCAATGTTCCCTTGTCGGTTCGGCCAACCCGGAATCCATTTGCTCGCGATTGCGACAATAAGTAGAGAGACCAATGATCCGGCGACCGTCTGGATTCCAAGTGCCCAATATTCGTAGTCGAGCAGCGCTGCGATAACTGCGATCGCGAGTCCGGCGGCTTGCCCGAAAACATCGCTTAGGGCCAGCGTGCGAAACTCAAGTCGGCGATTTAGCTCGGTTCGGAATTGAACGGCAATTCCGTTAAGCGGAAATGTCGTAGCGATAAGTAGGGTGAGACCAGCGATTTCGGGGCGGTCATAGAAGTTAGCGAGGGGCAAAGCAAGCAAAGCCACGCAGATCCCGGTTATAACCCCGAGGGCTGTGTTTAGCCAAAACAGGTTCGATTTCTGCAGAGAACTCAAATTGAAAGCTTGAAGCGCTGCGAGGGATAAACCGAAATCGCCAATAACGCTGGCTACACCGACGACTGCGGTCACCATAGCTATAAGACCAAAGTCTGTAGTAGATAATAATCGTGAAAGAACAACGAGTGAGGCGATCTGAATAAGATACTTGGCCCACTGCCCACCAAGGAGCATGAGTACGCCATTGCCGAATGTCAAGCGGTTCATTGTGCGTAAGTGTGCATTCTCTATATTTCCATAGGGTCAGGCCGCCTAAAAAACATTACTCGCTGCATAGGTTCTGCATCGCCCGATTCATACACGAACGATGAGCAGAACACTGATGCACTAAGCATATGTGGCCTAATTGGCGGTATTGGATTACGCCAGTCCAAAATAGGAACAGCCTCACCGCGCGGTGACGGACCGATATACGCTATTTCTAACGAGATTTGGGAGTTCGGTCATTCTTCCCCCTTCCGGATTCCTGATCGATGGTGATGAGACCTTGCTGTCGAGCAGATAAAACTTACGACGCGACGCGACGTATCCTTAATTTGATACTCCGCGGGAATTTCCGCCGGGCCGTCCTCTTCGAATTGCGAGAGTGTTAGAGCGACTGCTTCCACTACACCTTCTCCGACGACCCCGGACGTGATCGTGACGCCAGCGTCAAGCGCCTCTGGTCGCTCGATCGCGTCACGGAGAGACACGGCCGAAAAGCTGAGAATAGACGACTCTTCGCTGATAGTTCCGCTGTCTGAGAGCACCAACTTTGCCGATTTCTGAAGTCGCACGTAATCATTGAACCCGAACGGCGTGTGGAATACGAGTTTGCTCTTGAGCGCCTCGGACTGTTCCCCTAAGCGTTTACGCGTCCGGGGGTGGGTAGATACGAGCACCGGAAGTTCGTAAGCTTCAGCGATCTGCCCGAGAGATTCCAATGCCGCCTCCAAGCGTGCAGGATTGTCCACATTCTCCTCACGGTGGAGACTCACCAGGAAGTAGCCGCGGTCTTCCAGCCCCTGCTCCTCCAAAATCGAGCTCGCTTCGATTGCTGCTGCGTTAAGATCTAACACCTCGCGCATAGGAGAACCCGTCAGCACTATGCGGGATGGATGAATCCCCTCGGCCAAGAGATTCCGCCGGGCATGTTCCGTATAGACGAGATTATAGTCAGCGACATGATCAACGAGGCGTCGGTTCGTTTCCTCAGGAACGTTTTCATCGAACGACCGATTTCCTGCCTCCATATGATAAACCGGAATCTTCATTCTCTTAGCCATCAAGGCAGAGATACAGCTGTTCGTGTCACCAAGGACCAAAAACGCATCTGGTCTCTCTATTGTCAAAACGCGTTCTATTTTGGTGAGAATCGAGCCGAGAACGCTACCAAGGGAACTCGTCTCTGCTTCAAGAAAATAGTCCGGCTTTCGGAGGCCGAGGTCCTCAAAGAACACCTCGTTTAATTCATAGTCGTAATTCTGACCTGTATGCACGAGTACATGGTCAGTGTATTTATCCAGCCGCTTGATCGTAGCGGCCAGACGGATAATTTCGGGTCGGGTTCCAACCACTGTCAGAACCTTGAGTCGTGGATTCATTTAAAAGACTGCCTCTGAAATCGTATCTGGAGCTTGGGAAGTGAAAATATCATTGGACCAAAATGACGTAAACAACTCGCCAGGCCCGGTGTTTGTAATCTTGTGAGCCCACATCGTCGGCATGTCAACAGCCATAGGTACTTCGCCGGAGACGTGAAACTCCACAACATTGTCTGTGAAGATGCGACGCATTGCGATTGTGGCGGTGCCGGACAGCACGGTGAACCGCTCAACTTTTCGGCGATGGAAATGATCACCACGACTCATGCCCGGGGCTGTCGTGGAAAACGAGGACTGACTCGTGCCACCGTGCGAACGAAGGATCTCGAAAAAAGATCCTCGTGCGTCCGCGTGCTTTGTTAAGTTTATGGGGGCGAGAGTGCGTAATGTGTAGGACCTATACGTATTGAACAAATTGCGCGAAAATTCCGAGCTAACATCCGGTATCTCACCCCGTTCATATAATCGCGCAATGTCCACCAGCCGTCGAAGCAGATCGTTGACAGTCAGTTGGACCGCCAACTTAGGCGGGGACCCTCCAGCAACGCCGCCAAGCAGTTGATCTGCAGCGTCTTGTGCGTGGAGCAGGCTCAGAAGCGAATCATTCTGGACCGTCGGCTGCTCGCCCCGAGCCAGCAGGTAACAAAATGTTGCCGTGACGGCGTTGTAAAACGGACGCCCATGCTCACCGAAGAGATTCGGCAAAACGACGTCGTGGAACTCAGCGCCGACGGACTCAGCCGCCGTCCTCAGGATCTTTGCCGACCTCGCCTTCGCGATCCCATAAACGCCACTGTTGGCGGCTTGGACAGAATTGGCAAAAACAACTGTTCTCGGAGGCACGGAACAATGCTGAACGGACTCGGCCAATTGCTCCGCGAAGACTACATTGCCTTCCGAGACTTCTTGATCTGATCCCCGATTGACGCCGGCCAGATGGATGACTCGATCCGCTCCCTCGACCGCCCGTACAGAATTGACGGGGTCATACGAGTGCCCCAGAGGGATATTCACTGCATCTGCACCACGCTCTTTTAGAGCAGCGCGCACATGAAAGCCAAGAAAGCCGTTACCCCCAGTCAGTACGACTCTATCAGTTGCCATCAGCGGATATTCCTGTCAGCCGACCCGCCGTGCTCAGTTCAGCACGAACCTCCGGGAGCGTGAGAAGGAGCGCTTGGACTTCGGGAATAGACATTCGGTCAACTGTGTGGGAGTCATAGTCTGAGTACATGACCTGAGAAACATTGCCCTCCTCTACATACAGACTGTAATTCAAGTCCCTATTGTCAGCCCGAATCCGGAAGTAGTCGCCCATGTCTTGAGAACGTGAGAGTTCTTCTCGACTCGCAAGGGCTTCAGACACCTTCTCCGCGTGCCGCGTCCCAATTACGTCGACTTTTACCGAAGACTCGAACAATGCGATCAAGGCCTCGGCCAGGTCCCCAACAGTGCAGGCTTTTGCCTTGCGAATGAATAGATCACCTTGCTCTGCGTTGTGGAAGGCATATTCGACCAAGTCGACGGAATCCGCAAGTGACATCATGAATCGCGTCATATCCGGGTTCGTCACGGTGAGGTTATTGCCGGCCTTGAGTTGGCGGATGAATAGAGGGATGACTGAACCGCGCGAGTACATTACATTTCCATAGCGCACACACGAAACCGTGGTAACTGCGTCAGGGTTATTAAGCCCATGTGATTGCGCGACTTTTTCCATCATCGCTTTGCTCATGCCCATTGCATTCACGGGATATACGGCCTTATCAGTGCTTAGGCAGACTACGGCCTTCACGCCTGCTTGATCCGCGGCGCGAACAACATTCTCACTGCCAAATACATTCGTCTTGACGGCCTCCATGGGGAAAAACTCACACGACGGGACTTGCTTAAGTGCTGCAGCGTGAAATACGAAGTCAACGTCTCGCATCGCCCGTTCTACGCTTAGATAGTCGCGAACGTCACCCACGTAGAAGCGAAGGCGCGAATCGACTATTTCATGGCGCATGAGATCTTGTTTAGCTTCGTCACGGCTCAAAATGCGTACCTGCGAGGCTCCCCGATCCAGAAGTTTCGCAGCGACGGTGTGGCCGAAAGAGCCAGTTCCACCGGTGACTAGAATGCGCTTACCTTCGTATTTGTTCGTCATGCTTTAGCTCTCATTTCAAGTTTATGCTTGCGGCCGTAGCCAATATTTTTTCAATGGTATTTACACCCGGCTGTGATGGCATCGACCTTAGAAAATTCGCCCACCCCTGAATTCAAACTCCGCCCGATACGCATCGGTTGTCACGTGGGCGTCACGAAAGGGTGTCGATCAGTACGTCATGGATTGCGCACGAAGGAGCTCATAAAAGAACCGAACTCACGTCTCACCAGCACTTTAATCGCCTACCAATTCTCAGTCATGAACTGGTGGCTCGTCCTCGTCGCTGGTGATGGGACGCCGAAACCAGAATTTTTTCAATCTGTGCGATACCGTTATGGATTGACATTTCCCGGTCGTAATATTCACGCGCCGCTACGCCCATGAGTCTGCGGGTCTCCGAATCAATGGAGCCGGCTAGCGTGAATGCATCTGCAAGTTGTTCGACTGATTCGGGGTCAACTGCGAAACCGAGTCCATTAGCAAGAACGATCTGCTTCACATCACCACGCACTGTGGTGATAACTGGAATTCCATTAGACAAACTGGACTGCATTTTGGACGGAATCGTTCCGTCAAAGATGGCCAAGTCCTTGAGCGAGACAATTTGGAAGTCGGATTGGGCATGAATTGCACCCATTTTCTCGGGCTCGATCCTACCTAGGAATATGACATTGTGAGCACCTATTGTCTCCGCCAAGGCACGGAGCCGCTTCTCTGCCACACCCGAACCAACAATCGTAATGGTCACATTTGCCACGTGTTTCACTGCGTCGGCAGCACGAATGACCGTGTCTAGCGACTGATGGTCTCCGAGGTTTCCCGCGTAGACAATCGAGACATTCGAGTCGTCCCGAGAAGCGCTATCCCCGAGGGAGCCGGACGCCTCCGCAGCGTCCCAATTGAGAACCGTGTGAAGGCGTTCGACGGGCACTCCTCGGGCCGCGAGCATACGCGCCATCGAGGGGGCGATGGCTATCGTTGCTGATGCTGTGCGATAGAGGTACCGCAGCCACGGATCGAGCAGGGCACCAATTAATTTCTTAGCACCACCGCGACCAACCATGGACGAATGCGTCACGGACTCTGGCCACAAGTCTTGGATATGCATCACATAGGGAGTACCGAAAAGCGCGCGCCAAATCGAGGGACCGATCGCAGGAGTCATCTGGGTTGCATAGACATAAACAACATCAGCCGAGCGAACGAAGTGATGCGCGAGGGCGGCGCTCCCCGCAAACGTCAAGTAGTTCGCAAAGCGCGCTAAGGGATTGTAGGAATGGCTGATGACGAGGGGAACACGCCGAACGCTAACTCCGTCAATCAGTTCTACGAAGTTGCGTCGTCGCTTGTAGCCCGGAAATAACTCTCCGTCTGGATAGTTGGGGTAGCCCGTAACAACACGCACCTCATGACCCCGTGCCGCGAGACCGCGTGCGAGTGTATCCGGAATACGTATTGCCTCCGGCGCATAATACTGCGAGACGATGGCGATCTTCATATTCTTGAGCTCGAGTCTGGAGCAGCGACGTCCCCTAGATACCAATCAACCGTGCGTTTGATCGAGTCTTCGAAGCGCTCGGAGGGGTGCCAGGTGAAGGCAGTCGAGCTGGAGCCTGCAGTTACCTCGAGCGATTGAGTCAGGCGGCGAATGATGGCCGATTTGCCCGTCGCCCGGCCTGCAAGGCCTAGGAGGGCGGGAGGAAACGAAAAATTACGGCTCCGCTTGCCCATTGCGCGACTGATCTCCCGGACAAGTCCGCCAGTAGACGGGCTCGTCAAGTCACCAGCAAGTACGAGTGCCCCGGCAGCCGCCTCGTCAGAGGCACACTTCTCGAGCAACTCGACTAGGTTCCAGACCGAACACAAAGTTCGGCTGTTGCGCAGGCTTCTGAGCGGCAAAGGAATGCCACTTCGAGCCAGTGAAAGCGTCTTCACAAAATTGCCTCCGACTCCTGGCCCGTACACCAACGGTGTGCGCACGACAACAACTTGTAGGTCCGTTTCTCTCTCCACGCTTCTCAGAGCGACCTCTGCCTCGTGTTTGGAGACCCCATACGAGTCTTGTGGATCAGGAGAGTCTTTGGCCGTGAATGGTCGACCATCCGTCTTTTCGCCATTGACCTTGATGCTGCTCAAGAAGACGAATCGTGGAACACCCTGCGACGAAGCTGCTTGAGCGAGCGCTACGGTACCGAAAGTATTGACACGACGAAATTCCGCCAACGGGTCCTTAGCTGTGTCATTCATAACATGTACTCTTGCAGCCAAGTGGACTATTGCGTCATGCCCAGAGAGGTCCTTGTTCCAATCGCTCGCAGGACCCAGATCGCCTACGAGGCATTCTTCTGTGCCAAGAGGAGCCGAACCCGCGGTTCGCACTCCCGCCGTCACGTCATGGCCGCGGTCGAGGAGGTGGGTACAGGTATGACGCCCGACGAACCCATTCGCGCCAGTAACAAAAATTTTCACGAATTCATCCCTTCCCGGTCAATCATTTCCGTCGATGTTCGTTTCAGACAGGTTGCGACCGCCCCCCAGACGAAATAGGCCGCGAGAATTGCGGAGAGGAGAACGATCTCTATGGGCCAAGGTAGATGCTTGACGGCCGCCCAAATTCCGATCGCCCCGGCGCACAAACTTAGCCCCGTGACGAGGAGCGCCACACGGAAGTGCGAAATGCCACTATCAGTGAGGCGCTGATACACGTGATCACGATGAGCGTCGGACCAGCGTCTACCCCGGATAACACGGCTCACTAGAGTGAAACCAGCATCCGCGAGGTAGACGATTAGAGGCGCAATCACCGCGAGAAACGGGACTCCGTGGGCGAGTGCTGCAACTGCAGTAATGGAAATGCTTCCCCCGAGCAGGTAACTCCCCACATCTCCCAAGAATATCCGCCCTCGTAGGTTCCACGGAAGGAACCCGAAGAACGCGAGCGCGACTATTCCGCCAGTGATCGCTAACCATGGAAGTTCAAAGACAACACCCAAGATGGCGTATGTGACGCCGACGACCGTGCCGTGCAACGCTGAAATACCATTGACGCCATCCATGAAGTTGGCGACGTTTATATACCCGGCTACACCTATCGTAAAGACAACAACCAACCAGGGGGCGACTCCGGCATGCCCAACGACAATACTGGACGCTATGAGTCCAATGCAGATCTGGGCGCCTGCGCGCACACGAATTGAGACTCCACGCACGTCTTCGATCCACCCCAAAACGGCGGAAGCCACAGAGACCCCAACGATTACGCGTAGCACTGTAACGGACTCGACGCTTGGTAGAGATGCCACGAGAATGCTACAACCAATAGCCAAAGCGAGTAGAGGACCCAGTCCGCCCCCGCGAAGAACCGCTTGCGTGTGCGCCGAGCGCGCATTCGGCACGTCCACGACATCTAAGTGTCGAAGGAATGGGCGGAGTACGAAAGGGGCCATCAGACTGACAAAGGCGACGGCTGCCAGAGCGATAACAAGCATCATTACTAGGGCCTACCGGAAACGGTCGCCTTGGCCTGCAGAACCGGGCTTTCACGGCGGAACTGGTCATCCCAGAACGACTTTTCGAGGTGGTCCGGCGAGATAGCTCTAATGTTTGCATGGGAAATCTTGGGATGGATCGGGCGTGCGTCGGTCTCGCCGAGTCCGACGAGTTCTTCGTGCAGCTTTTCGCCATCGCGCAGTCCTGTGTAGATAATCTCGATTGCCTTGCCCGACTGCGCGATCATTCTCTGGGCAATGTCCAAAATGCGAACCGGCTCGCCCATATCGAGGATCAGTACTTCGCCAGGGCGGCCGATACCACCGGCCTGCACGACGAGCTGGCATGCCTCGGGGATGGTCATGAAGAACCGCGTGGCGTCGGGGTGCGTAATCGTGAGCGGGCCGCCGGCCTCGATGAGTGCGGTGAAGGTCGGCAGCATTGAGCCGCGGCTGCCAATAACGTTGCCAAAGCGCACGGAGATATAGTCGTGGCCTGTCTGTTGAGCCGCGTTCGCGGTGAGCTGTTCCCCCGCCCGTTTTGAATGCCCGAGCACGCTCGTCGGGTTGGCAGCCTTGTCGGTGGAGATGTTAACGAACGTCTTCACACCCACGTTCTGCGCAGCCTGCAGCACGTTACGGGTGCCGAGTACGTTTGTCTTCCACGCCTCATCGGGGTATTGCTCGAGCATGGGCAGGTGTTTGAGGGCGGCAGCATGAAACACGACGTCGGGGCGACGCTCCGCGAAGATCGCCGTGAGTGCTTCGCGATCGCGAATATCCGCCAGCACAACATCTTTGGTATCGAGCAGGCCATGTCCAAGAATGGAAATTTGCGTCGTCTGCAGGCCAGTCTCATCACGGTCCAGCATAATAAGCTCACTGGGCGCGAACGCTTGAATCTGACGGCACAACTCGGAACCGATCGACCCACCAGCGCCGGTGACCAAAACGCGTTTACCGGCTATGTAGCCGGCGATCGACGCCACGTCGGTATCGACGGGGTTGCGGCCGATGAGGTCGTCAATGGAAATATCACGCAGGTCGTTCAGACGCACCTTGCCCCTGAGCACCTCATCAAGAGTGGGAAACACCTTGACCCGAAGGTCGGCGACGTCTGCTGCGTCAGAAATCTCACGCAGTCGAGTTGCATCAACACGAGCAATCGAGACGATTAACACCGTAGCCTTGGTAGCTTCAGCAGCGCGCACCAGATCGGCTCCTGTACCGAGCACACGAACTCCATGGAGCCACACGTTGCTCTTGCGCGGGTCGTCGTCGATAAGACCAACCGCGCGAAACGAAGACTGCGCATCAGTCTTCATGCGGCGCACAATGGATGCACCGAGGTAGCCAGCACCATAGATGAGCGCACTACGTGCGTTGTCCGCGGGCACGATAGCCCGTTCAACGAGTAGTCGCTTGTAGTAGCGCACACCGCCCATAATTACAAACGCCATTGGCAGGGCAATTATGACGCTGCTGCGCGGAATATCCAGGGCGCCACCGAAGACAAATACGGGAACAGTCAGCACTAGAGCTGTGGCGAGCACGGACCAGAGGAGCGAGCGCACCTCAGCGAAGCTGCCGTACGGGTGGCGGCCACGATACAGGTGGTAGACCGAGCCGACAAACAGCTGCAGAACGGTCGCAGCTACACACAACAGTGCAAGCGGTAACCAGCTGATGAGGCTGACCTGAAACTCGTAGCGGAAAACTTGCGCCAGAATAAGCGCAACGGCCCAAGACGCGGCGTCGAATCCGAACTGCGTACCAAAGCGCACAACGGGCACGGCCTTGTGAAGTTCTTTTAGCGCGCTCGACGCAACTTCGTTTACTGACACAACTTACTCCCCCCAGATTGAAGTGCACTGCACTCCTGTTCGGTGCCGAAGTGAGCCCATCTTCATAAACTCCGATTCTACCCTATGAAAAAATCGGGCTTTTGGGGGACGTCGCAAACCGCGGGTAAGCGAACTATCAATTACAGCCATGTTGTTCCACCGTCGTTTGACCTACTTAATGCGTCCCCAGCCCACAACCAGAGAGTTCCCTCGCCGCTGGACACTGCCACGCTGCCGGGGTTGAAGGCAGCCTCGCGGCAGCCGGTAATTGAAAATGGCGCGTCTGTTGATTCGCCTGCTGTGAGGAGCTGAAGCCCCGCACACTCGGCCTGGCTCTGCGCCACAACCACGTAGCCATCGCCCGAAGTGGCGAGGTTGACTGCTCCCGGCAGGGCCAGTGCCGCGCCCCAGCTGGCACCGGAGTCGGTTGTGCGAAGAAACGCGCCATCGGCGCAAAGCAGAGCGGCTGCGGTGGCGCTGCGTGCCGCGAAAGCCACCACGCTGGGGCACGGCGCAGCCACGTCGCCGTTCGGAGTGTGAACGACCGCTCGGTTGGCCGGATTAATGAACCAACGGCCGCTCGCCCGCTCTGGATAGTTCGCCCACTCTTCACCCGCAACGTAAGTGTCGACAACCTGCGGGGAACAACTGGTGGAGTCTAGGGTGACGAGTGACGTCTCGGCATCATCCACTGCCGTAATGGTGAGGATAGACGACGCATCGGTGTTGATCGATGCGTTGAAGGAGACCCAGCTGGCACCGGAATCGGTGGTTCGTTCCGGTGCTGCCGCAGTGACCGGGCAGGGGCCCGTGGGGGCTCGCCAGGCAGTCGTGCCGTCGAGAGCCGAGATAATTCGGGTGGGTGCCACGGTCTCAACAGTGACTGGAACCACTTCAACGGGATCCACCGGTGCAGTGGTCTCAGCCGGCGATGCCGTGGGGGTGGCGGTTGAGGTAGGCGCAGCAGAGACATTTACAGCCGACGGAGTTTCCGGCGGCGCGAGAGCCAGCGCGACAAGGGCGACATCAACGACGACGAACAGGGTGAGGGCCGCCAGTATCCAGCGCCGTCGCATGGCTTTGTTCTGGCTCGGTCGCTTGTGCGGTTTGAAAGATGCCACTTTTCCCCTTACACCGGAACGATTGTCGCTGCCCGCTGAAAAAGCGAGACGACGGATTGCACGGCAGGTACGAGTTGTCTGGCTGATTCGGCGTAGACGCTGTCGTGCTGACGGTACGGGTCGACCACGTCGTCGTCGTCGGGAAATTCGGCTGGTGGCACCATGCCGCGCTGGGACGCGGTGAGTCCGACTACCGAAGCGAACCGACCGGCCGTGTTGTCGAGCGGGAGACTGGCAGCCTTGGTGAGGTCGTTATCGGTCAGATCGTGCACCAGGCGTGCGAACTCGCGAATCGTGAAGGTATAACGAATGGCCCGCGGCGAAAGCTCCGCGATAGCACGTCGGTGCTCGCGCGACATCGCCAATACCAAGTTCGATGAGGTCAGGTGCTCAACGGTGAGTTCACGTGCAACGTGTGCTGAAGGATCACCGCCGAACTGGCGAGAAAGAGCCGCGGCCTGCTCGGGCATGCCCTGGCCGGTGAGACCGATGGTTCCCGCGCTCGCGACCGACACCCCGGGCAGTTTGCCGAGGCCCACTTGCAGCAACTGCTCCGCGAGAGGTGAACGGCAGATATTGCCCGAGCACACCGTGAGAATCGAAAACGTCGTCATCATGCGGTACGCCGACGCATCCGACGCAGCTGGCGCGTGCTTACGGGAGCCGGGGCATCGGCTGACTCGGCGAGAATGTTTCCATAGCTGTACTGGCCATAGCCATAGGAGTCCGGCCCCTTCGTGGGGAGCATAGTGATGATGACACCCACCGGGCTGCTTTCGACGCGTTGCAGGGCCTTCACCGCACTGGCAAGTTCATTGCGCTTGGTGCGGCCAGAGGCTACCACAAGCAACGCACCACCGGTGAGCTTGCTCAGCACCGCTGCATCGGTCACGAGAAGCAACGGCGGGGCATCGATCAGCACGACGTCGAACTCTGCGGTGAGGCTGTCGAGCAAATTCGACATTGCCGCTGAGCCGAGCAGCTCACTAGGGTTCGGGGGAACGCGACCACTGGGCAGCACGACGAGTTTGTCCCGGCCCCAGCTCTGCAAGACGTCGGCGAGTTCGGCGCGACCGATGAGCACATCCGTCAGGCCGACAGCCCCCTCAAGGCCCATGTAGTGCGCGAGGCGGGGCAGCCGCAGGTCGCCATCGATGAGGGCGACTCGCACGCCCGTTTCGGCCAGCGCGATGGCCAGGTTGGCCGTCGTGGTGCTCTTGCCCTCACCCGGGATGGAGCTCGTTACAACGAAGCTGCGGGGGCCGCCCGAGATATTTACGAATTGCAAGTTGGTGCGCAGGCTCCGGAATGATTCGGCGCGCGGGCTCTTCGGGTCGGCATGCACGACGAGCGGGCGTTTTTTTGCGTCGGGGTCGAAGTTGATGCCACCGAGCATCGGGGTATCGGTCACGAGCTCGATGTCGTGCAGGCTGTGGATGCGCGTGTCGAGAACGCTGCGCAGCACAGCGATTCCGATTCCGATGGCCAGTCCCACCAACAATCCGAGCGCAATGTTCAACGGTACGTTCGGACTCGCCGGTTTCGTGGGTACCTGAGCCGGCTGAATGGTCTCGATTTTCACGGGGCTGACCGCTTCACCATCGGGTTTTTCTAGCTCATCGACCACGATGCGGCTGAAATTGCTGCCCACGGAGTTGGCAATTTTCGCTGCCAACGCCGGGTCACTGTTCGTCACCGACACGTCGATGAGCACGGTGTTCAACGGAGAGGATGACGCAATGGACGGGGCAAGTTGAGCGGCGGTCATGTCGAGGCCCAGCTCCGCAATGACTTCGTCGAGCACGATGGCACTGTTCACGACATCGACGTACGACGCCACTGCCTGGCGCGCGAAACTCGTACCTTGTACTAGTTCACCCGAACCGGCATCTGCCGCCGCCTTCACCGACACATATAGCTGGGTGCTGGCGACATATTTTGGCGTTGTGGCGATAGAAATCGCGGCGGAGGCCGCAATTCCGAAAAGCACACACGCCACGATCAGGATCCAGCTTTTATGAAAAATCCTGACGTAGTCTTTCAACTCCACGTGCATGCCTCCGATAGATCGTGTTGCTGGGAAATTCCCAATGAAGGGAACATCCCCCTTATATAGTGACACACGACCACGCATGGGCCTCGCGAGCTATCACCATAAAACACGCATTCAGAGCGACACGCTCGGGGCAGACGCCCGGTTACTGGACGGGCACACGCGCACAGTCGAGGGGCACGTCGGAGATGGCTGTGGGGTTGACCATCGGCGTCACTTCAGCCGCAAGCACCTTCTGGTCGGTGCCTGCCGCGACCACGTCCACACTCAACTTCGACGTAGTACCAGGCTTCATAGTGAGAACCACCTTTGCCACCGGATACGCGGTGTCGTGATATTCCTCCAGCTCAACGTAAACACCGTCGATGGCCGCGCCCACGATCTGCGACCCTGAGGGCGCGTAGACCATCACAATCATGCGCTGCACACCAGGCTTGAGATTTTCCCGGACGAACTGGCCCAGGATCGATGGGCTGATCGATGTCGCAGCGTCGAGTGGCAGGTCATTTGTGAGCTCCAGGTCGATTCGATACGACGCCCTCTGGTCGTCCCTACATACGGCCTGCCCTAGACCAACCGACTGATGCAGGAAGTAGTTCATCTTGGAACCGACGTTCTCCTGCAGGTAAACCCCGACCCGGTCGGTCGTCTCGTCGCTCTGCGGCAGGGGACCGGTAACTCCTAAAGACGTAAAGAGGGCTTGCTCTTTCTCCACGGGGCTCCACAACAGCAGGCGCCGTTCATCGACAGCCTGCGTCACGGCCGACATCAGCGCTTTTAAATCAGATTTGCCGCCAATCAACTGCTCAAAAGTCCTTTGCACGATCTCTGCGTACACGACATCCTGAGCCGCGTTGTCAGCACCGACGTTATCCGACCAGAATCGCATGTAAATTTCGTTGAGTAGTAGAGGGACGAGTGACTCACTCGTGAGAACGTCGCCGGTCGAGAGGGTTACCGGGGCGGTTCCGCGAAGCAGGTAGCTCAGCGCCACGGGATCCACGCCGATAACGCCATCGATGGTGGTTCCGAACTGACGTTTCCACATCTCCTGGGTCACTTCGGCTGCACTTTCGAAGCTCGGGCGCACCGTGACGTTAGACATGGCCCGCCCGAATTCCGAACCGTAAAGCTCGGCAACACCGTCGGGCATCGCAATGACGGACTCCTGGTAGTACGCGAAGTTGCCGAAACCGGCTGGAACCGCCTTGCCCAGACTGATGCTGCCATTGTCAATCGTCAACAGGGCGAAAGATAGGGACGTCCCGCCGAGGGCACGTGCTTCGGCGCTGTTCTGAAACACGATGACGTAGTCGCGCGGCGCACTGGCGCCCAGCGCATCGGGGATAACGTCGAGAGCTTGGCTGGCTGACGCGAGCGGTGGCGCGAGGCTCGCGAGG
The DNA here is from genome assembly GCF_004403345.1 of Cryobacterium lyxosi. Classification (NCBI taxonomy): domain Bacteria; kingdom Bacillati; phylum Actinomycetota; class Actinomycetes; order Micrococcales; family Microbacteriaceae; genus Cryobacterium; species Cryobacterium lyxosi. The sequence goes on from NZ_SOGT01000001.1 coordinate 64,910, forward strand.
AGGCTGTCGAATTTACCCACGGCCGCGGTGAGCGGCGCCATGGTGGCGCTCGTGTCTACGCCGTTGATCCGCTGCCCCGCTGCGGTGAGCACCGTACTGGCTTCACTGAGAACTTGGCCCGCTGAAACGAGCGGTTCAAGATCAATACCCCCATCAACAGACTTGAGCGTTGCCGGGGTCAGATTGGCTACAACCTCTACCATAGGCATAGCGGCATCCGTGATCACGTCATCGGCGACGGCCGCCAAGGTGCGCACAGCGTTCAGATTGACCCCGACGAACGGCACGAATTCAGCGGCGCGCCACACCGGGTCTCCGGTCAATTCGCGGGCACGTGCGGCGTGGCTGGCCATTTCGGTAACCGACGCCTTGGCCGCTTCTGTGTCTCCTGCAATTGCCTGGCTCTTGATCGTGGCGGCCAGTGGAATGGCGGCTTCGAGTTCTGTCTTCGCTTGCCATCCCCGAACGCCTACCCACGCGCTCGCGAGCGCGACAACGACGACCACGCCGATGATCGTCCAGAACCACCAGCGGCGGTAGAAGCGCGGCCGGGGTCGCTTCGCGGATTTCTGGGCACCAATTGTTGTTTCACTCACCATGCCATTGAATCAGTTCAAATCCCTCTAAGAGACCACGGGCCGGCGAGTCAGACCGGCTGCACCAGGTCGCGTAGCAGGTCTTGCAGCCCGAGCCCAAAGCGCAAGTAGTCCCCCGTGCGCCAGCCACGCAGAATCGGCGCCACCCGCAGTAGCCGTGCCGCTGGCAGCGTGCTTCGACGCGTTTCATGCGCGAGCTTCGCATCGATCAGGGCCAGTACTGAAGTGGATACCGCCGGCTCAAACTCCGAGGCCCGCTGCTGCAGCGCCGCGGCTCGCGCGAGAAGTCGGGCATTGCGGGCGGTGCGCGGCGCACGCAGTCGGCCGAGCTTGCCGGAGGCGTCGAGGGTGGTCACCCCGATCTGGTTACCGCCGTGCTGACGATAATCGGTGAGCGGCTCGTCGACCAGGTCGACCAGGCCGGTCGCGGCGGCGACCATAGCCATCCACTCGTCGTGCACCCACACGGCCGGAAACGGTCGTGAGCGCTCGACCAACTCTCGCCGCACCATCATCGTCGCGCCGGTCACGATATTGCGGCGCAGGTAAGCGTCGATGGCGTGTCCCGCGTGCACGGCCGCGCGGTCGGCTTCCGACACACCCAAGGTTTGCAGCAGCGTGAGACCGAGGGGGGCGCCGGCAGCGTCGACGAGGCGGGCGTCGGTGTGCAGCATCTGCAAAGCGGGCCGCCGGGTGAACTCGGTCACCATGCGCTCCACCCGCTCGGGCCACCAGACGTCGTCTTGGTCGCAGAGCGCGATGAGATCTCCCGAGCAGGCCGCGAGCGCCTGCTCGAAGTTCGCCGTCACCCCCAGTGCCGTACTGTTTCGCAGAACCACCACATTTACAGCGGGCCAGGCCGCTACGACTCGCTCCAGTACAGCCAGCGTCTCGTCGGTCGACCCGTCGTCGGACACCACGATCTCGCTTACCGGCATCGATTGCCTCAGGATACTGAGCAGCTGCTCTTCGAGAAAGGCGGCACCGTTATAGGTGCACAGCGCGACGGAGACGCTCACAATCATTAGCTACGCTTCACGCCGACCGACAGAACGCCGAGGAACATTCCGGCCATGATCGTCTGCGAACCCAGCATCATGAGCAGCGCGGCCGGAATCGCTGCGCGCAGAGTAGTGCCCGCCTCGAGCGGGCCAAAGTCGTTTGAGGCCCATCCGATCAACTGCGTAACCGCGACGCCCAGACCGATGAGAAAGAGCAAGAGGCCGACAACGGCCCCGCTCTCTAGGCTGATGCGTTTCTGCAACCGGTCGAAGTTGCGGCTGCGCGGAATACGAAAACCCTCTTGCTGTGCATAGATCTTGGTGAGAATCGCAAACAGCACTGATTGATAGCCGACAACTGTGAGCGCCGCGAGATAAAGCTGACTGGAGTAGGTGAAGCCGACGCGTCCGACGACGACCGGTCCAAAGCTCAACAGCATTACGCCGACAAAGCCCAGCAGAAATGCCGCCGTCCCCGGAATAAGGAACAGCCACCGCGGGCTGAAAATGAGGAGAAAGCGTAGGTGGCGCCAACCATCGCGCCAGCTGCGCAGGTGCGGCGGCCGATTCCGGCCGTCTTTCGCAAGAGTGGTCGGTACTTCGCTGACGCGCGATCCACCAAGAGTCGACTTGACGACCATTTCGCTGGCGAATTCCATGCCCGTGGTCTGCAGGTGCAGGTCGAGCATGGATTGGCGGTTGAATCCGCGCAGGCCACAGTGAAAATCTTTGATGGGCGAGCGAAACAGCATGCGCCCGATCCACGAGAGCACGGGGTTGCCGAGGTATTTGTGCAGCGGCGGCATGGCGCCGGGCTCGATGCCGCCGCGAAAGCGGTTACCCATGACGAGTTCGTCGCCAGCGCGCAGGCGTTCGACGAACCCGTCGAGGCGGCTGAAGTCGTAGCTGTCGTCGGCATCGCCCATGATCACATAGGTGCCGCGGGCGTGTTCGATGCCGCCGTTGAGGGCGCTGCCGTAGCCCTTCTCTGCGATTGCGACCACACGGGCGCCGAGCGACTCGGCGATCTGCTGCGAACCGTCGGTGCTGCCGTTGTCAGCGATCAACACTTCGCCTACCACGCCGCTGCGCTCAAGGTAGCCGAGGGCCTTATTTACGCACACCGCCAGAGTCTCAGCTTCGTTCAGACACGGCATGAGGATCGTCAGTTCGATCGTCGAAGTTTGCTGCATGTGCGTGTGGGTCCTGTCTGTGTTCTACGGTGCGCCCTCAATCGTACAGACTTAGTGCACTATGAACATTGGCCTCGTCGTCACCACCCTCGGTCGAGAGCTGGGTTTGCGCCGCCTGCTGCAGTCTTTGGCTGGCCAAGTCACCGGCGCAGACACGATCGTGATCGTCGCCCAGGGTAATCTGCAAGTCGTCAAGGATCTCGCTTTGGAGTTCACCACCATCGGCTGCGAGATTGTCGTGACGACGTCGCCGTTGGGCGCATCGCGCGGACGCAATGCCGGGGTCGCAGCGCTTCCGGCGGGTATGGACTATCTCCTGCACTTTCCAAATGACACCACTTGGTTTCCGCCAGGAACCATCGCGGGTATCCGTGAGATTCCGCCCGCGGCCACCGCCGCCGCACTGACCGTCACAGATGAAAACGGCCCGAAATTTCACCTCCCGGCCGCGGGGACGCCGCTGGACCGTTGGAACGTCTGGACCGTCATCGAGATGGGCCTCGTCATTCGCCGCAGCTTGTTCACCAGGCTTGGCGGCTTTACAGAGTCGATCGGTACCGGCGCTTCGACACCGTGGCAATCAGGCGAGGCGACCGATTTGCTCTTGCGTTTGATGCACGCCCGCGAATCAGATTCGTTTGTTTGGTTGCCGGCTGAGGTGGCCATTGGTGGTGTCTCAGACCCGCATGGGCTTTCCAACGGCGAGCGCCGGCGCAAGTTGCGCAGCTACGCCCGGGGATTTGGTCGCCTGCTCACGGTGTGGCACTACCCCCTCTTTTGGCGGGCCGCAGCATTAGCCGGCGGGCTGCTCTTCGGTCTGCGCAATCGGTCATCTTTTCAGACAGCGGATGGCTGGTGGGTCTTCGTGGGCCGTTTCGAGGGCCTCACCGGCCGCTGCTGGGGCAAAAAGTTGTCGAAGGCGGTCGATCGGTGAGCCTCTCGCTACCCCCGCAATTTCGCCTACGCGGCGCAGCAATGTCGCTCATTACACTTCTCGGCGGCGTCTCCCTGGCCGTCATCCCGGCCGCGACCGTTGCCATCTCGGCGCGGCAGTTCAACCTGGACGAACAGGGTGCCATCGCCGTAGCCGTAATGTTCGCCACGTTCGTGGGCCAGGTGACTTTCGCGGTCGTCGTCGAATCACGGTTGAGTTCGGCCGCAACAGCTCGACGGGTGACGTTTCCGCTCTGGCTGGCCGCGCTTTCAGTGTTGACAGCGATCATCGTCGGCTTCAACTCCAGCAACGTCGTCGCGCTGTGCATCGCCCTTCCCATTCTGCTGGCATCGCTCGAGGTCGGTCGTGGAGTGTCCGTCGCCGAGCGCCTCGACACTCGCGAAATCTGGGCATCCGTTCTCGTCGGCTCCGGGGCCCTGGCTGGCGTTCTCGTCGCCTTCACTGCACAGACCTGGGGAATGATTCCGTTGGTAGCCGGGATCGCCGCGGCCACCTGCGTGCGTTCCCTTCCTGTCTCCCACCAGCCGAGTCGGCCCGACCCGGCCGTCATGGGCTGGGTAGTCGCAGACACCTCCATCACAGGCGTCATCTATCCGCTTCTGAACGTGATGATTCTCGCGTTCATCGGCCCGGCCCAGGCCATTATCTTCACCGCCATCTCCACGGTGTCAGGGTTGCTGGCAATACCACTCAACTTCTTGCGACTGCGGCTGCTGAAGGAGCATTCCCGCCTCGATATCGGAGTGTCCGGACTAGCATTGCTGGGTGCCATCGTCGCGCTCGGCATTCTCGAAGCGACCGGCGCGTTCGGTTTCATCTTCGGTTCCGCCTGGTCGCTCTCCGACACTGCGCTGCCACTGGCCGTCGCCTGCGCGTGGCGGGCAACGTCGCTTCTCACCACAATTCCCTTCGCTGCCCTGCGGCGGATGGGTGCCGTGCGCCTGCTCACTGGTTTGCGAGCGATCGTCGCGGCCATCACGTTTGCCCTCGCCGGGCTTGGCCTGGTCACGCAGAACATCGTCTGGGTCTTTGCCGGAATGCTCGTGGCCGAACTCATCTCCGCGGTGATGTACGAAGCGGCCCGCCACTCCCGCACCACTCTCGTGACCAAGGACTAAGTCGATGCCGCTTCCGCTCATTTTGGTTGACCTGCTGTTCTTCACGGGCAAGAAGGGCGGCATGGAGTCGTATGTTCGAGAGGTCTACAGCCGCATGCCGCGTGAAGACGCAGGTGTTCGATTCATAGCCCTCGCGTCAAACGAACTCGCTGCCAGCGACACGTCATGGTTTCCCGGTGACGTCATCGATTCCGGCATTAGCGGCGAGAACCGGATCGACTGGGCGCGCGGTGAGCTGTTCAGCGTTGCCGGGTTCGCGCATCGCCGCGGCGCAGCGCTCATCCATTGCCCGGCCAACTTGGGTCCGCTCTATTCACGAATTCCGGTCGTCATGACGATTCACGACCTGCTGCCCTTTCGGCATCCGGAATATGTCCCTGGCGCCTATTCACTCATCCTCCGCACCCTGATTCGATTGGGCGCGCGCACCGCCCGCCGCGTTCTTACGATCAGCAAAGCCTCCCGCACCGACATTCGACGCTACCTGCGCATCAAACGCACTCCCGTCGACGTGATCTCGCTGGCCGGCGAGACCCTAGGCACCGGCGCAACGCCAAGCCGCCGCACCGACCAGCTGCTGGCCGTCGGTAACCGGATGCCGCACAAAAACTTTTTGACACTCCTCGAGGCGCTCGCGCTTCTACCCGAGTACACCCGACCGCGCCTGGTGATCACCGGCAGTCACGGCGACGACCCACTGACGCCCCTCGTGACCCACCTCGAGCTTGAAGAGTGGGTGACCTTGCGGGGCTGGCTCACCGCCGAAGAGCTCGACGCGCTCTATGCGGAGTCGGCCCTCTTTGTGTTTCCGACGCTGTTCGAGGGCTTCGGCCTTCCGGTTCTCGAGGCGATGGCGCATGGGTGCCCGGTGCTCTGCTCCGACATTCCGGTGCTTCATGAAGTCGCCGGCAATGCGGCGGTCTACGTTGATTCTCACGACGCCGCCCAGCTCGCAGACGTCATTGGCGGGCTCCTGGGGTCGCCCGAAGAATTGTCTCGGTTGGCGGCGGCCGGGCTCGAGCGCGCCACCGAATTCACCTGGGACCGCACCGCCCAGCAGACCCTGGCGTCGTTTCAGCGAGTCTTGGCCGAACGGTAGGCGTCTAAAATCCGGTCGATCGATCGGCTGAGCCCGCTCGCTGTGCGTTCCGTAACGAACCAGGCCTGAGTGGATTCTCGGAGAGGCTCACCGGCGTTCACGACCGTCACGATGGCGGCCGCGAGCTCGGGGGCCTGAACCGACGTGGCAACGACACCATTAATCCCGTTGTGAACCAGTTCGGCCGCTGCGTTGTCGGAGCCGGCCACGACCACGCTGGGTGTCGCTACCGCAGCTGCCTCGGCGACGACCAGCCCAAAACCCTCGCGCCGCGACGGGTTGACCAGTGCGTGCGCACCGGCCAGCAGGCTGTGCAGGTCATCATCACTGACCCGACCGACGAGCGAAACGGCGTCATCGAGACCCAGGTCGGTGACGCGTGCAGCGACAGCGGCCGACTCCGGCCCGGAACCCACAATAACGAGACGCAAGTTGCTGATCTGAGTGCGCGCCTCGCGCAGGGCCGGCAGCAGGTCGATGAGGCGCTTGTCGGCGATGTGACGGCCGATGAAAATGAGATACGGCTCGTCGCCGCGTTTGGTCGTCGCATCGCGTGCGGTACCGACGAGGTCGACTAGCCCCAACGTGACCGGAGTGGCACGTTGCCGATAGCCCCGAATACGTGAGCCGGTGAAGTCGCTGTTGACGGTGTGCAGGTCGCCCAGGCGAATCGCCAAAAACTGCAGCATCGAGGCAACAGTGCCCATGAGCGCCCCCGAGTACGCCCGCCACTGGCGCCAGCCCCAGACTTCGAGCCAGTCGGTCACGACGAAGGCCTTGCTCCCGGCCAACGCCAGCTGAACCGCAAAGACGTTGAGTACGGGCAGGGCGCTGACGATGACCAGGTCGTAGGCACCTCGTTGCGCTCGAAAGTGGCGAAAAAGAGCCACCGCGAATTTCACGGCGCTGGTCGGCGTGCGCGTGCCTGTCCCGTCGTAGATCGCACCGCGCCACACCGGAATGACAGAAAAGGTTGCCTGCGGGGCTGCACCGTCCCACTGGCCGCGCGTCACATAGTCGACCTCGCTGCCTTGTTCGGTGAACAGTTCGGCGATGCGCCGATACACCCGCTCGCCGCCGCCCGAGTTGATCGGAAAGAAGCAGTCGTAGGCGATCGCGACGCGTGGCTCAGCCACGGAAAGTGGTTTCTGTCGGCTCTGTCGGCGGCGGAGCGGTCAGGCTGTCAGCCAGGTCAGCCGCATCCTCGATCCGCGCCGTGCGCGCGGCCATCCACCCCGTGCCGAGCACGAACACGACCGACACCAGCGCATAGAGCGCCACCAGGGTTGGCCAGCCCAGCGGCGGTTGCCAGGCCGGGTTCTTCCACATCTCACTGATCGGCTGTTCACTGCCGACGACATAACGCCACATCACAACGACGAAAGCGAGCACCCCGTAGGACGCGATCATCGCGGTACTGATCCAGGTGACCCGCGTGGAAAGGAACGCCACGCGATTGCCCTGTCTGGCCGAAAGCAGCCAGCCGGCCAGAATCGTCACGCCCAGATACAGGAAAAGGCCGTATCGCCCCTGCCAGATAATTCCGGTCTGGCTCACGCTGTACCCCTGCACCAGGGCGGGCACGAAGACGGCGGCGGCCGTCATCACGGCCATCGTGACCAACCCGCGTCGCCTCGAAGCGGTCACAGCGAGAACGATCAGAATGCCCAGGGGTATGACAAACAACCAAGAAGCGGATGTCCCCAGCGGCGCGTCGAACCACCCGAAGTACCCGATCGCCTGCTGAATGAACTCTGGGGTGGTGCGGATTACCTGCACAAAGCCCTGGGCAAATGAAGCTCCGACCAATGGGGCGTCAGATTTTTCAGCCTGGCTGGAGAGGCTGCCGCCACTCAACGTCCAGGCGATCGAGAAAATCCCGCCCGCCGCAACGATGCCCAGGGGAATGTATGAGCGAGCGGTGGTGAACAGTGACCTGACCGAACTCCATCCTGTGGCGATGAAGCAGATACCGGCTACGACAACCAACCACAGCGGCCCCGTTGCCCGCGCTGTCGCCAGCGTCACGGAGGCGACAGCAACAATGGCCCAGAGATACCAGCGGGGAAGCGACGACACCTCACGTTTGACCGAGCGCGAGTCGAGGTGCTCGAGAAGACGAGGAAGGGTAGCCCAGAGGGCGACAGCCGACGCAATCTCGATGCCGTTGGGGTTCACCGAACCGAAGAAGTACACCACCATCGGAGCGGCGGCAAACGCCATGCCCAGCGGCATCCAGCGCGCTCTGCGCACGGACATCGCCGCCTGAAACCCCCAAGCGATGAAAACGGCCGCGAGCAGCCCACTCACGATGCGCATGCCGTAGATGCCGGCTGACCCGTCGAGTATCAGGGTCGGCCATCCGACCGCGTAGTAATAAAGCGGGTTGTATGCGCCTACCCAGGTGTTGAACCAGTCTGCTCCGCCCTCATCGCCCAGTTCCACGCCGCAGTTCGCGGCCTGATCCGGATGAAAGGCAAAACAGAGAATATGCGACGAGTACGAGTACTCCTCTGGCAGGTCGACGACCGTGTGCTTGATGCCCGGTACCTGATACCCGATGACCTGCCCATGCACCTGGGCGATGGCCTTGGTCGCATGCGCATTCTCATCCGGCACCGAAAAGATCGGACTCGCCAAGGACCACAAAGTAGACAGCGCGGCCAGGATCAGAAAAGTGACCCAGAATACTGAAAGCGAATTGCCTGCAGGTCGCCTGCCGGCTGCCTGCTTCGCCAGCAAGGTAGTTCGTGGCACCTGTACATCGCTCCAGACATTTTGCCAGGACCGATGCCTAGTCAAACCAGAATACCGTCCGCTGTCGGCGGCGTCATGATTGTGCGTGGATCCGCCACGCGGCCAAGGCCTCCTCGAAGCCCTCCAGACCGTCAAGGTCTTCGAGAGCCTCGTTCAGCGTGGTCCCGTAGGCAGATTCGACTGCCGTTATGGTCGGCACGGGGATGCCCGCACGTTCCATACCCACGCGATTAGCAGACGCGACCTTGGCTGGATTTCCGTAGGCCTTTGCGAAGGGCGGTACGTTGCGTGTTACGACGGACCCCATCCCGATCATGGCACCGGCACCGACATACCGTCGTTGATGCACGCAGGTGCCCAGTCCAAGGTTGGCCCCGGCACCGATGCGAACGTGTCCGGCGAGGAGCACACTAGAGGCGAGAGTTGCCCCGTCCTCAAGCGTGCAGTCGTGCGCAATGTAGCTCTGATTCATCACGAAAACGTCGTTGCCGATGCGCGTCTGATCATGCCAGCCCTGGTGAATCTGCGCGTATTCACGAATGACGTTGTTGTTGCCGATGTGGATGCCATTCCCTGAACCGGGGGCGAGGGCATCGGCGGGATGCGCCCAGCTTCGTACTTCGGGCGGCGCCCCAATTACGCAACCAGTACCGACCCAATTGCCATTTCCGATGGTAACCGGCCCGATAATCACGGCCAGGGGGCCGATCGTGTTGCCAGAACCGAGCGAAACATTCCCGATTATTTGGGCGGTTGGATGTACAGAATTCATTGCTCCCTTACTGCATCTGGATCCGGGCGTCCAGATGTACGTCGCGTCATCCGTTATTCTTGAGGCGCACGTATTCAAACCGGTACATTGAATCTAATCTACGAGGCGACATGATCCCGATTACAACTGTCGAATTCGGCGAAGAAGAGCAACAACTAGTCTTGGAAGTTTTGCGATCCGGCGCTGTTGCGCAGGGTCCCAAGGTCGCACAGCTCGAAGGACGCTTTGGCGAACTCTTCGGAAGCCCCCACGTTGTCGCTGTTAATAACGGCACCACCGCACTCATTGCGGCTATGCAGATTCTTGACCTCCAGCCGGGCGACGAAGTCATCACGACTCCCTTCACCTTCGTCGCCACGCTGAACGCGATCCTCGAGGCGGGCGCAACAGCCACCTTCGCAGACATCCGTTCCGATGACTTCAACATCGACCCGGCGTCTGTCGCAGAAAGAGTTACAGATCGCACGAAGGTGCTGCTGCCCGTGCACCTCTACGGTCAGATGGCCGACATGGACCCGTTGGTCGCACTGGCAACAGAGCGAGGCCTTCGCATTCTTGAGGACTCCGCGCAGTCTCACGGCGCCAGCTACAAAGGAAAATACGCCGGGAGCTACGGCCTTGGCACTTTTTCCCTGTACGCGACAAAGAACATCACAACGGGCGAAGGCGGGCTCATCACGACGGATGACGACACCCTCGCCGATCGACTTCGACTGCTGCGCAACCAGGGAATGCGGGCGCGCTACGTGTACGAGATGGCCGGCAACAACTATCGCCTGACCGATCTTCAAGCGGCCCTCGGCATCCCGCAGCTGGAGCGTTACGCGCAGACTGTGGCCAAGCGTCAGAGCAACGCAGATCGCCTTATTGAAGGGCTTTCCGACGTTCCGGGCGTTATCGTGCCGCGTCAGTTGAACGGTCGGGGCCATGTCTGGCACCAATTCACCGTGCGGATCACGGACGAAGCCCGGGTCGGGCGAGACGCATTTGTCGAGGCTCTCGCTGAACGGGGCGTGGGCAGCGGAATTTACTACCCCAAGCTCGTCACCGACTACGACGCCTATCGTTCCCACCCACGCGTCATTCCGGCAGACGTGCCCGTCGCGACTCAGGTGGTCAAGGAAGTCTTGTCACTGCCGGTACACACCGCGCTGTCCGATGCGGATCTCACCGAAGTAATCTCGGCCGTTCGCGCCGTGGCAGGAGCTTGAACATGGCAGTGAAGAGACGAATTGCGCTGGTTGGCGCCGGCAACATGGGCACAAACCATGCGCGCGTCATCGCTCAGTCGGATCGCGCCGATCTTGCCTACCTCATTGACCCTCGTGAAGATGTGGGCCGACAGGTAGCTGATCGTTTTGGGGCAATCTGGCTGCCCGAACTCCCGAACCTGGCTGACGTGGATGCTGTGGTTGTTGCAGCGGCAACCGAGGCACATTTTGACCTCGCTATGCGTGTTTTGTCCCAGGACCGTCCTCTCCTAATTGAGAAGCCGGTCGCGGACAGTCTGCTTCGAACGCAGGAGATTCTGGACGAGGCTGATCGCCGTGATCTTCCGCTCATGTGCGGCCTTCTTGAACGCTACAACCCGGCGGTTCTCACCGCCAGGTCGCTGTTGGAGCAGCCCCTTCACGTCATGGCCACGCGCCACTCGCCATACGCACCGCGAATTCGCACTGGCGTTGCTTGGGATCTCTTGGTACACGACGTAGACCTGGCAATCAACATCATCGGCTCCAACCCAACGTCGGTGGATGCCGCGCTCGGCTTCTTCCACCCCGATTCCGCTCCAATGGCGGAGGACGTCGCTGAGACCGTGCTCGGCTTCGAAAATGGTGCTATCGCTCACGTTTCCGCGAGCAGAGTCGGCCAGCGCAAGATTCGACAGTTGTCGGTCTATGAGGTCGACCGTCTCATCGAAATTGATCTCCTTCGTCGCGACGTCACAATCTACCGGCACGTCTCGGAGAACTCGGTCGATGACGGCCGCGGATATCGTCAGCAGACCGTCATTGAAATTCCGGAGCTCATCACCTCCCAGGAGCCGCTAACCACTCAGTTCTCGCGTTTCATGAACGTCATCGATGGCTCAGTGGATGCCGCGGCTGAGCGTGCGACAATCGTGGCGTCCCACGAAGTCATCGATCAGGTCATCTCCAAGAAACTTGCAGCGCTGAAGTGAAGAACGCTGTCGGGCCCCGCGACACGTCTGCTGTTCCAGTTCCGTGGCACGTTCGCGTTCGCCAAAACAGCGGAATTCGATACCTTTTCGCCGGCGGTCTGGCATTCCTTGTCGACGTCGGTGTTCTTGCACTCCTGAAAAATGTGCTGGACTGGCCTCTGTGGTTGGCAACCGGCGCAGCTTTTCTGCTGAGCTTCTTCTTCACGTACACGATTCAGCGGATCTTTTCCTTCGGTTCCAGCGCACCGCACGGCGTTGCGCTGTTCAAGTACACGCTGCTGGTCGCGGTTAACACTTTGGCCACCGTCGCCATTGTTTCCCTCATCAATCCAACCGTTCTCGGATGGCTCGGCGGCAAGGTAATAGCGACTGCCTTGTCAACCGTCTGGAACTATTTCGCATACCGCTATTGGGTCTTCGCTGACACCCGCCCAAAAAAGAAGGACTAATCGTGTATCACGGTGCTCGTATCGCCGCAGTTGTGCCCGCCTACAAGGAAGAAAAGATGATCGCTACGGTGATCTCGACCATGCCGGATTTTGTTGACTTCATCGTCATCGTTGACGATTGCAGCCCAGACCAGACCAGCGAGGTCGTCAATCTCATTGCAGATGATCGCGTGACTCTCATCCGACATGAAGTCAACCAGGGCGTCGGTGGTGCTATCGTGACCGGTCACAAGTCGGCCATGGCGCTCGGTGCGGACGTCAACGTCATCATGGCCGGCGATGCCCAAATGGATCCTAACCACCTCCCGGCTTTGCTGGACAAAGTCACCCGCGACGGCTACGGCTTCGCCAAGGCCAACCGCTTCTTCGCCCCTGAATCGTTTGATGGCATGCCTCAATATCGCGTATTCGGCAATATTGTGCTGTCGTTCATGACGAAAATGGCTTCCGGATACTGGAACTTATTTGACCCGCAGAATGGATACACGGCAGTCCGCACGGAGGTCTTGAAGCGTGTTCCCCTGGACAGGGTGTCTCGTCGCTACAGCTTTGAGAACGATTTTCTGATCCACCTCAATATTCTTCAGGTCCCCGCCATCGACGTGCCGATCCCAGCGGTGTACGCGGACGAGGTATCGAGCATCCGACTCAGCAAAGTCGTTCCTGAGCTCCTGAACCTTCTAGGACGCGGCTTCTGGCGCCGAATCTGGTATCGCTACGTACTCTGGTCTTTCTCGCCGATCGCATTGCTGCTGGCGTTGGGTCTTGTCCTCTCCACGATCGGGCTTAGTATTGCGATCTGGGTGTGCTTCCAGATTGCCACCTCGGTCATAGCAACCGCGGCCACCGTGATGCTGGCGGCATTGCCACTGATGCTGGGCACACAACTCCTGATTAGCGCTTTGCAACTTGATATCCAAGCCAGCCCGTCTACCCCGACGTTTGCTCCATTCGAATAGGCCGCAACCCAACGAGCCGCGGCGACACTCTAGTCAGGCCTCGGGGGCTTCATGACTCTTTGGCACACCGACCGTCGATGCACGAACCGCGACAGCCCAGAGTCCGACAATGCCGGACATTCCCAGGACCGTAATTACCAACCACGCCGCCGACCCTCCGGGGGGCACCCAGAGCGGCGCCTGACGCAATGAATCCAGCCAGCTCGTGTCTGCGCCGACTGAGTATCGTCTGATAGCCGTCGCCATGGAGAAGAGCTGGCCGACCACAACGAGTCCACCAACGATCCCGATGAACCGTATGGGGAAGCGTTCCCCGGGAAGTGCCGCTGGTACTCGGGCGGTGGCCATGGCTACGCCGGCAATAAGCACTACCACAACGTAGGCGACCAACGCGTACCGCCCTTGCCAAATGTATCCGGAGGATTTTACCGAAGCGGCTTGGACGATCGGCGGAACGAGCATGAGACCGGCAACGCACACGACGACGGCAGCCAGCGAACGTCCCCGAGCGACGGTCAGTGCACCTACGACAAGCCCCAGCCCGAGGAAGGACCAGAGCACGTAGGCGAGGGCTGGCGCCATCGTGTCGAGCCACCCGAATACACCAACAATTCCAGGGTCGAAGGAGCGTCCGACCAGCATTTCCACGAAGGCTTCACCGCGCCCGACCTCACCAGCGCCCGGAAACACACCCATATTTGAGAGTGTGCCAGTTGCCACGATCCACATGCCGGCAGCGCCGACGCCTGCGCCGAGAATCGCAACAGTTAACCACACGTCCAGCCGCTTCAGAAGGCCCGAAAGTCGCGACCAGGGGGTGAGAGTCAGCACGGCGAGAGCGATCATCGCCATCCACAGAGGAGAGAGCCCGCGCGCTTGAGCGAGGAGGAGGCCACTGGCCGCCACCACACCAAGCCACCATCTGTCTTGTGTCGATTTACCACCAACAACGACCAGCAGCGCAGCGAGCAACGCCGCGCCCGTCGCGATTTCCAGAGCATTAGGGTTGACCGCGCCGTTCAAGAAGAAGAACATCGGCGTCAACGCCGCCAGAAAACCCAACCCCGTCCAGACGGGATTACCAAGGCGCAGCAACGCGCAGAACGTCACCGCCAAGAAGAATGACCCCACGAGTGCTCCGGCAAGACGCATGAGCATCACCGCCCGTGAGGTGTCGTCCGTGAGGAGCGACGGAACTCCGACGATTGCGTAATACGTCGGGTTGTACAGCCCTGCGGATGTCCTTGCGCTGACCAAGTCGGACTCGTTTGAAACTTTAGGCGTGCAGCTAGCTTCCTTGGTGCTATCAAACGCGAAACACGGCCATTCGTTTGCGGCGGCCAGCCCCGAGGGCACCTGGACTCGCGTGACGGCCGGCGCTTCGGTGATTTCACCGATGAGCTGGCCCCGAGCAACGGAAGCCGCTTTGATGATGTGCGCGGGTTCGTCCGGACTCGCTCCGAGCGGCGTACTGATCGCCCACGCCGCCGAAACCAAGAAAATGAAGAGACCGCTTACGAATAGAGTGACCCATCTGCCAGCCGCCAACGCGTCCAAAAATCGTCGCACTTAATCCCGTTTCATTACTATTACCGCGAGGAAACCCACCACCCTGTGACCCTCCGGTCGAGAAGGTTCGACGACGGCGCGCAGCCGTCACAGGGAAGATCGCCCGCTGTCAGGATAACCGAGCGGATCGGTCCTGCTAGACCGTTACGGTTTGGCACCTCAGCAGAGTGTGCCCTCCCGCACCCGTGTTGATCCCATACACGCACACCCGATGCGAACCCGCAGTCGCAGCGACCGTCTCCGCAAAACCGTGTGCCGAACCGTAACCCGGGAACGCCGCCCCAATATCAGGGCGATCCTTATTCGCGGTGAAAGCGACACCCACAGAATCCACATACACATGCACCGCAATCGGCAACGCCGTGTCCGGATCCAACGCCCAACCGCCGACGGCTATCCCGCTGGAACCAACTGCCACCGTCTCGACGTTACCGATAGGAGCACGGCCCCGCTCCGGTATCGACGGCTGGGCACCAGCAACGACCACGTTCTTGCAACCGATCAACGTGTGCCCTCCCGCACCCGTGTTGATCCCATACACGCACACCCGATGCGAACCCGCAGTCGCAGCGACCGTCTCCGCAAAACCGTGTGCCGAACCGTAACCCGGGAACGCCGCCCCAATATCAGGGCGATCCTTATTCGCGGTGAAAGCGACACCCACAGAATCCACATACACATGCACCGCAATCGGCAACGCCGTGTCCGGATCCAACGCCCAACCGGAGAGTTTGACCGAATTTGTTCCGGCCGACACTAAGTCCACGCTTCCGATGGGGGCCCTCCCCGAGTCCGTTATGGCTGGCTGCGTACCCGGAACGACGACGGTGGTGCACTGGAGCACCGTCGTGGAGCCCAGTCCCGTGTTCATGCCGTAGACGCACACGGAGTGCGAGCCGGGAGAAGCTGCAATCGTCTCGTCAAAGCCGTGAGCACTTCCATATTGAGGATAGAGCCGGCCAATGTCCGGTCGTGAGAGCTGCGCCCGAACGGACTTGCCAACGTCATCGACGTACACGTGAACGGTGGACGGATCAGCCGTGTCCGGATCAATCGCCCATCCGCTGACTCTGATGCCGCCGGTGACCGCGGTCGCACTGTCCACGGCGCCGATAGGTGGTCCGCTGAGCGCGGCGGCGGAGCGGCAGCCCAGCAGAACATTCACTCCGGGCCCCTTGTTCATGGCATAGACGCATACGTTGTTCTGACCTGTTGAATTCACGGGTACGGTCACGTCGAATCCATGCTTCGTCCCCAGCCCCGGATACGCTGCGGACAAATCAGGCCGCTCCAGTGCGGCTGTGAAGGGAGATCCCACCTTTCCGACGTACACGTGGACATCCACGGATTCTGATGCGTTGGGGTCAATCGCCCAACCGCTTACCCGAAATTTACCCGGCATCGCCGTGACTGCCTCGATATTGCCGATAGGATCCACACTTCCTGTGGGCGATCCGAACCAGTTCGAGTAGTACACCCAGAAATTGCGGTTCCCGTACGAGGAACAGGCATCCCCAGTTCCGCCAAGATTGGTCAGAGCGGCCGTGTTGGGCTGGTAGGGCGTGTAGTAGTAAAGCGAGGCTGTTGCCCGATTCTCGATCAATACATTGCTCGAGCCGCAACTTGCATTAGGCGAGTAGCGAACGGCGTTTTGCTGCCCGACCTTGATTGACGTGTGCGATCCGTCGGGATTGCCGTACCATGCCAGTTGCCGAGCCCCCGACAGCACCTGGATGAAGAAACCGTAGAATTCGGAGTCACATTGGGACGTATCAGGACATCCCTGACCCATTGCTTTTCGCAAGATTGCAGTAGTCGGGGCTTTACTGGTGACCAGTCCCTGTTCTTTCTGCAGAGTCGCCAGGATGACCTTGGCACTGATTGTGCACGCTTGCTGCACTTTATAGATAATTCGAGCAGCAGACTCGCCTGCTTCACCGATGTAAGTGTCGCAAGTACCAAAGCTGAGAGTTGTTGTCGGCGTGTCTACTTTGAGAACATTTAGACACAGCGTGTTAGCGCACGTGCCAATTCGCACGTTCAAGAACTCTTGGATCTGTGCCTGCGATAAGGCATCTCGAGTGTAGAACTGTGAGTCTGCGATGATATAGCCGGCATTGAACTCAGACCCAGAAAGCGCCTCCGCACGCTGCGGCACCGCTACAAATATTGCCCCAAGCACGGCCGTTAAAGTTAGAGCTGCGGTGAGACGCAGCAGACCACGTAAAGGCACGATTTTCCCTATCCTGGCCGACTATGGGAGCGCGGTCCTGTTACAGCGTACGTCGAACGCTGCTGTTCTCTGCACAATTACTTTGATTACCGCCGCGCCGGAGCAGTACTAGCTCTCGCGTTTGCGCTCTTGGCGCGCCTTAAAACGCTCCAGGACTGCACTTGCGCCACCCTCGCGAAAGTAGTAGAGAACGCGATCGACGTCGCGGCGAAAACCGGTATGACGGGTGCTGCGCACCGGCTCAAGCTGGCTGACTCGCCCTTGAATCCCTGAACCTTGTGCAGCCATTTTCTTATCAGCCGCGAACAGCGGCTGGCGGCAGAATTCTAATAACGGGGCCATTGCACGTTCCCATATGAAGTCCTGACGCACTCGCGCAACATTCGCCCTCGCTGCATCGATGGCTTCCGTGTCATAGAGGTACGTTTCGATCGCGGCAACTAGCGCGCCCTGATCCCGCTCGGGGATGGAGGCACCAAGTTCCTCCTTTTCTACCAGATCACCGAAAGAATCCCCACCCGTCGTGACGATCGGCAAGCCAGCCCAGAGGTAATCCAGAATGCGAGTGCGGAACGAGAATGTCGTCTCCACGTGTTGAAAGTGGGTGGAAACACCAAGGTCAGCCTCAAGCAGGTAATTCTGGCGTTCGTCGTACGGCACCCACGATTCGTTGAAGAATACGTGTTTGTTGGTCATACCCAGCTGCTCTGCCAGTACGCGGGCTTCTGAAACCGCCTCCATCTCGGGAACATCCGGATTTGGATGTTTAACCCCCATGAAAAACAAACGTACATCTGGGTGCGTGACGGACAGGTCCGCAACCGCTCGAATGAGGATTCCCGGATCAAACCAGTTGTAAATCCCGCCGCCCCACACGATGACCTTGTCATCAATGCCGATACCTGGCACAACTCCACGGATCGCTGGAGATGTCTTCACTGGATCGGTGCTGGACATACCAAATGGCGCCACGGCAATCAAGGAATCTAGCTCGCTATCCCGCGAGTAGGTGTACGCGTTGATTCGTCCAAGACCCGCCAACTGGCCCAGCCAAAAATGACGCTGCCGATCGCTTGCGCACATAAAAAAGTCACCAATAAGCAGTTGGTGATTGAGAGCCTCAGTTGCGTCGTTAACCTGTTTGTTCCACAGGTCGAGCACTTTTCCGCGTCCTTGTTCAAGTTGCTCAAGGTGCAGCGGGTCATAGATGTCGACGACGATAACTTTCGTTGACTTTTCGAGTGCAGGGAACAGCGCCAGTGCGTGGCCCTGCACAATAATCACATCCGCCCAGTGCTCGTGTGCCATGACCGAGCTTGGACGATGATGGGAGATAACGCCCACCTCGAAGGAGTCGTCTAGGGACTCTGCCCTCGTCATGCTCAGCAGACGAACGTCATGCTCACCGGAGAGTAATTTGGCAATGTTCCAGGCACGGATTGCCGGTCCGGCCATCTTCTCTCCGACGGAATCACCAGTAATCACCAAAATACGACGGCGGGTTGTCACGGCCAGAACGTTAAAGCTTTCAACAATTTTGTCGTAACCGCGCAGGTAACTTTCGATCGGGTAAGCCGGTTCATCGATATTTCCGAAGAGACGGCTCAGATCGCGGTCTGATCGCATGCGACTTTTTTGTACTTGCGTGCGGGCTGCTGTCATCTGAGGCAGAAGCTCAACCAGCTGGTCGATGGCGAACACTCCGGCCATCGTTGACTTTGGTACAGACATCATCGGCTCGTTGTCGTCGCCGGGGACCCTGAGGTCTAGGGATGTCGAGTCGAGTTTTCCGCGGCCAATGGCTCGGCGGGTTGCCAAGAGCAGGGCGCCCGGAAGAACGCGGGCCAAGGACTCATCATCAAGGTTCTTGAAGAGTGAATAGAGGGCGTTCCGTTCCAGAAGGTATTCTTCGCGAAAGTTGCCGAACTTATTCATCGAGGCGTGGTGTTTGTGGAAAGCCAGCGACTTGGGCTGGAATCGAAATCTATAGCCGAGCAGGTTGAGCCGCCACCCGAGGTCGACATCGTCATAGAACATGAAGAAGTTGTCGTCGAACCCGCCGAGTTCCTCGAAGATAGCGGCTTTCATGAACATGGCAGCCCCAGTGCCGAAAAGTACGTCCTTTTCGTTATCCCACCCACCGCGGTCTTTCTCGCCCGCGTGAGGCTTGTAGCCCATGCCATACCAAGTCACGGCCGCGTCCACGAAGTCGACGTTCACGCCATCCCAGTCGAGAACTTTGCTGGCAACGGCACCGATGTCGGAGCCGGTCGCGAAGGTGCTGATAGCTTCCTTGATCCAGTCCGCGTGCGGCTTCGCGTCGTTGTTGAGAAAAGCCACGTACTCCCCCGTGGACTTCGACACACCGAGATTGCAGCCGCCGGTGAATCCAAGGTTTTCGGTGGACTCCACGAGGGTGACGTCATTGCCGAGCTGCTTGAGCCTCGTCAGGCTGTCGTCACCCGACCCGTTCTCGACGATCACGATCTCGAGCAGGGCTGAATCCCAGTTGAGCGCCTGAAGGCCGCGAACGCACTCAATGGTGTCGTCTGCCCCCCGAAAGTTCACCAATACAACGGATACGACACCCGCGCGACGTTTACTCATACATCTGTCCTTACCTTGGCCGACCCGAAAACGATCGAAGTCTATCAATTGAGATTGTGCCCACCCGGGCGATCCATGCTGGCTGCCGGAATCGACTGCCAGGTGATCTCCTCCTGCAGGCAGCTAGGATGTAGATTGCTTATGTCCAATCAAAATAATGCCGACTCGACCAACCGCGACACTCGCTTCGCGGCCATAGCTCGTGCACCCATGCAGGTGGTGGGCGCACCGTCTCACGCGCTCGGCGGTGTCTGGTCGTCCGCACGGGAAATTTGGGGCCAGCGCGAAATGCTGGATCTCCTGATTCGCCGCGACCTGAAGGCACGTTATAAGGACAGCGCCCTCGGCTTCTTATGGTCCTTGATCAAGCCGCTCACGCAACTGGTCATCTATTACGTCGTAATGGGCAAGTTCCTCGGCGCCGCGGGAGGAATTCCTGACTTTGCGGTTTACATCTTCACGGGTCTCACCGTTTACTCGCTTTTCAGCGAGATCATTTCAAGCACCACCGGGTCCATCGTCGGAAACTCGGGTCTGATCAAGAAGATCTATCTGCCGCGGGAGATTTTTCCGCTCGCAAGCGTCGGATCAGCGCTGTTTAACTTCTTGATCCAGTTCAGCATCTTGATAGCCGCGACTCTGGCACTGGGCACATTCACGCTTTCACCGAACCTACTGTTCATTCTCCCTTCACTCTTTATCGTCGTCGTCTACGGGCTGGCGTTCGGACTGCTCCTGTCGGCCGTGAATGTGTATATGCGCGACATTCAGTACCTCGTTGAGGTGGGGCTGATGGTTCTGCTGTGGGCCTCGCCCATCGTCTATTCCTGGACCATGGTTGGCGACCAGGTCGGCGACTCGATCCTCCTCGACATCTACACGAACAACCCTGTGACTCTCGCTGTGCTCGGGTTCCAGCGCGCCCTGTGGAGCGGTGGCACCGACAGCGCTAACTCTCCCGAAAACCTTCTCCTCCGGCTTGCGATTGCGGGGATCATCGGAGTTATTTTTGTTCTTATCTTCCACCGCGTGTTTGCTCGGCTCCAGGGTAACTTCGCCCAGGCCCTGTGACAGCCGTCATGATCGAAAGCGACATGAACTATTCAACAACTCCTGAAGCCACCGATGATCGGCCAGACGTCATCATCATCAAGGATGTCTCCAAACGATTCGTAATTCGCAAGGACAACTCTTTAAAGGAGCGAATGATCACCTTCGGCCGGATGGGGCGGCGGCACCGCGAAGATTTTTGGGCACTCAACAACGTGACCGCCACGATCAAAGCTGGAACGACCATCGGCCTCATCGGCCACAATGGATCCGGCAAGAGCACCCTGCTCAAGGTAATCGGAGGGATCATCGATCCCACAAGTGGCAGCGTCAGCCGCCGCGGTCGTGTGGCCGCACTTCTGGAGCTGGGCGCCGGATTCCACCCCGACCTGACCGGCCGCGAGAATGTTTTTTTGAACGCCGCGATCCTGGGTCTGAGCAGGAAGGTTACCGAGGAGCGTTTTGACGACATCGTCGCCTTCTCCGGCATAGCAGATTTCATCGACACTCAAGTGAAGTTCTATTCCTCCGGCATGTACGTACGCCTCGCCTTCGCTGTTGCTGTGCACACCGATCCGGACATTCTCCTCGTTGACGAGGTACTGGCAGTCGGCGATGAGGCCTTCCAACGTAAATGCCTGGACAAGATTCGTTCCTTCCAGGAGGAAGGACGAACGATCATTCTCGTGACGCACTCTCTCGGTCAAGTAGCGGAATTGTGCGACCGCGCCATCCTGTTGAACCGTGGAAACGTGGTCTACGAAGGGCCGGCACACGAAGCTGTCGCTCGGATGCGCGACATCCTCGAGGAACGCCGGGTCGATGAGCTCGTTGAGGCCGACCCAGCCCTCGAAGTAGTTGTCCCCCGCATTCTGGACACCACCATTCACGCGGTCGGCAAAGCGGTCGGCGACCCCGTTGAGCATGGTGATGATCTTCTCGTCACCACGACCTTCGAATACCCGGGGCTGAGCCCCGTCTGGAGCGGCGCAGTGCAGATCGACAATTCGTCGGGACAGGTCGTCTTCGGAACCAGCAGCCGACTCCTCGGCCGTGATCTTGCCCCGTTCGCCGGACACTACACACTCGAGTTCAGGCTCAAGAACGTGTGGCTCGGCACAGGAAAATACTTCGTCAACATTTCGATGCAGGACAAGTCAGGCAGGCATCTCGCTGATTTTCCTCAGGCAGCCTCGTTCGACGTGACCTACTACCCCTTGGCCGTCGGGACCAGCTACCTTGAACCCGAATTGCTCGAAGTCGGCCCCCCGACGCCCGCGCCATAGCCAGATGAGTCCGTCCGTACTTCTGGTAACAGTCGCGTTCAATTCGTCCTCGGTAATGAACGATTTTCTCAAGTCCATCGAGGTCGGCACCTCGCACGAGCACGAGGTGGTAGTGGTCGACAACGCGTCTTCTGACCTCGACACCCTCCGCGAAATCGTCGCTCGGCACCCATCAGTCCGACTGCATGAATTGGCCCAGAACCATGGTTACGGCGGCGGCATGAACGCGGGCGTGAAGTTCGCGGGCAGTTCCTCCGACTACATCCTCGTCGCCAATCCGGATGTCAGTTTTCTGCCCGGGTCAATCGACACCCTTATTGACTCAGCAGAACACACCCCCAGCGGGGGCGCCTTCGGCCCGGCGATCCTCAACGCCGACGGCACCTTGTATCCCTCCGCACGAGAGCTGCCTTCTCTCAGAACCGGAATCGGACATGCCTTGTTCGGCAGGGCCTGGCCGGAGAACCCGTGGACTCGCGGCTACCGAGTTCCCGTTTCGGCTGCGGACGGGCAACGTCACGCGGGCTGGCTCTCCGGAGCGTGCGTCTTGATCCGAACCGGTGCTTTCGAGCAGTTGAGCGGATTCGACACCTCGTACTTCATGTACTTTGAAGACGTCGATCTTGGCGAGCGCCTGACCGCCCACGGCTGGTCGAACGTCTACCTGCCCGAGGCTCAGGTTATGCATTCAGGTGCGCACTCGACCTCGCAATCTCCCACATCAATGGGCCAGGCGCATCATGACAGCGCGTACCGCTACCTGTCCCGGCGTTATTCAGGACCGCACCTGGCGCTCTTGCGTGGAGTGCTCCGTCTTGGACTCTACCTGCGCCGCCGTTGGCTGACGCGCAAACACTAGACTGGCATATCGGAATACCAATGTACAAAGGTAAATTCAAAATGCAAAGGGCAAATGCAAAAAACGTGAAACTTATCATGACCCTCATGGTGCGCGACGAGGCTGACATCATCGGGCCGATGATCGATCACCACCTATCCCAGGGTGTGGACACGATCATCGTCACGGACAACGGGTCGGTCGATGGGACATTGGAAATCCTCCAATCGTACGAAGACGCGATTGTTCTCAAGCAGGATCTTGTTCAGCGCAAACAGCAGCACAGCGTGGTCACGGCCATGGCGCGGGAAGCGTTCACTCGATTCGGTGCCGATTGGGTGATCAACGCCGATGCCGACGAGTTCTGGCTACCGACAGCGGCTGGTCGCACCCTCCGTGAGGTGTTCACCGAAATACCCCCGGACCTCCAAACCTTCACGGTGCCCGTCATAGACATGATCGGCGCTGCCAGCCTGCGAGGCACGGGCCTGCAGCGGCTGCGCTACCGCGACACCCGCTCAGTCACGAGGCTGGCCGAGCTCGGGCTGCACGCCCACTCAACCCCGAACGCAGTTCACATCGGCCACGAATTCATCGAAGTCGCCCAGGGTAATCACTCCGTTAACCTGGAATCAGTGGGCACCCTGCCCGGGCATCTGGGCATAGAGGTGCTGCATTTTCCCTGGCGCTCTTGGGAACAATTCGAGCGAAAAGTACGCAATTCAGGAAAGGCATACGAGAGCAACCCAGATCTCCAGCCCAGCCCGAACCACCATGGGATGCGCGAGTACCGACGGTGGAAACTCGGCTCCCTGCAGAGTTTTTACGTGCTGAGGCACCCGGCCGAGGACGAACTCGCCCAGGGAAGTTTGACCGGTGAGCTGAGGCTCGACTCGCGCATTGCCGACGCAATGGCGTCTCCCGTCGAAGACGAGCCGCTCGACCCGTTCGCGGAACAGGCCGCCCGCACCTACGGCCCGATACTTAGCGCAACTGAGCATGAATCACGTGCGCTGGCTGCAGCGTCGGACGTTCGCATCCGGGAACTTCTCGGCTATATCGATGACGCAAAGCACCGCATCGATGGCTTACTCTCTGACCTCCTCGGGATCGAAGCTGCGGCCGGTCTTCGTGAAGGCTCGCTTAGAGCAGACCTCGAAGCTACTCGCGCGCGTAAGATCGTGCGACTAACGGATGCCGTCAGGCGCGCAACTCAGGGCCGCTTCTAGGGAGTTCTTCATGAAGTGCATCATGACTTTCATGGCCGGCACCGACGCCGTACTAGTCAGCGACATGGTCGACCACCATTTATTGCAGGGCGTCGATGCCTTCCTGATTGCAGACTTCGGGGCATCCATTGACGTCTCGAGAACTCTCCGACAGTACTCCGACCAAGGGTTCGTTTATCTGCTTCCGGATTGCGGCCCAGACATGGACGAGCTGGAAGCCGCCGAACTTCTGGTGCAGCAAGCCTTCACGAGCCATGGAGCAACGTGCGTATTGACTGCCCACGCCGGGGATTTCTGGCTGGCCGGAGATCGTTCGCGGACCGTTCGAGAAGTGCTTGAGCACCGGCAGTGCTCAGTCCGCCATGCCCCCGTGCCGGTTTCAGATACCGAGACGAGTCTGCCCGACGTCCGATTCGAACCGCGCATTCGATGGAACCCGGCCACTTGCGATGGCACCAGTGCCGATGAGTCGTCCAATGCCCCGCGGCTGGAGGTGTTTCACAAACCGAACACTCGCGAGCCCGAGACAGGTTGGAATCGAATTCTGCACCAGTTGAGCAAGGCACGGTTGCAGCGCTCCGTCGACCTCGTGGACGAAACCGAAAGTCTGCGAGCCGAGTTGCAACGGATGCAGGCGCGGAAGGTCGTTCGGGTTACAGATCGGGTAGCTCGATCCCTCAAGAACGCCCGCGCACGCCAGCGGACACTGGTCGCCCGAGTGTCGACCCTTCCTCAGACCGCCCTGTCCCTGGCGCGCGCTGAACGAGTTCAACGCGAAGCACTCCGGCCCAACACGCTTCGCCTCCGCGAAGTCAATCGCCTCCTCAAACAGGGACTCCCACAAGCTACCGAAAACGGTATCGCCGGGCCCGCTGCACTGCCCGTGGTTATGTGCCTGTGGAACCGGCCACAGCGCATCGACACAATGCTCGAAAGTTTTGCCCGGCAGGCTACGAAACGCAACCTCCGCGTCATCCTCTGGAACAACGCCCCGCAGGATGCCAACTATTATCGCGAGCGTGTGCGGGAATTCCACCGCAATGGGGCGCTCGCATCCATCGAATTGCTCTCCAACCCGATCAACATCGGTGGAATGGCGCGCTTTGTCGTAGCCAGAACGTTGTGGGAGCAGGGGCATCGCGGCCCCGTCATCATGGTGGACGACGACCAGAACCTCAGCGATACATTCGTTGAAGACTCACTGGCCGGCTACGAAGCACACTCCATCAACGCATGGTGGGCCTTTCGCAACCACGGCTCGCATTGGAGCCGCTCCGCGCTTGAGCCCGGCGACACTGCCGACTATGGCGGCACGGGCGGGGCAGCCGTCGACGTGGCGATCGTGGAAGACCGTTCCTTTTTCAAGATTCCGGTTCGGTACTTCATGCTGGAGGACCAGTGGATGTCTCACTATGCGCATGCGCGCGGCTGGACGATCCACAAATCATCAGCGCAGATTACCGCGGTGCTTGAGGAAACAAATCAGTACCACGCGGTTCGGGAGTTGAAGGACGAGTTTTTCACCTTCTTGCACCGCTGACTTTGGGTGACCTGCCTCACACCGCACCGCGCTACTAAGCCAGCAGCCCCGTAAGGTACGTACCGTAGCCGCTCTTTCGCAGAGGAGCTGCGAGCGCAGCCAGCTGCGCGTTGTCGATCCAGCCCGCACGCCAGGCGATCTCCTCGATGCAGCCGACCTTGAAGCCCTGGCGGTCTTCAATGACCCGCACGTATTCTGAAGCCTGCATCATTGACTCAAACGTGCCTGTGTCCAGCCACGCCGTACCGCGATCAAGAACCTGGACGTGCAGGGTTCCCCTGTCCAGGTAGCGCTCGTTGACCGTGCTGATCTCCAACTCGCCGCGCGCACTCGGTTCGATCGTCTTGGCGATCTCGACGACCGAGTTGTCGTAGAAATAGAGACCGGGCACGGCGTAGTTGCTCTTCGGCTTCGTCGGCTTCTCCTCGATGGAGATTGCCGTCATCGACTCATCAAATTCCACGACACCATAGGACGTGGGATTGCTGACGTGGTATGCGAAGATTCGCGCACCCTCGATCTCGGCATTTCCGCGCAGGGACGCGCCAAGCCCGGCGCCGTGGAAGATATTGTCGCCGAGCACCAGAGCAACGCTGTGATCGCCAATGAACTCTTCACCGATGATAAACGCCTGAGCCAAGCCGTCCGGCGAGGCCTGGACGGCATACTCGATGCGGATACCGAGATCAGATCCATCGCCGAGCAACGCACGGAACTGTTCATTGTATTCGGGCGTGGTGATGATGAGAATCTCTTTGATGTCAGCCATCATCAGCGTGGACAAGGGGTAATAGATCATCGGCTTGTCGTAGATCGGCATGAGCTGCTTGGAGATGCCCTTGGTGATCGGCCATAGGCGCGTGCCTGAGCCGCCGGCGAGAATAATTCCGCGCATGTGCGTTAGTTCCTGTCGTTCAAAGTGGCGTAGTAGGCGCGGGCGGCGTCCCAGGTGGGGAGCAGGCCGGCGGCAGCGGCAGCGGCAAGGGTGGGGGCATCCGTGTCTTTTGGAGACAACAGCAGCTCACCGGCCTCCGGCGGAAAAACCAGGCCGATCTGCTCATCGAGCGGACTGATGCCGTGTTCGCGGCCGGGGCTGAAGGTGCTGTTCACGAGGTAGCTGACGGTGGCGTTGTCAGTCAGGGCAATGAAGCAGTGGCCCAGCCCCTCGGCGATGTAGACCGCGCGACGGTCGGTGTCATCCAGCAGCACGCTGTCCCACTGGCCATACGTCGGCGAGCCGACGCGAATGTCGATGATGTAGTCGAGCACGGCGCCGTGCACGGCGGTGACGTATTTGGCCTGGCTGGGTGGGACATCCGCAAAGTGAATGCCGCGCACCGAGCCGTGCTTCGACACGGACGTGTTCGCCTGAGCGAGGTCCAGCTTGTGGCCGACCTTCTCCTCGAGTTTGTCGAAGCGGTACCACTCGAGGAATACTCCCCGGTCGTCACCAAACTGCTTCGGGGTGATTTCGAAGGAATCGGGGATGGAGAGTTCGCGAATCTGCACCTTCGGAGTCTACCAATCGCGATCCGGTAGAATCGCGGAGGCCATTGAAGCGAACGGAACGGTTACTCCTATATGAAGATCCTCGTCACCGGCGGCGCCGGTTTTATCGGCTCCAACTTTGTTCGACGCACGATTGAAGACAAATACCCGGGCCTGGAAGGCGCCGAAGTTGTCGTGCTCGACGCACTGACCTACTCGGGAAACCTCGAAAACCTCGCCCCGATCGCCGACTCACCACGCTATTCCTTTGTGCACGGCGACATTCGTGACGGCAAGCTGCTCGACACGCTGTTCCCTAGCCTCGATGCGGTCGTGCACTTCGCGGCGGAAAGCCACGTGGACCGCTCGGTGATGGACTCGACGATCTTCGTCGAGACCAACGTGCTCGGCACCCAGCAACTGCTTGACGCAGCGCTTCGCCACAAGCTTGCTCGGTTCGTGCACGTTTCCACCGACGAGGTCTACGGCTCGATCGCCGAAGGCTCTTGGAACGAGGAGCGGGCGCTTGAGCCCAACTCCCCCTATAGCGCCTCGAAGGCCGGCAGCGACCTGCTCGCCCGCAGCTACCACCGCACCCACGGCCTCAACGTGTCCATCACGCGCTGCTCGAACAACTACGGCCCGTATCACTTTCCCGAAAAGGTCATTCCCCTCTTCGTCAGCAACCTGATCGACGACCTGCACGTTCCGCTCTATGGCGAGGGCAACAACATTCGCGACTGGCTGCACGTGGACGACCACACCCGCGCCATCGCCATGGTGCTCGTCGGCGGCCGCGCTGGCGAGATCTACAACATTGGCGGCGGCACCGAGCTGACCAACGAGGAGCTCACTCAATTACTGCTCGACTCGACCGGCAAGGACTGGTCGTACGTGGACCGCGTCGCCGACCGGCTCGGCCACGACCTGCGCTACTCGGTGGACATCAGCAAGATTCAGGCCGAACTGGGCTACGCGCCCGAGGTTCCGTTCGAACAGGGTCTCGCCGACGTCGTGCAGTGGTACCGCGACAACCGCCAGTGGTGGGAACCCCTCAAGGCTCGGGCGGCGCTGGTCTAGCATGACCCGTTACCTGATCACCGGCGCCGCGGGCATGCTGGGCCGCGACCTGCAGACTGCTTTGGCCGGACGCGAAGTGACGGCTCTCGGCCGGAGCGACCTCGACGTGACCGACCTCGTTGCGGTCACGGCCGCCGTTGCCGGGCACGACGTCATCATCAACTGCGCCGCGTACACCAAGGTCGATGATGCCGAAACTCATGAAGACGAGGCTTACCGGGTGAACGCGGTGGGGCCGTGGAACCTGGCGGTGGCGGCATCCGCTCTGCAGGCGAAGCTCGTGCAGATTTCAACGGACTACGTCTTCGACGGCAGCGCGACCACGCCCTACGCCGAGAACACACCGCATAGCCCGATCTCGGCCTATGGCCGCACCAAGGCAGCCGGCGAAGAATTCGTGCAGGTGGAGAACGGCGCGCGCAGCTACATCGTGCGCACCGCCTGGCTGTACGGCAAGAACGGACCGAACTTCGCCAAGACCATGCTCAAAGCTGCTGGCACGCGCGACACGCTGAACGTCGTCAACGACCAAGTCGGCCAGCCGACCTGGACGGTGGACCTGGCCGCGCAGATCGTGCTGCTGCTCGACTCCGACGCACCCGCCGGCACCTACCACGGTACGAACGGCGGGGTCGCGTCGAAGTTCGACCAGGCCCGTGACGTCTTCGCCTTGGCGGGTCTCGACCCGGAACGCGTGCTGCCGACCGACAGCTCAGCCTTTGTGCTGCCCGCACCGCGGCCGGCCTACTCGGTGCTCGGCCACGCCAATTGGGCTGTTGCTGGGCTCGCACCGATGCGCAGCTGGCAAGACGCGCAGGCCGAAGCGTTTGCCTCCGGAGTTTTCGAGACAGCATGATCACTCTGCGGGTAGTCGTCGACCAGATGGTCGCCCCGGTTCCGGGAGGTACCGGTCGTTACACCGAGGAACTCACCCGGGCGCTGATCGCAACGGCACCGGCCGAGTGTGACGTTGAGGGCATCGTCTCGTCGTCGACCCCCGCACAGTATGAATTGATTGAGGCCGCCCTGCCCGGCCTGTCCAACCTGCACAAGACGAGCCTGGCCCGCCGGGAGCTGGCCACAGCCTGGGCTCTTGGCGTGACCGCGTCGTCGGGTACCGGCCTGATTCACGCACCAGGGCTGCTTGCACCACTCCGCCGTCACAACCGGGCGGACGACGGCACTCAAATCGCGGTGACGCTGCACGACGTGCTGGCGTGGACGCATCCGTCATCGCTGACCCCGACGACAGTGGCCTGGACCAAGGGCATGCTCAAACGCGCCCGCAAGCACGCCGACGCGATCGTCGTGCCGAGCCACGCTGTGGCGCGGCAGCTAACGGAGATCATGGACCTGGGCGACCGGGTGCGCGTGATCGGCGGCGCCGTGGGCCGGCGGCTTGTGTTGCCGGCCATTCCCTTGGTGGAGGAGCGACTGCAGGCGCTGGCGCTGCCGTCACAGTACAT
The DNA here is from genome assembly GCF_004403345.1 of Cryobacterium lyxosi. NCBI lineage: Bacteria > Bacillati > Actinomycetota > Actinomycetes > Micrococcales > Microbacteriaceae > Cryobacterium > Cryobacterium lyxosi. The sequence continues at coordinate 94,377 of NZ_SOGT01000001.1, forward strand.
CCTGACCTCCGGGTCGCTCGATCCGCGGAAGGCCGTTACTGCGCTGATCACGGCGCTCGGGTTGCCCGGCGCACCGGACCTGCCGCTGATTGTGCTCGGACCGGACACCTGGGGCGAACTCGACCTGGCCTCGGTCGCTGATGAAGCCGGGCTGGCCCCGGGGCGCGTGCGCGCCCTGTCGGGGCTGAGCGATTCTGACCTGGCCGTCGTGATTGCCCGGGCGAGCGTGTTCGTCTATCCGAGTCTGGAAGAGGGCTTTGCCCTGCCGATCATCGAGGCCTTCCATCTCGGCACGCCGGTCGTGCACTCCGACGCCCCCGCCCTACTGGAAGCCGCCGGTGATGCTGGCGTGGTGGTCGACCGAGCGGATGCGAAGGAATACCCCGGCCGACTTGTTGAAGCAATCAACCGGGTGCTCGGCGACAGCGTGCTGCGAAACCGCATGAGCATCTTCGGCGGCGATCGGTCGCGGGCCTTCAGTTGGCGGGACTCGGCCGAGCGAGTCTGGCAATTGCACGCGGACCTGTAACCCCTGGTGCGCTTCTTACGAGACCAACGCGTGCGGTTTCTCGCGGTCGGCGCCACGAACACGCTCGTCGGTTATCTGATCTTCTCGGCCTTCACCCTCTGGGTTTTTGCGGATGTCCACCTCGGCTACCTGCTCAGCCTCGCGCTCTCGTACGTGGTCGGCATCTCCCTCGCCTTTGTGCTGTACCGACGATTCGTTTTCGTGGTGCACGGCCACCTGCTGCGGGACTTCGCCCGGTTCGTGAGCGTCTACCTGGTCGCGATCGGCATCAACGCCGTCGCACTACCGCTGCTGGTGGAAGTCGTGCGGGTGCCGCCGCTACTGGCCCAGCTGATCATTCTCGTGGGCACGACGCTGCTGAGCTTCTTCGGTCACAAGAAGTTCTCGTTTCGCCGCAGTGGCACTGAGTAGCAGTAGCAGTAGCAGTAGCACCGAGTAGCAGGCGACTACCGAGTTACGGCGCCGGAGTGGCGGTGGGCGCGGGCGCGAGGGCCGCAGCGATCATGGCCTGGATGGCGGAGTAGTCGGGGTTTTCGGGGTCGACGCCGTTCTCGGGAATCAGCGGTACCGAGATGACCGGCAGTTCCTTGGTCTTCGAGGCGAGGTTCACGAAATAACCGAGCATGCCCTGCGGAACGTCGGTCTTGACGACGCGGCTGCCGGCGGCGGCCACACCCTGAAACTTTGTGAGCACGTTCGCCGGGCTGGCCTGCGCGAGCAGGGCCTCCTGCATCTGGGTCTGGCGCTGCATGCGGTCGTAGTCGCTCGTACCGTGGCGTGAGCGGGCAAACCAGAGGGCGTGGTAGCCGTCCATGTGCTGCATGCCCGGCTCGAACCAGAACAACACCTTGGTGAAGGTTTCGTCGGTATGCACCGGAACGCGGTTGTGCACGTCGATGTCGACACCACCGAGGGCGTCGATGAGGTCGGAGAAGCCCTGCATATCAATGAGTACGAAGTACTGGATGGTGAGTCCCGTGATGCCCTGCGCCGCCTCGAGCGTGGCCTGGATTCCCGGGGAACTGCCCTCGGTCACCGCGTTTGGATAGTACTCCGGGCGTTTGAGCTCGGCCTCGGTGAAGATGGAGTTGAGCATGCAGGCCGACACGTCGCATCCATCGATGGAGCCGTAGCCCTCTGGGTACAGGGCGCCGAGCGAGGATCCGGCCGAGAACGGCGCGTCCTCGAGGTTGCGCGGCAGGCTGATGGTTGTGGCCTGGCCGGTCGTGGCGTCGATGCTGACCACCGACAGGCTGTCGGGGCGGAGGCCCTCACGGTCGGCGCCGGCGTCACCGCCGAGCAGCAGGATGTTGTAGCGGCCATCGACCGGCGGTTCGCTCGGACCGGCGACGAAAACGGAGGAGAGGAATTCGCTCGCCGACGTGGCGACGAAGGCGCCGTAGCCGGCGGTTCCACAGACGACGACCATGAGCGCAGTCGAGAACGCGGCGATGACCGGACGGGCGCCCGGCGCGGCGCGGCCCAACCTGATCAGGCTGAGGGTGTTGAGAGTGAGCACAAGCCAGGTGACCGCGTAGAAAGCGAGCACCGCGGCGGCAGCCCACAGGCCGATCGTGCTCGTGAACACGGTAAGCACGACTGCCGGCCACAGCAGGTAGACAGCACCGGCGATGATCGCAGCGGTGATCAGTGTGAGGGTCGCGCCGAGGCCGAATCGGCCGAGGCGGCGATTGCCGGCCAGCACCTGCGCCGAGCCGGGCAGAACGAAATTGAGTACGACAAGCCACCACGCACGCGTCGTCATGATGCGTGCGGAGCCGGAATTCGGGTGCCGGATCGGGTCTGTCACACGGCCCTGGTTTGTCACACTGGTCATAATCGCGTTTGGAGGTCCCGGTTCTTCTGCTCGACCAAATCTGCGAGTTGCACGGAATAGTCTTCGAGTTTGATGCGCAGCGTGTCATCGCTCGTGGCGAGAATTTTGATCGCGACCAGCGCGGCGTTCTTTGCCCCGCCGATCGACACCGTCGCGACGGGCACGCCGGCTGGCATCTGCACGATCGACAGCAAGGAATCGAGGCCGTCGAGCAGCCCGAGCGGAACGGGTACGCCCACCACGGGCAGCGTCGTCATGGCGGCGAGCATGCCGGGCAGGTGCGCCGCTCCCCCGGCTCCGGCGATGATCACCTTGAGGCCGCGGGCCTGCGCGCTGCGCCCATAGTCGAGCATTTTCTCGGGCGTGCGGTGCGCCGAAACCACCTGAACCTCGTGCGCGACCCCGAAGTCCTTGAGGGTCTGCGCTGCGGCGCTCATGACGGTGAAGTCCGAGTCGCTGCCCATCACCAAGCCGACCAGCGGCGCGCTAAAGCTCGCAGGCACGCTGGATGTCTCGATATTGTCTGGCACGCAGATGATCCTATTGCTCACTGCTGAAAGATTTGTGCGGTGGCACGCGCTTGGTAGGCAACTTCGTCGAGATCGTCGCCGCTTGCCGTGACATGGCCCACCTTGCGGCCGGGCCTCGATGCCTTGCCATAGTTGTGCACTTTCACGAGCGGATGCTGCGCCAGGCCCGCCTCATATCGGTCACCCAGCGAGCCGGACGCGGGCCCGCCGAAGATGTTCACCATGACCGTCCACGGGTCCCGGGCACCGGTCGCACCGAGCGGCAGGTCGAGCACCGCCCGCAGGTGTTGCTCGAACTGGCTGGTCGTGGACCCGTCGATCGACCAGTGACCGCTGTTGTGCGGGCGCATCGCCAATTCGTTGATGAGGAGGCGCTCATCCGTTGTTTGAAACAGCTCAACGGCAAGCACCCCGGTGACGCCGATGCCCTCGGCCACGGCCACTGCGATGTCTGTGGCGACGTCGGCGAGCCGACCCATGGAGTGGGGCGCCGGCGCGATGACCTCGGCGCAGACGCCGTCGCGTTGCACGGTCTCCACGACCGGCCAGACCGCGATTTCACCGCTCGGGCGCCTGGCGACCACTTGGGCGAGTTCACGGCTGAAGTGCACGAGCTCTTCGACCAGCAGGGCGCCGCCGTTGCCGTCTTCGGCGAGCGCCTGGAACCAGTCATCGACGTCGTGTTCGTGACTGACCACGCGCACGCCCTTGCCGTCGTAGCCGCCGCGGGCGGTCTTCACGACGGCGCGGCCGCCGTGGTTGGTGAGAAATTCGGCGAGCCCGGCGACGTCAACGATGCGCGCCCAATCCGGCACCGGCAGACCCAGCTCGGCAAGCTTTTCGCGCATCAGTAGTTTGTCTTGCGCGTACAGCAGGGCGTCGGGCCCGGGGTGCACCGTGATGCCCGCGCGCACGAGTTCGCGCAGAATCTCCTGGGGCACGTGTTCGTGGTCGAAGGTGATCACGTCAACGGTCTTCGCGAAGGCGAGAACCGTGGCCAGGTCGCGGTAATCACCGACGCTCACGGCCGCGAGCGCGGCGGACATACCATCGGCTTCGGCGAGAACCTTCAGCTCGATGCCGAGGTTCACGGCCGCGGGAATCATCATGCGGGCGAGCTGGCCCGCTCCAATCACACCGACGGTCAGAGCCATCTGTTCACCATTTTCTCTGCAAGCGTTCAGCTAAACCCATGTCTTAACCCAGCCCGAAAATTTCGTAACGCCATAGACTTCGAGACTTGAGTGCTTTGTACCCCACTTTACCGAACGTCGAACGGATGCATGTCGATCACCCTGAAGCAGCGCCTGCTCAGCTTTCTGAGTCAGGGCCTCAAGTTCGGTGCCGTCGGTGCGCTGGGCTTCGTGGTGGACTTCACGGTGTTCAACCTGTTGCGCACCACCGTGCTGGATTCCGCCGATGTACACGCCGGCCCCATCTACGCCAAGGTCATCTCGACGGTGCTGGCCATTCTGGTGAACTGGCTGGGCAACCGGTACTGGACTTTCAGCAAGAACCGCCAGGACCACACGGCGCGGGAGGGCCTGGAATTTCTCGCGGTGAGCCTCGTGGGCATGGGCATTGGCATCGCCTGCCTGTGGTTCAGCCACTACGTGCTGGGCTACACCAGCGTTCTCGCCGACAACATCTCAGGCAACATCGTCGGTCTGCTGCTCGGGGCAATGTTTCGTTTCACGCTCTACCGCTACTGGGTGTTTGCACCGAGCCGGAGCGGAGCGCCGGCATCCGCTGGTATCGCTCTGGTCAGCACGCGCACCGGGGCGATTCGGTTAGCGGCGACCCCAGAACGCTGACTCTGCGGAGGGGGCTGACTGCTCCTGCCGGCGGGAGCTCATGACGGTGCTCGCCTTTTCCATGAGGTCATGCAGCGTGCTCTGCACGAGGTCGACGTTGGGAACGTCTGTCAAGACCAGCGGATGCTCCAGCCCCGAATTGATCAGCACCGTACCCGAGTGAAACCCGGCCTGTACCCAGTTCTGCCGCACGCTCACGTCGTAGCCGCGACTGTGCAGTAGCTCCTGGCGGGTGCGCACGAAGAATCCGTGGCGAAAGATGATGCGGCGGGTGGTGATCGTGTAGCGCTTGGTGAGCCAGGCGGCGAGCGGCAGCAGCCAGCCGAGTATGGCAAGCGCGATGGCGCCGCCGAGCACAGCGGCGTTCTGCCACGGCTCCGCCATGTTGCCGAAGAAGTACCCGGTGCCGCCGGCCAGGGCGAACAGGAGCAGCGTCGGCCAGACCAGCACGCGAGCGTGCGGGCGCAGGCGAGCGATGACCTTTTCGGGCCGGCTCTCTCGGGCATAGCCGGAGGATTCGGTCTCGTTGGTCTCGCCCTGCGTTTTCTTCTTCATTACTTCTATTAATACCTCAGGTGGGTGACATCGCCGGCGGCGACAGACCGTTCCTCGCCATCGGCCTGATTGACGACGGTCAGCCGGCCGCCAGCGTCAATGCCGGTGGCGGTGCCGATTAGGTCGGTGCCGCCGGGCAGTTCCACGCGCACGACTCTGCCGAGCGTGCCACAGAGCTTCGAGACGGCGGCATGCAGGTCGCTCTGGACGGCGTCGCCGTTGGCTGAGGTAAACGCCCGGTACAACGTGACGAGTTCGTGCAGGTAGGCGGCGAGCACCTGATCGGGGTCGGGCGCGGTGCGGGTGACCAGCAGCAGCGAGGTGGACGTGAGGGTGGGCAGGTCGTGTTCGTCGAGGGAGAGGTTGAGACCGGCGCCGATGATGATGCCTGTCCCGTCGGGCAGCAGCTCGCACAGGATGCCGCACACCTTGTAGCCGTCGATGAGCACGTCGTTGGGCCATTTGAGGGTCGTGTCGTGGCGGGGGTCCTCGGCCTCTTTGACCCCTTCGACGGGCTTCATGTTCGCCTCGACGACTTTTTTCACGGCGCGGGTCATGGCGGCTCCCGCCAGCAGGGGGAACCAGCCGAGGGCGTGGGGCGGCACCTTCGGTCGCACGAGCACGGAGATGGCCAGGGCTTTGCCGGTCGGGGCCGACCAGACGCGGCCGAGCCGGCCACGCCCCTGGGTCTGGTTGTCGGTGACGATGACCGAGAGGTCGGGCCAGGCTGCGGCATCCGCCGTGGCTTGTTCTTTGAGCACATCGTTGGTGGAGGTGGCCTCGGAGCGGTACTCGAACCGGCTCACCTCGGTACGGCTGAGCGAAAATTCCATGGTGGCGACCCTCTCGTCGGCATAACTCCTGCAATTCTGTCGAATCTGGCCTCAAAACACCTATTTCGAGCTGTTTTTGACCAAATTGCAGGAGTTATGAACGTGGCGGAAGAGTTTTAGCTGGCCAATGGACCGCTGGAGGGGGAAACGTGCAGTGTTGGCCGGCAAAGTTGTGGAACATCGTCAACGGGGACCGTGCGGGGGGTGCCGGTAGAGTGAAACGGTGACTGACAAGACGCCCGCCGAGGCACCCGACCTGTATACGACGGCGGGAAAACTCGCCGACCTCAAGCTGCGTTATCACGAAGCCGTGACGGCCAGCGGGGCGACCGCCATCGAAAAGCAGCATGCCAAGGGCAAAATGACCGCCCGCGAGCGCGTCGACCTGCTGCTCGACCAGGGCTCTTTCGTGGAGCTCGACGAGTTTGTACGACACCGCACCGTGGCTTTTGGCATGGAGAAGAAGCGGCCATACGGCGACGCGGTCGTCACCGGAACCGGCACGATCCACGGCCGCCAGGTGGCCGTGTACTCCCAGGACTTCACCATCTTCGGCGGGTCGCTCGGCGAGGTGGCCGGCGAGAAGATCATCAAAGTGATGGACCTCGCCCTCAAGACCGGGGTCCCCATCATCGGCATTCTCGACTCTGGCGGAGCGCGCATTCAGGAGGGCGTCGTAGCCCTCGGCAAGTACGGCGAGATCTTTCGCCGCAATACGGCCGCCTCCGGTGTCATTCCACAGATCTCGATCATCTGCGGTCCAGCCGCGGGCGGAGCGGTCTACTCCCCCGCTCTGACCGACTTCGTGATCATGGTCGACAAGACCAGCCAGATGTTCGTCACCGGCCCCGACGTCATCAAGACCGTCACCGGCGAAGACGTCGGCATGGAAGAGCTCGGCGGAGCCCTCACCCACAACAAGGTCTCCGGCGTCTCGCACTACCTTGCCAGCGATGAGCCCGACGCGCTCGACTTCGCCCGTGCCCTCTTGAGCTACCTGCCCGACAACAACCTGGCCGAGTTGCCCGTGTTCGACAGCGACGTGGAACTCGAAACAACGGATGCCGACCGTCGCCTCAACTCGATCATCCCCGATTCGCCCAACCAGCCCTACGACGTCAAGACCGTCATCGAGCACATCGTGGACAACGGCGACTTTCTCGAGACGCAGCCGTTGTACGCGCCGAACATCGTCGTGGGGTTCGCCCGGGTCGAGGGCCGCTCCATTGGAATCGTCGCCAACCAGCCCAACGCCATGGCCGGCACCCTGAACATCGAAGCCGGCGAGAAGGCCGCACGCTTCGTACGGTTCTGCGATGCATTCTCCATCCCCATACTCACCCTCGTCGACGTGCCCGGCTTCCTGCCCGGCACCGACCAGGAGTGGACCGGAATCATCCGCCGCGGCGCGAAACTGCTGTACGCCTACGCCGAGGCCACCGTGCCGCTCGTCACCGTTATTCTGCGCAAGGCCTACGGCGGCGCGTACATCGTGATGGGCTCCAAGCAGCTCGGCGCCGACACCAACCTGGCCTGGCCGACCGCGGAGATCGCTGTCATGGGCGGCCAGGGCGCCGTGAACATTCTCTACCGCGCCGAGATCAAGGCGGCCGAACAGGCCGGTGAAGACGTCGCAGCGGTGCGCACCCGCCTGGCCAACGAGTACACCTACAACGTGGCGAGCCCGTTTCTCGCGGCGGAACGCGGCGAACTCGACGGCATCATCGAGCCGGCGGCTACTCGGGTATCGGTCATCAAGGCGTTGCGGGCTCTTCGCACCAAGCGGGCGAACCTGCCCGCCAAGAAACACGGGAACATTCCGCTGTGAAGACATCCCATACCGCGATGCCACCTAACACCGCGCGGCCGAAGCCGTCAGAGTTCGATCCGTCGGAGCTGGTTTTTGTGACCCACCGTGTCAGTGCTGTCGAGGTGTCGGCGGTGACCGCCATCATCCGCGGCCTGTTGCGGGAAGAATCCGACGAGCGCCGGGCCGCGCCGGAACTCGGTCAGAGTGCCTGGCAGCAAAACCAGCGCCCTATTCGGGTGCCGGTGCACGCGGGCGCCAACCGCTGGCGCGGCTTCACCGGCTAATGCGTGCATCCACCGGTGCGTCTGTCCTCCTAAATGCCGACTGTCAGCATGAGTTTGATAGTGCAGACTAGTAAGGCTCGGTGACGCTCTTGGAGTGCCACCACCGATCATTCGCTATCTAGGGTAAGCGAGCGAATGTGTTGGGGGCGGGAACGGATGGCATTCGGGTTGTCGTCCTTTCTCGAATAATCGAAAGGGGATCAGCTTCGGCTGATCCCCTTTCGCGTATGCCCCGCCTGACGCCGTCAGCCTCAGTCGGAAACGACGCGCGCGACCTTTCGGGGAATTTCTATCCACAGGTCTACTTCTTCTTCACCGGACGAGTCCGGTCCGAGGGCGCTCACGGCCGGGTCAGGGCTGCTCAGGCCCACCACGGTGACCGCGATGGTCGCGCTGTCGGCAGATGTACGAGCAATGATCCTGTCGGCCGTGGTGCCGCCGATGGCGGTTGCCAGGGTGTTGAGCACGATCTCCAGGGGGGATCCGCTGAGATCGTCTATCCCGCCTTCATCGAGCAGGGTGACGCTCGCACCGCGTCGACGGGCGGCCATGACCTGTTCGCGCACGGCGTTGTTCAGCAGACGCCGCCCACGGATTTCGTCGCGAATTGCTGCTTCGAGTAGTCGGCACTCCTGCCGGTCGTCCTCACTGAGATCGCCATCGCTTTCGCTGATGCGCCGCAGCATGGGCATGGCCAGTCGCATGGTTTGGGTCAACCGTACCTGGCGCTCATAGAGGTGGGCCTCCTGAGCGGCATGCCATCCGCTCGCCTCCCGCTCGGCCCTTCCATACTGGCGGGCATCCCGGTTGGCCTTCACGAGTGCTCTCGACAGCAGCACGGCCGCGACGACCCAGACCACGCTGCCGATGACGCCCAAGTGCCCCAGCTCGCCAACACCGGCCCAGACGACACTGTGCAGCACGAGCGTGCCGACACCCAGCAGGGCCAGCTGCGGGCGTTTGCGGGCAGCGGTGATCGTCATGAGGGTGCCGATCGCGGCCACGTACCAGGTGGCATACCCGAGCGTGCCGGAGGATCCGTCGAGCTGGCTGCCCACGATCAACGGAATCGCCACCGAAACACCCACGTTGAACAGGGCCAGCGGCAGTGACATGCGCATGGAGCTGCTGGTCCAGAGACTCGCGACCGTCGCCACGACATACAGGCTCATCGCCGCCAAAATCGGCGTTGCCGACGCCGGCTGGTCGAGCGAATATACGCCGAGCAGCACATGGTAGCCCGAGAAGAAAGCGGCCACGATGAGCGCCAGGGTGCGAGAAACAACCACGGAACCGGCCATCATCGGGTGCCCGCGTCTCGCCCGGACGACGAGCCCCTCGCCTCGGCCGACGGGTCACCGCTCACCTGGTTTGGCGCGTCGGGCCGCGGCCAGGTGAGGGTGATGGTCGTGCCGTGGCCCAGGCTCGTGCGCAGAACGGCCACGCCACCGGCGGCGGCCACTCGGTCATGGATCGACACGCGCAGCCCCAGCCGGCCGCTGGCGACGCTGGAAACGTCGAAACCGCCGCCGGTGTCGCTGATGCAGATGATGCATCCGCTCTGGTCGTCACCGCCCACCGTGACGGTGCGCGATTGTGCGGGGCCCGCGTGCTGCACGCTGTTGACCATGGCCTGCACGCTGGCCGAGTAGAGCGCCTCTGCGGCGTGCTCGGGAAGAGTGAGGCCGACCACGCACAGCTCGGTCACGGTGAACATTCCGGTCGCCATCGCGGCGGAACGAATGCGCGCCGCCAGCTGGCTGACGCTGACCGCGGCATCATCGACGTTTCGTTCTCCGCTGGCCACCTGCAAGCGGATGATGGCGCTGCGCGCCATAGCGGCGGCCAGCTCGGCTCCCTTGGCATTGCGCACGCCTGCCGCCGAGAGCAGCGTCGCAAGCACACTGTCGTGCACGATGGAGTCGACCTCAACCCGTTCCACCTCAGTCGCGTGATGTCGCACCGCTACGGCGTATTTGGCGAGTGCGTTGGACTGGGCAGTATCGACCCGTGCTGTGGCCTGGCGCAGTACGTAGATGATGATGAGCACCGTTCCGCCGAGCAGCATGGCGTAAAAAGTGTCGAGCACGGCGACCAGGTTCTCGGCCTCGCCGCCGGAGGGCAGTACCCGCAGGAGCCCAAAGGTGGCCGGAGTAATCACGGTGTAGACGACCGCCCACGCCAAGGGCAGTGCAATTGCCGCGCACGAGGTGGCGACACCGCAGAGGTACCAGAGCCATGGTTTACTATCGAGCACCGCGGTGGGATCGATCATGAGTGGCGGCCATACAAAAAGTGCGGCAAGATACACGGCCGCCACTGCGCCCGCAGCGGTACGGATGCCCTCCCGGGTCAGCGTCGCAGTGACGAAGATCACAATCACGAGTGCCAGAACGATCGCAATGGGCACGGCCGCCGAAGCTTTGCGGCTGTCCAGTTGCGCGAGCATGACCGGCAGGGTCTGCAGGGCGAAGATCACGGCCACGGCGGCCACCGACCGCGACAGCACAATTTCGATCTGGGCGCGGCTGATCGGGTTGCGCGGCTGCCGCGCGCGGTCGAACAGGCTGCCGTCGACCTGAAATCCGTCGTCACCGACCTCGGTGAACGGTTTAGTTGCCGTGAAGACCAGGGCACCCTGGCGATTCTGGTCGCCCTCGCGGGCGGCCCGTTTAGACACCGCGGTCAGCTTCGGTGGCGTCGAGCCCGGGCAGGATTCCGTCTTCGACGGCGCGACGCAGCAGGTCGACCTTGGTCGGAGCGGGACGCCCGACCTCGACATACTTCACCCGAATGCGGTCGAGGTATTCGCGGGCGGTGGAGTGCGCAATACCGAGCTGCATGGCGACCATCTTGAGCGGCAGTCCCGAAGCATAGAGGTGCAGCACGTCGCGTTCGCGGCGACCGAGCTGCGCCTTGGCGAAGTCGCGGTCGGCGTCGATGGCGCTGGCCCACTCGAGGTTGTTGAGCACATCGCCTCGAGCAACGGATGCGACGGCCGCCATGACGGTGGTGGTCGGGGACGACTTGGGAATGACTCCGGCAGCGCCGGCAGCAAGGGCTTCTCGCACCGAAGCGACGCGGTCGGCAATGCTGTGTACAAGCACAGCGGAGCCGGTGGTCGCCGCCAGGTGCACGTTGTCGGTGACGAGAGACCCGTCGCCGAGCGAGAGGTCGAGCACGATCACGTCGCAGGTGCGCCCGGCGAGGCCGTCAACGAGTCCCTGAGCGGTTGCTGAAGCGAACAAGACTTCGTAGCCGGCGTTCTCGCAGGCGGCTTGCAAGCCCAGTCGCACCGACTCATGGTCGTCGACAATTCCGACCCGAACGGGGGCATCGGGGGGGATGGATGGTGCGGAATCAATAACTGCGTGGCTCACGGTAGGGCTGCCTTTGGTTTGTCTGGTGTCAACGATAGCTATTTGCAGAGCAGTGCGACGGCCTCGACGTGGTGGGTATTGGGAAACAGGTCGAAAGCACGCAGGTTCTTCAGCTCATACCCCTGCGTCCGAAACAGCGCCACGTCACGGGCGAGAGCCACGGGGTCACAGGCTACATAAACGATTTGTTGTGGTGCGAGGGCGACCAGCTGATCGACGACGGCCTTGCCGGCGCCGGAGCGCGGCGGGTCGAGCACCACCGTCGCGGCGGCGAGACGGGCCCGTTCGGAGGCATCCGCTTCGCGCAGCAGTCGTTGCAGAAAACGGTCGACCCGTTCGGCTTCGGCGGTCGCGCCGGCCCATTCCTTGAGGTTGCGAGCGGCGAAAGCGACCGCTTCGGGGTCGCTCTCTACCGAGGTGATGCGGGTTGTCGGGCCGAATTTATCGCCGACGGCCGCGGCAAGCAGGCCAACACCGCCGTACAGGTCGAGGTTGGAGGCGCGCGGGTCGAACATGGCGGGGTCGATGATGTTCTGCACCGCGTGGTACAGGGTGTCGGCGGCCATTGAGTGCACCTGCCAGAAGCCCGAGCGGTCCAATTCGAACTCGCGGTCGGCGACGATCTCGTGAATGAGACCGTGCGGCACTCGCTTGGGCTTACCGTTCATATCTTTGGCGGAGACGAGCACCTGCACGTCGCCCTTGCTCGGCGCGACCAGGTCGACTGTCGCAGCGTTGTGGAACAGGGTGTCGAGCGGGGCGCGCAGTTCGAGCTCGTGCTCGGCAAGCGGCAGATCATCGACCGGGATGACGCGGTGGCTGCGGGCTGCGTACGGGCCGATGGTTCCGTCTGCGGCCACGTGCAGACTGACTCTGGTGCGCCATCCGGTGCCGTCCATCGCGTCGCCGGGGCTGGCCTTCGCGCTGACCGCGACCGGCTCCACGACGACATCAGTGCTGATCCCGGCCATGCGCTGCAAGGCATCGGAGAGCACCCGGCGCTTGAGTTCGCGTTGAAAGCCGAGATCGATGTGGCCGAATTCGGCGCCGCCGGCGCGGTCTTCGGGGGCGCGATCAACGGATGCCGCACTCCAGATGTGCGGCTGACGTTCGGGGGCTTCGTCGAGGACGGTGACCGTTTCGGCGCGCCAGAAGCTCTTGTGATTGGCCTCGGTGAGGCGGGCGCGCACCCGTTCACCGGGAAGGGTGTCGCTGACGAAAATCACGCGCCCCTCGTGACGGGCGATGAAGATTCCCCCGTGGGCGACGTTGGTGATATTCAGTTCAAGCTCGTCGCCGACACTCGCCGAGGATGTCGGCTCAAAGGCCTGGGGCTGGTGACTCGTGTTGCTCATCTAATGATGATCCCACACCCCCTCGCCGACTGTCCCTCCTGGCCTGCTTGAATAGACGCTCACCCTTCGTCGAAAGGACCGCATGCGCCTCTACCTGGCTTCCACGTCTCCGGCCCGCCTCGCCCTACTGCGCGCGGCCGGCATCGAACCCGTCCTGATCAACCCCGACGTCGATGAGGCTCGGGTCGTCGCCGAAACCGAGGCCGCGGTGGGCTCGGCTCTGGAGCCGCGCGTGCTCGTGGAACTGCTGGCGCGCGCGAAAGCGGAAGCTGCGGTATCCGCTTCACTCCCGAAGCCGCTGACCGGGCTGTTGCTGGGCGGCGACTCGGTGTTCGTGCTCGACGGCGTCATCTACGGCAAGCCGCACACCGCTGAGGCTGCTCGGGAACGCTGGGAGCGCCAGCGCGGGCGCACGGGAACGCTGTATTCAGGGCACTGGCTGATCGAGGTCGCCGACGGCGTGCCTGGCCGGGCGATCGGCGCGGCCGTGGCGGCCGAGGTGACCTTTGCCGACGACCTCGACGACGCCGAGCTCGACGCCTATGTCGCCACCGGGGAGCCTTTGTTTGTGGCAGGCGCATTCACCATTGACAGCCTCGGCGCTCCCTTCATCACGAGCATCGTCGGCGATCCATCCACCGTGGTGGGGTTGTCTCTTCCGACGCTGCGGCGGCTGGTGCGCACTCTGGGGCATGAGTGGCCGACCCTGTGGAATCGCCCCGGAGCACTGTAATTGTAGGCATTCACAATAATCTGCCGGGTCTTTTTGTGGGACAGAACCAAAAGGGATGCGACGACGGGCAATAGGCTAAGTGATTGTGTCACTCATAACGAAGGTCCTCATCGCCAACCGAGGCGAGATCGCCGTTCGGGTCATCCGTGCCGCGAAAGACAGTGGAATTCTTTCTGTCGCCGTCTACGCCGACCAGGATCGCGACTCTCTTCATGCCCGCCTGGCCGATGAGGCGTACGGTCTCGACGGCACCACCAGCGCCGAAACGTACCTGGTCATCGACAAGATCCTCTCGATCGCCCGGCGTTCCGGCGCCGACGCCGTGCACCCCGGCTACGGCTTTCTGGCCGAGAATGCCGACTTCGCCCGCGCCGTGATCGGCGCCGGCCTGACCTGGATCGGGCCCTCTCCCGAAGCCATCGAGCAGCTCGGCGACAAGGTCTCGGCCCGCAAAATTGCCGAAAAGGTCAACGCCCCCATGGCGCCAGGCACGTTAAACCCCTGCAGCGACGCGGCCGAGGTACTCGCCTTCGTTGACGTGCACGGCCTGCCCGTGGCGATCAAAGCTGCCTTCGGTGGTGGCGGGCGCGGCCTCAAGGTGGCCCGCACCCGCGACGAGGTCGCCGAGATGTTTGATTCAGCCACCCGGGAGGCCATCACAGCTTTTGGTCGCGGCGAATGCTTCGTCGAGAAGTACCTCGATTCCCCCCGCCACGTCGAGACCCAATGTCTGGCCGACATGCACGGCAACGTCGTCGTCGTGTCGACCCGCGACTGCTCGCTACAACGCCGGCACCAGAAGCTCGTCGAAGAAGCTCCGGCTCCGTTTCTCACCGATGCGCAGCGCGACGAGATGTACCGCGCTTCCAAGGCCATCCTCAAGGAGGTCGGCTACGTCGGTGCCGGCACCTGCGAGTTTCTCATCGGCCAGGACGGAACGGTGTCGTTCCTCGAGGTCAACACTCGCCTGCAGGTTGAACACACGGTCTCCGAAGAGGTCACCGGCATCGACCTGGTGCGCGAGCAGTTCCGCCTCGCCGAGGGTGGCGAGCTCACCTATGGTGACCCCGTCGCATCCGCTCACTCGTTTGAATTTCGTATCAACGGAGAGGATGCCGGCCGCGGCTTTCTGCCAGCGCCCGGCCCGGTACACGTGTTCAAGCCCGCGGGCGGTCCCGGCGTGCGCGTCGACACCGGCGTTCAGTCTGGTGACGTGATCAGCGGATCGTTCGACTCACTTTTGGCCAAGCTCATTGTCACCGGCGCGACCCGCGAGGAAGCCCTCGAGCGTTCGCGCCGGGCTCTCGACGAGTTCGAGGTGGCCGGCCTGCCCACCGTGCTGCCCTTTCACCGCAAGGTCGTGCGCGACCCTGCCTTTGCGCCGACCGACGGCAAGCCGTTCACCGTCTTCACCCGCTGGATCGAGACCGAGTTCGAGAACGACATCGAACCGTGGAGCGGCAGCATGGAAGACGCCGTCGGCCAGCAGAAACGCCACAGCATCGTCGTCGAGGTGGAGGGGCGGCGCATTGAGGTCACCCTGCCCACTCGACTGTTGCCCGGCGGCGCAAGCGCCCGCTCGGTCGGCCCAGCCCCGAGGCGTCGCGGCGGCCTGCACTCCGTCGACACCGCCACCGGAGACGCCGTCACGGCGCCAATGCAGGCGACCATCATCAAGCTGCTCGTTGCCGAAGGTGACACCGTGGTCAAGGGAGACCTGCTGCTCGTACTCGAGGCCATGAAAATGGAGCAGCCGCTCGTTGCCCACCGTGACGGCACGATCGGCAACGTTGCCGCTATCGTCGGCGAAACGGTCTCCTCTGGCAGCGTTCTGCTCACGGTCTCCGACGCCGCCTAGCTTTCGCCGTCGCCGCCTAGTTTTCGCCGTCGGCTGCGGGTTTTCGACAGCCTGCGCATGCGTCGTTGACGAGGTTGGGGGCAGGGCATCTGCTCCCACGGCCCACCTCGAAAACCAACCGATGACGTCCAGACCTAGAGGACGATGTGCATGGCGCGCGCCGCATCCGTTATGGACCCGGTCAGCGAGGGATAGACCGGGAAGGTGCGTGCAACTTCGTCGACGGTGAGCCGGTGTTCGACGGCCAGTGCGAGCGGAAAGATGAGTTCGCTGGCTTTGGGGGCGACGATGACGCCTCCGATGACCGTGCCGCTGCCGGTGCGGGCGAACAGCTTCACGAAGCCGTCCTTGATTCCCATCATTTTGGCTCGCGGGTTTTGCGAGAGCGGCAGCTTGTAGATCTCACCCTGGGCGAGCCCGTCTTCGATCTGCTTCTGGGTGTAGCCGACGGTGGCGATTTCGGGCTGGGTGAAGATGTTCGCGGCAACGTTGCGAATCTCGATCGGATTGACGGTGTCCCCCATGGCGTGGAACACCGCGGTGCGGCCCATCATCGACGCCACGGATGCCAGCGGAATCTCGGTCGTGCAGTCGCCGGCTGCGTAGATGTTCGGAATCGAGGTGCGGGCGACCCGGTTGACCTGGATATGTCCGGAGTCGGTGATCTGCACGCCGGCCTGCTCGAGGCCAATGTTGGCGGTGTTCGGAATGGAGCCGACGGCGATAAGGCAGTGGCTGCCTTCGACCGTGCGTCCGTCTTCGAGCATGGCGACGACGCCGGTCTCGGTGCGCTCGACCGAGGAGGCCCTCGACTTGGAGAGCACGATCATGCCGTTACGCTTGAAGACGTTTTCGATGACGTTCGCGGCATCGGCGTCTTCTCCGGGCAGAACCTGGTCACGGCTGGAGATGAGAGTGACCTTCGCGCCGAGGGCGCGGTAGGCCGAGGCGAACTCGGCGCCGGTGACGCCAGAGCCGACCACGATGAGGTGTTCGGGAATGGCCTTGAGGTTGTAGAGCTGGGTCCAGGTGAGAATGCGCTCACCGTCGGGTAGCGCTGACGCGAGCACGCGGGGGCTGGCGCCCACAGAGACGACGACAGTGTCGGCATCGATGCGGTCGAAGTCGGTGGCCGTTGAGTCGCCGGAGGTGGCCACGATGATGCCGGTGGTGCCATCGAGACGGCCGTGGCCCTGAACATAGCGCACACCGGCGCGAATGAGGGTGGCCTTCATGTCTTCGGACTGCTGGCGGGCGAGGGCGAGCAGTCGTTTATTCACGGCGGCCAGGTTGATGGCCACCTCGGGGCGCAGGGGTTTGCCGGTTTCGCCGCGCACGAAGAACTGCACACCGAGGTCGGTCGCCTCGCCGATCGAATTCGAGGCCTCGGCCGTGGCAATCAGAGACTTGGACGGGACGACATCCGTTATCACGGCGGAACCGCCGACTCCGACACTTTCGATGAGGGTGACGTCGGCACCCTGTTGTGCTCCGGCGATGGCCGCTTCGTATCCGCCGGGCCCACCGCCCAGTACTGCGATGCGCTGCTTGCGTTCGAACTCATAGGCCATGTTTCTATTCTCTCAAGGCGCGCAGTTCCCGCCAAACCGGTTCATCGACCGCACAGTCCGCGTGAGCGTCGAAAAGAGCGAAATTGAGCCGAATGATCGTCTCGGCGCCCGTTCGGCGCGCCGAGAGCAGAATTCGCTCAGAATCTCCGTGCCCGAGGCGGGGGTTCTAGAGTAGTCAAATGTTCACGAACGAGATCAACCCGTTGGACCTGCCCGAAACAGATCCGTTTGAGGCAGCACAGTCGGCCGCCGCGGAGATCGCCGGCATCACGGGGGTTCCCCGACACGACATCGCTCTCACGCTCGGCAGCGGCTGGGCCAGGGCCGCCGACCTGATCGGCGAGACCACCCACACAGTGGCTGCCGCAGACATCACCGGGTTCAGCGCTCCCGCCCTGGCCGGCCATGCCGGCACCCTGCGCTCCATTCTTCTTCCCAGCGGCAAGCGCGCCCTCGTGATCGGCGCCCGCACGCACTACTACGAGGGCCACGGTGTACGCCGGGTCGTGCACAGCGTGCGCACGGCGGCGGCGACCGGAGCGACGACGATGATCTTGACCAACGGGGCCGGCGGCATCCGTGAATCGTGGACGCCGGGCACCCCGGTGCTCATCAGCGACCACATCAACCTGACTTTTGATTCTCCGGTCGAGGGCGCGAACTTTGTCGACTTGACCGACCTGTACTCGAAGCGGCTTCGCGATCTCGCCCGCGGCATCGACCCGACGCTCGACGAGGGCGTGTACTGCCAGTTTCGCGGGCCGCACTACGAGACCCCGGCCGAAGTTCAGATGGCCAAGGCCATCGGCGGTCACATCGTGGGTATGTCGACCGCGCTCGAGGCCATCGCGGCCCGGCAAGCCGGAATGGAGGTGCTCGGCCTCTCGCTCATCACCAACCTCGCCGCCGGCATTCAGAAAACCCCGCTCAGCCACGGCGAAGTCATCGAGGCCGGCGCGCTGGCCGAACCGGTGATCAGCGCACTCCTCGCCCGGATCGTGGCCGCGCTGTGACGGGCTCCGACCGCCCCGACGCTGGCCATTCCGATAACAACGACGACCGGCCGACCGAGCGCACCGGCGGTCGCCATTCCGGCCCGCCAGCGGATGCCGCGCCGCAGGTCACGCCGCCACCCACCCCGGATGCCGCGCCGCAGGTTCTCGACCCGGACACAGCCGATGAGATCCACACTCCGACCCGCGCCCTGCCGATCACGCACAACCCCGACGACGCCTCCGAACCCACGGTCGCCATTTCGACGATCATGCACAACAGCGACGATGCCGGCTTCGAACCGACCGTTGCCATTTCGACGATCACGTCCGACGGCGCTGCCAGCGATGACGTCGACGAGCTTGCGACTGCGCCCGTGGCACACGAGACGCCGGAGACCTCGACCAATCGCACCATTGCGCTGCTGCAGGCCGCTCGGGCCTGGCTGAACCAGGATCCCGACCCGGAAACGCAGGCGCAACTTCGCGTTCTGATCAACGCCGTCGACGACGGCGACACCACGGCCCTGTCCAATCTGCATTCGCGGTTCGACACCCGGCTCGCATTCGGCACGGCCGGGCTGCGCGGCGAGATCTCCGCCGGACCGAACCGCATGAACCGCGTGCTGGTCTCGCAGACAGCGGCCGGCCTCGCGACCTATCTGCGCCGGCGTGCTGCTTCTGGCGTCACGCCGTCGGTGGTCATCGGCTATGACGGACGCAAGAACTCACAGGTCTTCGCGACCGACACGGCGGCGATCATGGCTGGAGCGGGGGTGCGCGCCATCCTCTTGCCTCGTCTGCTCCCGAC
Organism: Cryobacterium lyxosi; assembly: GCF_004403345.1. NCBI lineage: Bacteria > Bacillati > Actinomycetota > Actinomycetes > Micrococcales > Microbacteriaceae > Cryobacterium > Cryobacterium lyxosi. The sequence goes on from NZ_SOGT01000001.1 coordinate 113,269, forward strand.
ACCCGTACTCGCCTTCGCGGTACGGCACCTCGACGCGAGCTGCGGCGTGATGGTAACCGCCTCACATAATCCTGCGATCGATAACGGCTACAAGGTCTACCTGGGCGGCGCGAACAATGGCGCACAGATCGTCTCCCCCGACGACTTGGCCATCTCGACCGAGATTCTGCGCGTTGCCGCCGACGAACACGTTCTGCACCTGCCGCGCGGCAGCTATGAAACCGCCGAAGAAGACGTCGTGCACGCCTACATCGCGGCGACGGCCGGCATCGCCCACACGCCCCGCGCGCAGGTGAACGCGGTGTACACCGCGATGCACGGCGTGGGTTGGGACACCACGCGTCGGGTGTTGGAGAAGGCCGGATTCGACCTACCGACCCTCGTTGATGCCCAGATCGCACCGGACGCCGCTTTTCCGACCGTCGCCTTTCCGAATCCGGAAGAACCCGGAGCGCTGGACCTGGCCTACGAGAGCGCGCGCGAGGTGGGCGCTGAGCTCATCATCGCCAACGATCCGGATGCCGACCGCCTCGCCGTGGCCATCCCCGACCTGTCCAGTGCGAGTGGGTACCGCCGACTCAGCGGTAATGAGGTCGGCGCAATTCTGGGTTGGCGGGCGGCCGCCATGGCTCCGGCGCACGATCCCGACGCTCTGCCCGCCATCGATGCCGGAACCCTGGCCTGCTCGATCGTGTCGTCGCCGGCACTGCATGCGGTCGCGGATGCCTACGGCCTGCGCTTCACAGAAACCCTCACCGGCTTCAAATGGGTGTCGCGGGTGCCCAACCTGGTTTACGGATACGAAGAAGCGCTCGGCTATCTGGTCAACCCGGATACCGTACGCGATAAGGATGGTATCTCGGCCGCAGTGGCGCTGCTTTCGCTGGTGAGCGACCTCAAGTCGGAGGGAACGACCCTCGCCGGCTATCTCGACTCGTTCAGCGAGAAGTTCGGACACTTCGCCTCCGGACAAATCTCCGTGCGGGTCTCTGAACTCTCGACGATCGCCCTGGTCATGACGCGACTGCGGGAATCCCCACCCACCCACGTCGGCCGTATTCGGGTCGACGAAATCGACGATTTTCGTTGGGGGCTGGGCGATTTGCCACCGAGCGATGTGTTGCGCATCCGCTTGACCGATGGGTCGCGCGTGATGATGCGCCCGAGTGGAACCGAGCCAAAGCTCAAGGTGTACATCGATACCCGCTGCCCGGTCGGCACTCTGGTGGAGCGCCGTTCTGCCGCGCAGGCCGCCCTCGACGAGCTCGATCGGGGCATGCGGGCGCTGATCGCCTAGCTGGCGGCCTCCGGTGCGGCGTGGGAAAATCCGCTCGCCGGGCCCACCTTTTGACCGTGGGCCCAGTTTATAAGCTGGGCCCACGGACGGGGCCCGGGCCCCGTCCGCGACAGCGGTGGGGGTGGAACGCGGGGTTCTAGGAACCCAGAGCGATGTCGAGCTTGACGACCAGTTCGTCGACATCGAAGTAGTTGTTGATGACGATGACGTCGGCGTTGGTCTTGCCGATCGCGTCGACCAGCTCAGACGAGGTCAAAATGACCTGGGCGTCGGCCGCGGCGGCGCGCACGCCGGCGACATCGGTAGCCAGCACACTCGCATCGATGTCGAGGCGTTCGAGCGCGCGCTCCGTATTGACTTTGAGAATGGCGGAGGTACCCAGGCCGATACCGCACATCACGACGATCTTCATGAGGCAGTCCGCTCGAACACGCTCTGCACGAACTCGGCGTTGGTGGCGCCGGCCAGGGCCGGAATCACCGTCGGGTCGTTGAACACGTTGGCGAGTTCGGCGACGAACTGCAGGTGGTCGTCGGCACCGGCAACGGCCAAGCCCACGATCACGCTGACCGGGTCGTTGTGGGGGTGCCCGAAGGTGACCGGCTCGACGAGGGTGACCACGCAGAGTCCGTCTGTGAGAACATCCGCTCCCGGGCGGGCGTGCGCGAGCGCCAGGCCGGGCGCGATCACGATGTAGGCACCGAATTCGCGAATCACCTCGATCATGCGCTCGGTATAAGCGGATGTGGCGGCACCGGAACGCACGAGGGCGTCACCGGCCGCCGTGATGGCGGCCGGCCAGTCGTCGGCGTGCGCACCGATCGTGATTGCGTCAAGCGGGAGATGCGGCAGGGACATGATTCCTTCGGTTCTGCGGGGTGGTGCTTGGTGCGCTGGCGCTTCGGATCAGCCAGCGTCAGGCGTCGCCGAAGCCGGCTTCGATGGCCTCGACCAGCTCTTCACGGTCTTCCAACGGCAGGAACGCCGCGTGGGCTGCGTTGAGCTGGAAGATCTCGAGGTCGCCGACGTCGTAGCCGAAGGCATCGGCAAGCAGGGCCAGTTCCTGGGTGAGGGTGGTGTCGCTCATCAGACGGTTGTCGGTGTTGACGGTGACCTTGAAACCAAGCTGGTAGAGCAAGTCGAACGGGTGGTCGAAGAGTTCCTCGCCCCAGGCGGCGACCGCCCCGGTCTGCAGGTTCGACGAAGGACTCAGTTCGAGCGTGATCTCGCGATCGCGCACCCACTGGGCCACCGGGCCGAGGGTGACGAAGGTGTTGTCGTCGTCCTGGCGTTCGATGGTGACGTCTTCGGCGAGTCGCACGCCGTGGCCGAGGCGCAACGCACGGCCGTCGAATAGGGCGCTGCGAATGCTGTCCAGGCCGTCGGCCTCGCCAGCGTGCACGGTGACCGGCATGAATTCGCGGGCGAGCAGGTCAAACGCTGCGCGGTGGTTGCCAGCTGGAAAGCCGGCTTCCGCGCCGGCGATGTCAAAGCCGACAACGCCGTCGAAGCGGTAGCGCACGGCGAGTTCGGCGATCTCGAGGCCGCGGTTCGCGTGGCGCATGGCGGTGATGAGCTGGCCGATGCGAATGCTGCGGCCTGACTCTTCGACGTTCTCGATGCCGGCTTCGATGCCGTCCTGCACGGCTTCGACGACCTCGTTGAGGGTGAGGCCGCGGGCCAGGTGCTGCTCGGGAGCCCAGCGCACCTCACCGTAGATGACGCCATCGTCGGCGAGATCCTCGACGAATTCGCGGGCGACCCGGCTGAGTCCCTCGCGGGTCTGCATGACCGCGGTCGTGACGTCGAAGGTCTTGAGGTATTCCACGAGCGAACCAGCGTTGGACTGGTCGGAGAACCATTCACCGAGCGCGTCGGCATCCGTCGTGGGAAGCACGAATCCGATGGAGTCGGCCAGTTCGATGATGGACTGCGGGCGCAGGCCGCCGTCGAGGTGGTCGTGCAGCGAAACCTTGGGCAGGGTGTTGATGCTCGTGCCGCCGCCGGGCATGAGGAATTCCTCGATCACAGTCATACGAACAAGCTCCTCGTTACGGGGGGCGGCTGTGAACTACAACCGCGCGCTCAGCTTATCGGAGCGGCTCTGGGCGGACCATGAGAAATGCGGCCAGCGGAATCGTCGATGCTCTCGGGCGCGTCGGCGACCCGCCGCAGCGCTCGGCCGCCTGACCGCGCAGCCGTGAATCCGCCTCAGGCCTCGGCCGCCGCGTGACTTCCACCCTCCAAACGGGGTTGGATGGAGCTCTACGACAAACGGGAGCCCCATGACCACGCGCGCCATGCACCTCCCCGACATCCAGGTTCCCGACCTGCACGGCAAGCTTGCCGTCGTCACGGGCGCCAACAGCGGCCTCGGATTCGGCCTCACCGGCCGCCTCGCCCGCGCGGGCGCCGAGGTCATCCTCGCCGTGCGCAACGAGGACAAGGGTGCAGCGGCCGTGAGACGCATTCGTGAGCAGACCCCGGAGGCGAGCGTCAGCATCCGTCGTCTCGATCTGGCTTCGCTGTCGAGCATCGCCAAATTCGGTGCGGAGCTCACGAAAGAAGGGCGCCCGATCGATATTCTGCTCAACAACGCCGGCATCATGATGCCACCGGTGCGCGACGAGACCGAAGACGGCTTCGAGCTGCAATTCGGCACCAACCACCTCGGCCATTTCGCGCTCACCGCTCACCTGCTGCCGCTGCTGCGCGCCGCCACAACGAGCCGGGTCGTGAGTCTTTCAAGCCTGATCGCCCGCACCGGACGCCTCGATTTCAACGACCTGCACGGCTTGCGCTACCGGCCGCACCGCGCCTACGCGCTCTCCAAGCTCGCCACGCTCGTGTTCGCGCGCGAACTCAACCGGCGCAGCGTCGTCGGCGGCTGGGGTCTGCGCAGCATCGCCGCGCACCCGGGTGCAACCGTCACGAACCTGCAGATCACCGGACCCACCCACAAGGGAGCCTCGGCCCGGGTCTTCCTCGCCGTCAACGAAGCCACCCACCACATTGGCTGGATCTGGCAGCAGGTCGACCAGGGCATCCTGCCAGCGCTCTACGCGGCGACGAGCCCGGCAGCGGCCGGCGGCGGCTACTACGGTCCCGGTGGATTCGGCGAACTCACCGGCGCCCCCGCGCCCGCCAGGCTGCCCCCGCGCTCGCTCGACGAAGCGGATGCCCGCCGTCTCTGGTCGCTGTCCGGGGAACTCACCGGCGCCACCTTCCCGGCCGTGTAGTTTCGCTGTTGATGACCTTCACGAGCACCCGCGCCAGGCGCTTCCGAATGATGTGGTCGTTGGCTTCCACGCGGTGCATGGTGACGTGGCGCATCCGCTCGATAATGGTCATGCTGCCCTGCGCGATGAATGCGTCGAACGCTCCGTAGATCACGTCGACCGGCACCGTCAGGCTCGCGATGTCGCTCACCACGGTCTGCGATTCGATACAGTGCTCCATGGATTTGATGAAGGGGGTCCAGGTCTTCTCGGTGAGTTCGAAGATGCCCTTGGGTAGCAGGCGCGACATGATCGCGGCGTTGGCGAGCGTGAATTCCTTGTTGGCGCGCAGAAAATCGTAGGCCCGCAGGTACGCGCTGACCCGCGCCCTGACCCGCGAATCGCCGATGTCGCTCGGTGAGACGTAGACCGGCGGCCCGACCAAGACCACGCGTGATACCGTGCCGCGACCGGCCAGACGCCGCCAGAATGTCGCGACACTGCCGTGTCGCTCCATCGCCGCGTAGCGTGTGCTGATCAGGCTGCCCAGCGAGTGGCCGACGAGCACGAACGGCTCGCGCAACTTCAGCGAGCGGATGGTCGCGCTCAAGGCCCCGACATGATCCTCCAGTCGGTATTGGCAACCGATCGGCGCCGGCGACTGACCAAAGCCCAGAATATCCACGGCAATCACGCGATGGTTCGGCGTCAGCAGCGGAATCACCTCGTAGAAGGTGATCGAAGACGATGCGATGCCGTGCACCAGGAGGACGACCGGGCCGGTGCCGGCATCCGTTGCGACGTGCAAAAGTGGTGGGCAGGACCGACGCGTCGTGCGCATCCGTTCCGCCCACCAAGACATGCGCTAGGTATCGTCGCGCAGCGTGGCCTTCAGGTCATTTTTAGCCTCGGTCGCGTTACGCTCGGCTTCAGCATGCTTCACGTCGCCCTCGGCCTGCTTCACCTTGGCATTGGCTTTAGCCTCGTCGACCTTGTCATCGATGCGGTCCTTGGCGTCGTCCACTGCTCGACCGATCTTCTTGCCGGTGGCATCGAGTGCATCCTTGGCATTGTCGACGAATCCCATGTTGTCCTCCTGATCGTGTGAGCGGTCGGGTTGAACCGCGTATTCCAAGACCATACTTCGGGGGCTGGGCGCCGAGTCCCAATTGTGATCCGACTCCCAGACTGCCCCCAGACACTGCCCCCACAACGCTCGGTACGGTGAGGTATGAGACGAACGTGGGGTGTCATCGCGGTTCTTCTGACGGCCGTGTTGCTGGCGGGGTGCACGGCAAACAGCGGCAGTTCCGTGACCACGGATTCGTCGGGAAGTATCTCCAGCGGGGCTGTTCCCGCTGAGGGTGACAAGGCGGGCGACGGAAGCCTGGTCACCGGCACCACGGGCGCTGTGAAGACCACGAACCGCGACGTCATCACCACCGGATCCATGTCGATCACGACCACCGACCCGGTCGCGGCAAGCGAAACCGCCGTCACCCTTACCGAACAGGCCGGCGGACGGGTGGACAGCCGCAGCGAAAACCCGGCCACCGACATCCAGCCGGCCAGCGCGCACCTCACCCTGCGCATTCCGTCCGACGAACTCGACCGCACCCTGGCCGATCTGAAGAAGCTCGGCACCCTCAACTTCGTGACACTCACCGCCGAGGATGTGACGCAGCAAAGCCAGGACCTCGACGCCCGCATCACCGCGCTCACCACCTCGGTCGACCGGCTGCTCGCGCTGATGGCCTCCGCCACTACGACAGCAGACCTGATCAGCATCGAGAGTACGCTGTCGAGCCGGCAGGGTGAGCTGGAAAGCCAGCGGTCCCAGCGCGACTTCCTCGCTGACCAAATCGACTACTCGACCCTGCAACTCGACCTGGTCTCGGAGGGTACCGTCGCCGCGGGCGGCCCCGACAACTTCTGGACCGGCATCACCGCCGGCTGGAGCGCCCTCGCCGCAGCCCTCGGCGGCCTGCTGATCGGCCTCGGAGTGGCCCTGCCCTGGCTCGTCGTGCTGGCGATTTTTGGGGCAATTGTGTTGCTTATCGTGCGGTTGTTCACACGCCGGCGCAAGGCTGCATAGGCTTGACTATGTGACCGAGTTTCTCCCTGCGCCAGCCCTGCTCGAAACGCCTCCGGCAGCGCCCGTTTCCCTACCCACAAGCGACCAAAACGAGCCGCTGCTCTCTGACCAGATCCTGGCGGGCATCCGTTCGCGAGCTGCCGGTTATGACCGGGCCAACACGTTCTTCTCCGACGACCTCGAGGAGCTCGTCGCCGCCGGTTACCTGCGTGCCCTCGTGCCGATTCGGTTCGGCGGACTCGGTTGCACCCTGCAGCAGATTGCTCGCGCGCAGACCCAGCTCGCCGCGCATGCCCCGGCCACCGCTCTCGGGGTGAACATGCACCTGATCTGGACGGGAGTCGCCGCGAGCCTCTCCGCGCAGGGCGATCACTCGCTCGATTTTCTGCTCGAGGAGGCCGGCCGCGGCGAGATCTTCGCCTTCGGCGTGAGCGAACCCGGCAACGACCTCGTTCTCTTCGGCTCGACGACGGATGCCATCCCCGAGCCAGACGGCGGCTACCGGTTCACCGGCACCAAGGTTTTCACCTCACTCTCCCCGGCCTGGACCCGGCTCGGCACCCTGGGCCTCGATTCTTCCAACCCGGGCGACCCTGCGATCGTCTGGGCGTTTCTCGATCGAGCGGATGCCGGCATCCACTCGAAAGACGACTGGGATACCCTCGGCATGCGCGCCAGCCAGAGCCAGAGCACTGTGCTGGAGGGCGCGCGCGCCCGCCCCGACCGGGTCGTGCGCAAGCTGCCGGTCGGCCCGAACGGCGACCCGCTCGTGGCCGGTATTTTCGCCAACTTTGAAATTCTGCTCAGTGCGGTGTACACCGGTATCGGCCAGCGGGCGCTCGAGCTCGCAGCCCTGGGCGCGCACCGACGTACATCGCGCAAGAACGATGGGCGCACGCACGCACAGGATCCGGTGGCACGCTGGCGGGTGGGCGAGCTCGTCATCGCGATGGACGGCATCTACCCGCAGATCGACGCCCTCGCTCGCGCGGTCGACGAGCAGACCTGGCAGGTCGGTCCGGCCTGGTTCGCTCAGCTGTCCGGGCTCAAATATCGGGCCACCCAGAACGCCAAGTTTGTCGTCGATACCGCAGTGCAGGTCGCGGGCGGCTCCGCCTTCAACGCAGGCTCCGAACTCGCGCGGCTCTACCGCGACGTGCTCGCGGGTCTCTTCCACCCCTCCGACGCGGACTCCGCGCACGCGACCGCCGCCGCATCCGTTTTGGGACCCCTCGATGTGCGCACCTCATGAGTTTTAGCAAAACCACCGCCATCTCGCTCGACCACTCCGGCTACACCCGGGCAGTGCTCGATCTCACCATGCGTCTCGCCGAGGTCATCTTCACCGCCGGTGCCGGTGCCGAAGATGCGACCGCCGCCATGATCGCGCTGACCCGCGCGTACGGGCTCAAGGGCACCGACGCCAATATCACGCACACAACCATCACGCTCACGCAGGAAGATGCGTTGACGCACGAGTCGATCATTCGCAGCCGCAATGTGAAGTACCGCACGCTCGACTATTCCAAGCTCACCGCGACGTCGGAACTGATCGCGGACATCATCGAGAAGCCAATCGAAGTCGCCGAAGCCCGAAAAATTCTGGCGACGATCGTGAGCTCCAAGCCGCAGGTACCCAAGCAGTGGCGCCGCATCGGCTGGAGCCTCGTCGGAGCGGGCGCCGCCGTGCTCATCGGCGCCGGCCCGACCGTGATCATCGCCGCATTCGTGGCCACCTGGATCATCGACTGGATCACCTCGGTACTCGACCACCGCCAGGTTCCTCTGTTCTATCAGACCGTCGTCGGGGGCGCGATCGGCCCGATCATCGCCGCAATCGTGCGGCTGATCGATCCCACAGCGAACCCCTCGCTCGTAGTCGTAGCGACCATCATCATGCTCCTGGCCGGAGTGACAACCTTCGGCGCCGTGCATGACACCCTGTCGGGGTTTTATCTCACCGGCACCGCCCGAATGGTGGAGGCCTTGCTCATCACGGCCGGACTGGTCACCGGAGTCTCCGGTTCCGCGCTGTTCCTGGCTCGCTTCGGACTGTTGCTCGAGATCGATTCGAACCCGATCGTGACGCTCGCTGTCTTGCCGGTTCTGCTCGTGGCAGCGATCGTGATCGTGATCGGGTTTGCCCTCGCCGTGCAGGTACCGTGGCGTGCGTTCTGGGTGGTCTGCGTGCTCGGCGCCCTCGCCGAATTCTTGTTCGTCGCGGCCTTGGCCGGTGGATTCGGCCTGGTTGGCTCATCGGCGGCGAGCGCCCTCGGCGTCGGGCTGTTGGCCGCTGTCACCGCCCGCATCGTGCGTACCCCGCCGCTGGTCATCATGGTGACGGCTCTCGTGCCGCTGGTGCCCGGACTCACCCTGTTTCGCGGTCTGCTCATGCTCTCAGAAGGCGACATCAACGGGCTGCTTTCGCTCCTCACGGCGGCGGGTATCGCCATGGCCCTGGCGGCCGGCGCCCTGCTGTCGCAGTACATCGTGCAGATCGTGTGGGGCCCGGCACGCCGGCTGCAGCGCCGCTTCGTCGGGCCGCTCATGGCCCTGCCGGTGCGGCTCGGTCGGGACTCTACCAAGCGCATCTAGCGCGTTGCGGCATCCGCTTTCCCAGCGGATGCCGCAATGCCGCCGATCAGTTGGGAACGTCGGCTTCGCCGCCTGCTTCAGCGACGTCTTCCTCAACGAAACGGTACGGGATGGGCTCATCGGTTTCGCGCCCGCGCTTGTAGGTGCGGGTGATCGTTTCGGTGTCCTCGATCTCTTCGAGCACGATCACGTCCCGGTATTGCCCGTCGATATATTCCAGCTCCACCTCTGTTCCGGCGGCGATCGGGTTCGGTCCAAAGAGTACTGCCCGGTAGGTGGCGCTATGGCTCATGACGGTGACCTTTCAACGAGGTGAGGGTTTCGTAGAGCGTCAGCATACGACACACCGGCAGTGGGTGCACAGGGCTCCGGCCGAGTTGACCGGTTCTCACGCGACGCTCGCACGGTGAGATGACGTTTGCGGCAAATCCGCGTATTCTCAAGGTGACGGGGCCCCACGGCTCGGCGCGAAGGAGTACACAATGGCTGATAAATCACCGAAAAAGGATGCGACCAAGAAGGTTGCCGACAAGTCCCTCAAGGAAAAGAGGGCCGACAAGAAGGCGAAGTCTGAAGAGACCGCTTCCCGGGCCCGCAAGAGCTAGGTTTCAACCAGCGCATGGGGTGCCGCCACGGTCGTGGCGGCACCCTCTTTCTGCGCTGTCCGCATCCGCTTGAACAGGAGCAGTCATGACCCTGCCCACCGAAGACACCCGCGTGCTCTACCCGAGCGGCGCCATCGATACGCAGGCGACAGTGTTGCATTCCGAGCCGCTCAGCGACGGACGCGTCGCCGTGCTGCTCGACGCGACCTGCGTGCATCCGGTCGATGCGGGCTGGCCCGACCAAGGGCCCGATCTGGCGCTGCTGCACCACGGCGCGGCCTTCTGGCCGGTCGAGGACTGCATCGTGGGAGCCACCGACGGATCGGCACTCTACATCGGCGACGACATTCCGGTAGCTAAAGGAACACCCGGTTGGGCCTTCGTCGTGGTGCACGTGGTCGACGCGACCGGATTGAACGCCGGCGACACCGTCACCGTCGAGGTGGACGAAGGCCTGCGCGATGCCACGAGCGCCGGGCACACCAGTTGCCACCTGGCTTCGCTCGCCCTCAACGACGCCCTCGCTGGCCGATGGAAGAAGGAGGTACGCACCGACGCCCTCGGCGCCCCCGACTTCGACGGGCTCGCCATCGACGAGTCGTTGATCGGGCCGAACGCCTCCGTCGACACCTACCGCCTCGGCAAGTCTGTGCGCAAGAAGGGATTCTCGGTCGACGGTCTCGCCGAGGCGCTTGCCTCGGTTGAAGCGACCGTCAACGCGTCCCTCGCCGGGTGGGTGGGAACACAGGCCGAGGTGCGCATCGACCGCGACGGTTATCTTTTGACCGATCGCCGCTATTGGGTCTGCGAGCTGCCCGACGCGAGCGTGCGCATCCCGTGCGGCGGCACCCACGTGACCTCGCTCGGCACGCTTGGCGCCGTGACCGTGACGCTCACCCTGCACGACCTGGATGGCACCGACATACTCACCATGAACACGTCCGCCACGCGCTAGCTTCGCGCATTCGGGGCAATGTGGGGGGCCATCAGCGACTGAGGAGTAGCACTATGCACGGTGTTCGAGCGAGAGATTGCGCAATTCCTCCCATCGGCGCAGAATTCAGGGGTACCAGGTCAGAGAGGACCCGCCATGAGCACCGTCATTGACAGCCCCGAACTCGGCAGCGCCGCAGCGGATGCGACCACCCCCGAGTTCTTCACCGGTTCCACGAACGACTTCTTCTCCTACGAAGATCTACTCACCCCCGAGGAGCGACAGCTCGTGGCCGAGGCCCGAGCGGTCTTCGAGCGCGACGTGCGCCCGGTCGTGGCAGAGCACTGGAACAACGCGACTTTCCCGTTCGAGATCATCCCCGTGCTCACCGCCCTGAACTTGGTTGAACTCTGCGCGCGCGGCAACAACTTTCTGCTGCACGGCTTCATGACCCTCGAGCTCTCGCGAGTGGATGCTTCGATCTCCACCTTCGTCGGTGTGCACAGCGGCTTGTTCGCAGCGGCCATCGCCCAGCTGGGCACCGACGACCAGCGCGAACGATACCTGGACGACGCCATCTCCCTACGCAAGATCGGTGCGTTCGCGCTCACCGAACCGGAGCACGGCTCCGACGTCTCCCGCAATATGGAAACGACTGCGACCCGGTTTGGCGACTCGTGGACCCTGAACGGCGTCAAACGCTGGATCGGCAGCGGAACCTTCGCTGCCAACGTGCTGGTCTGGGCGCGCGACACCGCCGACGACCAGATCAAGGGTTTTATCGTCAGCTCGGCCCTGGACGGGTTCACGGCCGAAAAGATCGAAAACAAGATCGCACTGCGCATCGTGCAGAACGCCACGATCACCCTGGACCACGTCGTGGTCGCCGAACGTGACCGCCTGCCGGGAGCCACCAGCTTTCGCGACACCAACCGGCTGCTCACCAATTCCCGGGTCTGGGTGGGCTGGCAGACCGTCGGACTGCAGTTCGCGACCTACGACTATGCGCTGCGTTACGCCCTGGAACGCCAGCAGTTCGGCAAGCCGATCGCGTCGTTCCAGCTCGTCCAGGAAAAACTCGTGCGCATTCTGGAGAACGCGACGACCTCGCTCGGCACGATGGTGCGCATCGCCCAGCTACAGCAGGCCGGCACGCTGCGGCCCGAACACGCCGCGATGGCCAAGGCCTCCGCCAGCGCTCGCATGCGGGAATCCGTGGCGCTTGGCCGCTCGGTGCTCGGCGGCAACGGAATCTCCACCTCCTGGGGCATGGCCCGCGTCTTCGCCGACGCCGAAGCGCTCTACACCTACGAGGGCAGCTACGAAATCAACACCCTCGTCGTCGGCCGCGCCATCACGGGTATCTCCGCGTTCCAATAATGCTCGAGCTCGGTCATCCGCTCGCCGAACCGTAACTTTCTCGCCAGTCGTGGCGGGCAGGGTCACGCGGGCAGGGTCACGCGGTGAGCATAACTCCTGCAATTTGCACGCTCGTCAGAATTGCACTGCGAATTCACGCGGAAGTCTGCACAGGGTCTGGAAAATTGCAGGAGTTATGCTCCGGGGATGGCGGGCACACCTGCCCCATGCACTCTTCCGGAGCGATTCGTCCGAGAACAAGCCTATTCGTGCAGAAAAGTTGCGCGGATTGTTGAACAATCATAGGCTTTCTGACAATCAGTGACCGTCGGTGCTGACTCGTATCCCAAAGAAGTGAGCAGCGCCCATGGCCACGACCACCACACGCAAACCTAAAAAGCTCAAGAACAAACACCGTGGGGCGCTGCTCGGGGCGATGTTTCTCATGGCCACCAGCGCGGTCGGCCCCGGATTCATCGTGCAGACCACCACCTTCACGGTGCAGCTCGGCGCCGCCTTCGCGTTCGCTATCCTGGTGTCGATCCTGGTGGACATCGCCGTGCAGCTGAACGTGTGGCGGGTGATCGGGGTAAGCGGCAGGCGCGCCCAGGAACTCGCCAACACCGTGCTTCCGGGTGCCGGCTGGTTTCTCGCCGCCCTCATCTGCATCGGCGGTCTCGTCTTCAACGTGGGCAACATCGCCGGAACCGGCCTCGGCCTCAACGTTCTGTTCGGCATCGATCCGAAGATCGGCGGGCTCGTGTCGGCCGCCGTCGCCATCGCCATCTTCCTGAGCAAGCGCGCCGGCGTGGCCCTCGACAAGATCGTGATCGTGCTCGGGGCCGTCATGATCCTGCTCATCGGCTACGTGGCTATCGTGTCGAAGCCACCGCTCGGTGAGGCACTCCGAAACACCGTTATCCCCGACAACATCGACTTTCTCATCATCACGACCCTCATCGGCGGCACTATCGGCGGGTACATCACCTATGCCGGGGCGCACCGCATGATCGACGCCGGTGTTTCCGGCCCTGAGAATGTGGGCGAGATCACCAGGAGTTCGATCCTCGGTATCATCATCACCGGCGTCATTCGGGTGCTGTTGTTCCTGGCGATTCTCGGAGTCGTCGCCGGCGGCGTAGCGCTCACGAGCGATAACCTCGCCGCCGAAGCATTCCAGTCAGCGGCCGGCAACATCGGTCTCAAGCTGTTCGGTGTGATCCTCTGGGCCGCCTCGATCACCTCGGTGATCGGTGCCGCCTATACGTCGATTTCGTTCGTCACGACCGCCAGGACTTCGCCGCGGGTGCGCAGCATCGCCACCTGCGTGTTCATCGCCGTATCGGCCACGGTCTTCACCCTCCTCGGCCAGGCCCCGGCCACCCTGCTCATCATGGCCGGCGCGGTGAACGGGCTGATCCTTCCGGTCGGCTTCGCGGTCATCCTCTGGGTGGCGTGGCGCCGCCGCGACCTGCTCGGCGGCTACGTCTATCCCCAGTGGCTGCTCGTCAGTGGAGTCGCCGCCTGGCTGCTGACCCTGTACCTCGGTTACCGGTCGCTCGGCGGCCTCGTGCAGCTGTGGACGTAACGACCTTCGACCGGGCAAACGTCACCCCCGCCGAGGCCCGCGCACTGTTTCGCGAGGGCCTCGCCACGCCGACGGCGGGCTGGTCGAGCGGTTTCACCCAGGCCAACCTTATCATCGTGCCCCAAGAGCAGGCCTTCGACGTTCTGCTGTTCGCCGAACGCAATCCCAAGCCGTGCCCGATTCTCGGCGTGCTCGAAGCCGGGCAGACGACCGGTCCGCTGCTGGTCGGCGGCGACATTCGCACCGACGTCGGCCGCTACACGGTTTACCAAAACGGTGAACTCGTCGACCAGCCGACCGACCTCTCGGCCTGGTGGCGCGACGACCTGGTGACGTTCATCGTCGGCTGCAGCTTCACCTTCGAGGCGGCGCTGCAGCGCGCGCACATTCCGATCGCGCACATCGAGCAGGGCCGAAACGTGCCGATGTATCGCACGAACCGGCGCTGCGCATCCGCGGGCAACCTGGCGGGCCCCCTCGTCGTGTCGATGCGGCCGATCCATGCAGACCGGGTAGCGGATGCCGCGCGCATCACCGCCCGCTACCCCGCCGTCCACGGCGCCCCCGTCCACATCGGGGATCCAGCCGAGCTCGGCATCCGTGACCTCGCCAGCCCCGATTTCGGAGACGCGGTGACGGTGGCCGACGGCTTCGTGCCCGTGTTCTGGGCCTGCGGAGTCACTCCGCAAGCGGCCGTGATGGAGTCCCGACCGCCGCTGGCGATCGGCCATGCCCCCGGCCACATGCTCATCACGGACGCCCGCGACGCCGATTATCTGGTGCCGTAGCGCACCGCTACGCGCGGGAATGCGCCTCGAGCAGCTGCTCCTCCGCACGGCGCAGGTAGTCGACCATGAGCGCGGCCGCCGCCTGGCGGTCCCCGGCCTCGAACCTGTCGAGAATGACGGCGTTGTCGTCGATGTAGGGCGCGTGAAAGAGCGGATTGGCCACCATCGAGTGGAACACCAGCCGCATCTCGGCGAGCACCTGCGTCATCTGCGCACTGAGACGGTCACTTCCAGTCAGCGCGACGACGCCCGCATGAAAGTCCTGATTGGCGCTCGCCATGCCCGGCACAGAACCGTTATCTCGGGCGGACCGGGCGCGCGCGATCGCGGCGTGGAGGGCATCCGTTGTCGGGCTGGTCGACCAGGTGAGGGCCGCCGATTCCAGAAAGCGCCGCACCCGGTAAATCTCCCGGATGTCGTCGGCGGTCGGACGGGTGACGAAGACACCACGATTGGGGATGCGGGTGACGACGTGCTCGCGGGCGAGGGTGGCGAACGCCTCGCGCAGGGTGTTGCGGGAGACGCCGAGCACCTCGCAGAGCGGCTCCTCCGACAGCTTGGCACCGGGCGCGAGCTGACCGGCCGAGATGCGCTCACGCAGCATCGACGCCGCCCACAGGCCGGTTTCGGTGTGGCGCGCGTCGACGCTCTGGCGACGCAGGTCGGGCAGGATCTCGTCGAGGGTCATAGGCACAGCGTATCCATTCTCCGGTGCGGGTCAGGCTTCGATCCCCGCGACGATGGCGTGCACGGGCACGGCGTCGCCTTCCGCCACGAGGAGTCCGACGAGCGTTCCGGAGCGGTGCGCGACGACGGTCGATTCCATCTTCATGGCCTCGAGCACGAGCAGCGCCTCGCCTTCGACCACCGTTGCGCCGGCCTCGACGAGCCACTTTACGACGGTGCCGCTCATGGTGGAGCGCAGTTCGGCCGGGTCGACTTTCGGGATCGACGCCACCACGGCAGCAGCGCCGCCCTGCGCGAGGCCGCCGAACAGGTTCTCTGGCAGGCCCAGGGCCACCCGTCGCCCGTCGAGTTCGATCGTGATGGTTCGGCGGCTGACCGCCGGAACGGCCGGGATGAGTGACGAGTCCGCGGCGAGCTGCTCGGCGAACTCTGTTTCAATCCAGCTGGTGTACACGCCAAGCCGGTCGGGCCCGGTGAACGAGGGAAGGTCAACGACCGCCCGGTGGAACCCGAGCACGGTGGGGAGGCCCACGATCTCAAACTCGGCGAGCGCCCGGCGGGCACGTCGCAGGGCCTGCGGCCGGTCAGCGCCGGTGACGATGAGCTTGGCGAGCAGCGAATCGAATTGCGGGGCGACGGCATCCCCGGAACGGATGCCGGTATCCACCCGGATTCCCGGCCCGGTCGGCACGGTGAACGTGGTCACGGTCCCGGGTGAGGGCAGAAATCCGCGGCCAGGGTCTTCGGCGTTGATGCGAAATTCAAACGAGTGGCCACGCGACACCGGATCCTCCGACACCGGCAGCCCGTCTCCGGCCGCGATGGCCAGCTGGGCCAGCACGAGGTCGACGCCGGAGGTCTCCTCGGTGATCGGATGCTCCACCTGCAGGCGGGTGTTGACCTCGAGAAAGGAGAGGCTGCCGTCGTCGGCCAACAGGTACTCCACGGTGCCGGCGCCGACATAGCCGGCCTCCCGGCAGATCGCCTTCGCCGAGGTGTAGATGAGATCGCGCTGGTCTGCGGTCAGAAAAGGGGCCGGTGCCTCCTCGACGAGTTTCTGGTTGCGGCGTTGCAGGGAGCAGTCGCGGGTGCCGACGACGATCACGTTGCCGTTCCCGTCGGCCAGAATCTGGGCTTCGACGTGCCGGGGCTTGTGCAGAAAGCGCTCGACGTAGCATTCGTCGCGGCCGAAGGCGGCAACGCTCTCGCGCACTGCCGAGTCGAACGATTCCTCGATGGCGTCGAGTTCCCAGACCACCTTCATGCCGCGGCCTCCGCCGCCGAACGCCGCTTTGATGGCTACCGGAAGCCCGTGTTCCTCGGCGAAGGCGCGTACCTGGGCTGCGCTGTCGACGGTACCGTTCGAGCCGGGCACGAGCGGAGCGCCAACACGCACGGCGATCTCGCGGGCCGACACCTTGTTGCCGAGCATTCGGATGCTTTCCGGGCTCGGACCGATCCAGGTCAGGCCGGCGTCCTGCACGGCCTGGGCGAAGTCGGCATTCTCGGAGAGAAAGCCATAGCCGGGGTGCACCGCGTCAGCGCCGGCCCGGCGGGCGATGGCCAGCAGTTTCGGCACGTTGAGATAGGTGTCAGCCGGGCTGTTGCCGCCCAACGCGTAGGCCTCCGTGGCCAGGCCAACGTGGAGAGCGTCGGCGTCGACATCGGCGTAGACAGCCACCGAGTCGAGCCCGGCGTCCGAGCAGCCACGAATGATGCGCACGGCGATTTCCCCGCGGTTGGCGATGAGTACTTTGTGCACGGTTCAGCTTTCGTTCAGGGTTTCAGAAGTGATGGCGAGAAAGCGGATGCGTGCGCCGGTGCCGAGTTGAGCCGCCTTGTCCAGGTCGGTATGCAGCACCACGCCGAGTACCGGGTAGCCGCCGGTGACCGGGTGGTCGGCGAGGAACAACACCGGAAGGCCCGAGGCGGGCAGCTGGATGGCGCCGGAGACAGTGCCCTCGCTCGGCAGTTCGCCGCCGCGCGCGCGTTCGAGGGCTCGCCCGTCGAGACGCAGGCCGATGCGGTTGGACTGCGCGGTGACGGCCCAGTCGGTGCGGTCGAAATCAGCCAGCGTGTCGGCGCTGAACCAGTCGGCGCGGGGGCCGGGAATGTAGCGCAGCACGGTCACTGCGGCCGGCGGGTCGACCGCGGGTTCAGCGGCACCGACCACGCTCGTTGGCGGAGCCGGCAGCACGCGCAGTACGGTGCCGGCCAGAAGCGGCCCCGGCCCGATTCCCGACATCGAGTCACTCGAGCGGCTGCCGAGCACGAGCGGCAGGTCGAAGCCGCCGCGCACGGCGATATAGCTGCGCACGCCCGACACGGGGGCGTCGAGGGTCAGCCGTTCGCCGACGTGCAGCGCGAACGGCGCGTCGGTGGGCACGACGCGGGGGGCGGCATCCGTTCTGTCGATCGTGATGAGAACCGATGCCCCTGCTACCGCGAGAACCTGCTCGGTGCGCGCGTCGAGCACGAGGCCGCCGAGGGCGTTTTCGAGTACGGCGGCGGAGGCGAGGTTACCGACCAGCCGGTTGGCGCGGCGCAACGCTCCGCGGTCGAGGGCGCCGGCACCGGCCACGCCAAGGTGGGCGAGGCCCGGGCGGCCGAGATCCTGCACGGTGGTCTGCGGCCCGGGTTGTACGACGACGAGGTCGGCCGGGAGGTCGACGATGTCGGTCCCGATGGCCGTCGGCGCGGCGCGCACAAACTCACGCACAGCGCGAAACTGTACCCGACTGCCGGGTTGGATGAGGGCCGGCTGGTCGCGGTCGAGGTTCCACAGGGCAGCATCGGTGCGACCGATCAGCTGCCAGCCACCGGGAGTGACCCGCGGATAGACCGCCGAGTAGGCGTCGGCGAGCGCCACCGAACCGGCCGGCACGGCCCCCCGCGGAGTACTGCGTCGGGAGACCCGCAGGCGGTCGTCGCCGACGAGGTACGCGAAGCCGGGGGCGAAACCGCCGAACGCGGCGGTCCACAGCTGCGCGGTGTGCGCCGCGATCACGCCGTCTGGGCCGAGGCCGGTGAGTTCGCCGACCTCGTCGAGATCGTCCCCGTCGTAGATGACGTCGATGGTCACGAGGCCCTCGTGAGCGCTGGCGACCGTGTACGGTTCGATCGCGCGCAGCAGCTGCGCAAAGCCGCGAGCGGATGCCGCCGAGTCGGCCGTCACCAGCACGGTTTCGGCGGCGGCGACGAGGTCCACCTGGCCGGGCAGCGGATACTCGCGCAGTGCTTCGTATAGCCCGAGCACCTCACTGAGGCTGCCGAGCTGCACAAGCACGGCCCGGTCGCCGACCGGACGGATGGATCGAATATGGGTAGGCATCCGCTACACGAAACTAGCGATCGAAACGCCGGCACCCAGCAGCGCGGAACGCACCGCCGCAGCGAGGCGCACCGCGTCAGGGGTGTCGCCGTGCAGGCAGATACTCGTCGCCGGCACAGCGATGACCGAGCCGTCGATGGCCACCACAGTGCCGTCGAGGGCGAGGCGGATGACCTGTGCGGTCACCGCCTCGACCGAGTGCAGCACGGCTCCCGGCAGCGTGCGCGACACGAGACTGCCATCGGGGTTGTAGGCGCGGTCGGCGAAGGCCTCGGACACGGTGCGCAGGCCGGCGGCCCGGGCGAGGCGTTCGATCTCGCTGTTGGGCAGCACCATCAGCGGCAGCGTCGGGTCGACGGCGAGTACGGCGTCGACCACGGCCTGCGCCTGCACCGGGTGGTGAGCGATGGTGTTGTAGAGGGCGCCGTGCGGTTTCACGTAACGCACCGCGGTACCGGCGGCGCGCGCGAGGGCCTGCACGGCGCCGATCTGGTAGATCACATCGTTGCTGAGTTCGGCTGCATCCATCTCGATGAAACGGCGGCCGAAGCCGGCCAGATCGCGGTAACCGGGGTGTGCGCCCACCGTGACGCCGGCAGCGGCGGCCGCGGCGCAGGTCGCGCGAATAGTCGTTGGATCGCCGGCGTGGAACCCTCCGGCCACGTTGACGCTCGTGACCGAGGCGATGATGGCGGCGTCGTCGCCGAAGGTCCAGTTGCCGAAGGACTCTCCGACGTCGCTGTTCAAATCGATGGTTGCCATAGGTTCTATGCTGCCGTATCGGTCGGGTTTGTTAGAGCGGATGCCGATAACAGCGCATCCCAGGCGAAGGTTGCAAGCCAGTGCGAGGACATGAACTCCGGGGCCACGACGGCCGCGAGTCCGGCCCGAAGCAGGGGGTCCCTGGCGGCGTCCAGGGCCGCCACCGCCGGTGCCGACTCCGGCGTCTGGCCCAGGGCAGCGAGAATGCGCGTCACCTGTCCGGCGCGGGAGAGGTTCAGCCCGTGCAGGTGCACGAGATATCCGTCGGTCTCATCGGTGGCCCGAAACGGGCGCACGATGCGCGAATCGGCCGTCAGGCGGGGCAGGAACGATGCGAACCAGGCTGCGAATTGCTCGGGCGCAAGTACTCGGCGCAGCAGGTCGGCCTCGCTCAGCCCGGCTGAGAGAAAGTCCTGGCCGCTCATTTCCCAGTCACCGGGCCAGTCGGCATCCGCGTGGAACCAGGTGAGGGACGCGGTTTCGCAGGCTAGAGCAGCGTCGGCGCGGTCGAGGGTTCGAAAAGCGTCGAGCATCAGGCCGAGCCCGAACGCCGAGTTGGTGTGCAGACCGTGACGCACCGGCCATTCGGCTTTTTCCACCCAGGCCATGAACAGTTCGGCCACGATGTCGACAATCGGATCGAGAGCGGATGCCCACCCACGAATCTCGGCGTCGGTCGACGCCGCGCAGGTGGCCGCGAGCCGGACCAGCCAGGCCCAGCCGTATGGTCGTTCCCAGCTGGGGTTGGCGAGCAGATACGCGCCCTCGACGCGCAGCTTCCCGGCCGTGAGGTTGGCGCCGATCGCCTGACGGAGGGCGGCGTCCCGCTCGCTGTCCAGGCCGTGCTCGAGCAGCATCACGCCCAAGGCGTGCATGTGCACGCAGGAATGCCAGTCGAAGGAGGTGTAGAAGGCCGGGTGAATCTGCTCGGGCGTTGGTCGGTCATCCGCTGAATGCGTCGTGTGGTGGGCCGAATGCGGATACGGCCTGGCCAGATTGTCGAGAACGATGTCGGCGTACGTCGGCGCCAGCCCACCCAGTAGCGCGGATGCGTCGAGAACGGTTGGTGCGTCGGGCATGGTGCTCCACTTCGTTGTGCGGTTGAGAAGCAAGAAAGCGAGAAAGTACATCAGGGCAACGTTGACGCCGAGCATGGGCACGCCGGTGCCGACCTGGGCCTTGATCACACCGTACTAATCCTTCATTTCCAGCGGGGCGGAGGGAACGAGGTTGAAGTTGGCCGCCAGGGGTGTGACATGGGTGCTGCAGAAACCGAAAAGCATGCCGATGGCGCAGACGGCGGCCGGGTTGCCGGCGAAGATCTGCACGAGTACGGGCCAGCCGATCGCGGCGGTCATGATCGGGAATGCCGCGAAGGCATTGCCCATCAGCGCCGTGAACAGGAACATGCCAGCGCTGACCAGGAACACACCAATCAGTACGCGCATATTTCTCCCAGTAGCGCCCGCGTACCCGGGTGCGCCAAACAAACATGTGATCACCGGGGGTATCGCTCGCCATTTTTGAGCGGATGCCCGATCAGCGTTTTGCAGAGACTATTGAATTGTTGAACAATCCTACAAGCTTGGGCCGTAACTTCTACTGCCCCCGCTCGCTCGATCGCGTCAAATCTAAGAGAATTCTCACGATTGCCTTGGTCCGGGCTTAGCTGCGGACGCCACACTAAGGAATGGATTGTCGATGGGAGGCCTCATGAACGCTCGCAGTATCTGGACTCGACCGCTGCTCTGGATCGCCGGCGCGGGGGTGGGGGCGGTTCTGCTCGTAGCACTGGCGTCGGTTCTGGCCGATTCGCTCGCCATCGCCGAGCAGCCGGGGCGATCCATCGGCGTTCCGGCCGTGTCCGTGCAGCCGAGCGGGGCATCCACTGGGGCGGCAACACCGGATTCAACGCCGAGCGCTGAACCGACGAGCACCGAACCAACGAGCACCGACCCCACCGGCACCGACCCCACTGACAACGACTCGACCGGTACCGACCCGACCGGTACCGACTCGACGGGCACCGAAGCGACCGTCCCCAGCGCCGCCCCCGAAGTCGTTCCCGCTCAGGATCCCGTCGTCGTCGACGATCATGGCGGTGACAACCCCGATCACGATGATGATATCGGCGTTGACGATTCCGGTGGAAGCTCCGGTTCGGGCCGCAAAAGCGGCTGATCCCTGTGCATGAGAGCGCTCTCATGCACTTCTCGTGCCGGTCTTATCGGCGTGCGGTTGATTGATCCTGTGGAGATCGACACCACGACATCAACCCTCCGCCTCCCCGGCGCAGACGAAAGGCCACCCCATGTTTCAGATGACGAAGAAGCACACCATCACCCTCGCAACCCTCGGCCTCGCCGGGTTGATGTCGGTCGGCGTGATCGCCGCCCAGGCGAACACCGCCCCGAACGTCGCGGCGCCCACAAGCGTGTCGAGCAGCAGCCCAGTCGCTACCGGTACGCCCGATGCCCCCGACGACAGTGACGGGCGCGTCGGCAGCGGCAACGGAATCGACGATCAGTTCGATGATGTGATCAGTAGCGATGTGAACGACGCCCCGGACGACAGTGACGGCCGCATCGGTTCCGGCCATGGCGCCGACGACGTGACCGACGCCCCCGATGACAGTGACGGCCGAGTCGACAGCAACTCCGGCTCCGGCAACGCGGTCACAGGCAACGCGGTCACGGTCGACGATTCCAGCAACTCAGGGAGCGGCAGTGATTCCGGACACGATGACTACAGCGACAACAGCAATTCCGAAAGTGACGACTCGGGCCACGAGGACAGCGGCGACGACTCGGGCCACGGCAGCGATCACGAGTAACCCGCTCAGCCACGGAATGGGCTGTCGCCTCAGGTGAGTCGGTAGCCCATTCCGCGTACCGTCTCAATGTGTTCCGCACCGAACTTGGCGCGCAGGTACCCCACGTAAACGTCGACGATGTTCGACCCGGGGTCGAAATCGTAGCCCCAGACCCGACTGAGCAACTGTTCCCGGCTCAGCACCTGATCGGCGTGGCGCAGAAATTCTTCGGCGAGCGCGAACTCTCGGGCCGAGAGATCAACCTGCCGGTCCCCCAGTGTCGCCCGTCGGGTCCGCAGGTCGAGCTGCAGCCCGGCGACGCTGAGTACGGTGCTCGTCTCGCGCGGGGCTTCCGCCATGCGCAGGCGCACCCGGGCCAGCAGTTCGTCAAACCGAAACGGTTTCGACATGTAGTCGTTGGCGCCGCCCTCGAGGCTCGCAAGGGTGTCTTCGGCGGAGTCGCGAGCGGTCAGCACGACCACCGGCAGCTCCGACCCGTCGGCCCGCAGCTGTCGTAGCACCTCATAGCCGTCGAGTCCAGGCAGCCCGATGTCCAGAATCAGCAGGTCGAACCCGCCGGTGATGGCGTAGTCGAGGGCATCCGTTCCGGTGCGCACCACCACGGTGGAGAACCCGGCGGCGACGAGTCCCTTCTCGATAAAACTGGCGATGCGGTCTTCGTCTTCGGCGATCAGAATGCGGCTCACAAGCGGATGTCGTTCAGTTCGGGTGTCGCAGGCGCCGAGTCGGCGGGGAGGTCAATGGTGAACGTAGCGCCGCCGCCGGGGGTCGGGGAGATTAAAACAGTCCCGCCGTGCGCCTCGGCGATGGCCGCGACGATGGCCAGGCCGAGGCCGGAGCCGGCCGGCCCACGTCCGCGAGTTCCTCGCTGAAACCGGTCGAAGATGCGCGGCAGCAGTTCGTCACTGACGCCCGGGCCGTGATCGCTCACCCAGAGCTGCAGGCGCGGCCGACCGGCGGCATCCAGTGTGAGGGCGCTGCCGAGCTCGATCGCTCCGGTCGGCGCGCCGTGGGTGACCGCGTTGGCGGCCAGTTGCAGCAGCGCCTGCGTCAGCTTGGCTGCGTCGACGGCCACGACCACGTCGGCCGTCGCCATGGTGACCCAGCTGTGCGCTGAGAGCGCGCCCGCGTTCTGGCGCACCCGTTCGACCAGCGCGGCAATATCGGCGGGGTAGCGTTGGGCGAGCGCCGACCGTTCGACCTGTGCCAGAGCGGAGATATCGCGTACGAGGCCGCCCATGCGGTCGAGTTCGTCGATCGCGAGGTCGCGGGTGGCCGCGACATCGGCCGCGCTACTGGAATTCATCAGCTCGAGATGCCCGCGCACGATGGTGATCGGCGTCTTCAACTCGTGACCGACATCGTCAAGCAGCTGGCGCTGCCCGGTGAGCGCTCCCTGCAGGCGGTCGAGCATCTCATTCACGGTCGAGGTCAACGCCGACACGTCGTCGTGGCCAACGACGGGGATACGTTCGCTCACATCCGACGCGGTGATACGCGCGGTGGCTTCGCGCAGGCCACGGATCGGGCGCAGCAGGCGCCCGGCCACGACCCAGCCGACCAGCCCGACGACCATCAGGGTCGCGAGGCCCACGAATAGATAGGTGCGGGACGCATCGGATACCGGCCGCAGTTCGGCATTGACATCAAAAGCGGCAATGAACGTGCCCCGGGCCGGATCGCCATCGACGGAGACCGGCACGAAGACGTAACGCAGCAGCCGGCCCGACGCCGTGACGGTGCCGAGCACGACCTCGCCCGTGGCCGTTTCAACCACGCTGCGCGCAACGAGCACGTCGTCGGCCAGCCGAAAGTCGACGGCACGCGGTTCCAGCGCCGCCACCCCGTCGATGACGGCGAGGGTGCTTTCGTTGGTAGCCGGACGCACTCCGGCGATGACGGCACGCAGCGCACCGCGCACATCGACGGCTGCCGAATCTGCGGCGACGATACGCGCGTCGTCAACGGTGTCGGTGAGCACCGCATCGATCTCGATCAATGTGCGTTCTCGCTGCACCACGTAGGCGGTCGTTCCGGCGATCGCCAGTCCGGCCGCGGTCACGAGCAGAATCGCGGCCAGAATGCGCACGCGCACCGACAACGCGGGGCTTCGTCGCCGCGCGCGCACACCGATCCGGTCCGACATGCACTCAGTATGGCGGGTGCCGCGGCCGGTCGACCATTCGAACGAAATGCACCCTAGGTAAGCTGTACCCATAAAGGGTGGACAACGAGATCACTGCCAAATACTGTATTGATACTGGCGGTTAATTCGTTCGCTGGATGTGATTGATAACTGGAGTGAAGCACATGATGCGTAGCAAAGTTAAGGTCGGCGCCCTCTCGGCGCTTTTGATCGGCACGTTAGTCGGTGCTGGCGGGTTCTTGTCGACCGGCGCAGCCTCCGCCGCCAGTGTGCCGGGGGCCGTTATTACGTCTTCCTCGGCGGATGTCGACCACTGGGTCGTCCCACAAACGCAGCAGGGCGGTGACTACTGGACACCGGAGCGCATGCAGGGTGCCATTCCGGGGGAGGTCCTGGTGCAGGACAACATTGTGGCCGGGGCGATCGGCACTGTCGCTGCCGGGGCGACCTCTCTGGTAGCCCCGCAGGAGGCCGACCCCGAGCAGTCGCCGACGGCCTCCCGAATCTCGCCCGTCTCCCACATCGGCAAAGTCTTCTTCACCCTCGGCGGCACCGACTACGTCTGTTCCGGCAACTCCGTCTCGGCTGTAAATGAAAACACGGTCGTCACCGCGGGGCACTGCGTCAACGAGGGCCCCGGCGCTTTCGCGTCACGGCTCACCTTCGTGCCGGCCTATGAAAACGGCTCGGCACCGTTCGGCCAGTGGAATGCCACCGAGCTGTACGCTCCCACCCAGTGGACTAACAGCGGTGACATCAGCTATGACACCGGCTTCGCCGTCGTGTCCTCACTCACCGGCATGTCATTGAGCGACACCGTCGGCGCGTCGGGCGTCACGTTCAACCAGAGCCGTGGCCTCACGTACACCGCCTACGGTTATCCAGCAGCCGCGCCGTTCGACGGTGAGACCCTGCAGTCCTGCTACGGCACTGCCACCCCTGACCCCTACGGCCAGAGCCAGTCGCAGGGCATCCCTTGCAACATGACCGGCGGATCGTCGGGCGGCCCGTGGATGATCGGCAGCGGTTCCACTGGCCTGCAGAACTCGGTCAACAGCTTCGGCTACAACAACATCGCGGACACCATGTTCGGGCCCTACTGGGGGTCGGTCATCGAGAACACCTATGTCGCCGCATCCGCGTGACCCGAGCGACGCGAACCCGGTTGCCCGGCGGCGCCTCGATTCCGATGCCGCTGACTGGACTGAGGAACAGATGCGAGCGGCCCGGCCGCGCATACTCCGTCTGAACCCCGACGGGTCGCGCGAGCTCGACGACGCAACCGCCGTGCCGGAGGCCGAGCGCGTGGACGACGCGGGTACCCCGCCGACAAAATCCTGAATCACTGAAAGCCCCATCCGCGACGTGGACGGGGCTTTCAGTGATTGATCTGACGACTAAACCAGAGCAGTTTCCCCGACCGTGAATGCGGCCTCGGTGGTATCTTCGATATCCTGCAGGCTCACGCCGGGGGCACGTTGGCGCAAGACCAGGCCGGTCGGCGTCACGTCGAAGACGGCCGTGTCGCTGATGATGCGATCGACAACACGCACGCCAGTCAGTGGCAGGGTGCACTCGGTGACGATTTTCGGCGTTCCATCTTTCGCGACGTGTTCGGTCAGCACCACTACGCGCGGACTGCCCGCCACGAGGTCCATCGCGCCGCCCATGCCCTTGACCATTTTACCGGGAATGGTCCAGTTGGCGAGGTCGCCAAGCCCCGAAACCTGCATGGCGCCGAGGATCGCAACCTTCACGTGACCGCCGCGGATCATGCCGAACGAGGTGGCCGAGTCAAAGATCGCCGCCCCCGGCAGCATCGTGACGGTCTGTTTGCCGGCATTGATGAGGTCGGCGTCTTCCTCGCCCTCCCACGGGAACGGCCCCATGCCGAGCAGTCCGTTCTCGCTCTGCAGCGTCACGTGAATGCCCTCAGGCAGATTGTTGGCCACGAGCGTCGGGATGCCGATGCCGAGGTTCACGTAGTCGCCGTCACTGAGTTCCTGCGCCGCGATCGCGGCCATTTCATCTCTGGTCCAAGCCATGGTTTTCTCCTCAACTACAAGCTAGCCAGCACGGGGCGGCTGCGCACGGTGCGCTGTTCGATGTCTTTGACCCGGGCTGAGGCCTGGATGAGGCGCTGCACGTAGACACCGGGGGTGATGACGTGGTTCGGATCGATATCGCCGGGCTCCACGATCACCTCGGCCTCAGCGATGGTCACGATACCGGCGGTGGCGACTACCGGGTTGAAGTTGCGGGCAGTGAACCGGTACTCGAGATTGCCGAGAGTGTCGGCACGCCAGGCCTTGACCAGCGCTACGTCGGCGACGATGCCGCGTTCCTGAAGGTAGGTTTCCCCATCGAAGTCGGCGAGCGGCTTGCCCTCGGCGATCAGCGTGCCGACGCCCGTCTTGGTATAAAAGGCGGGGATACCAGCGCCCCCGGCCCGCAACCGCTCGGCGAGCGTGCCCTGGGGGCTGAATTCGACCTCGAGCACGCCGGCCAGAAACTGTTCGGCGAACAGCTTGTTCTCGCCCACATACGAGGCGATGACCTTGCGGACCTGCCCGGCCTCGAGCAACACGCCCAGGCCTTTGCCGTCGACGCCCATATTGTTCGACACGACCGTGAGATCTTTCACACCGGATGCCCGCACCGCGTCGATGAGATCGGCCGGGATTCCGCTGAGCCCGAAACCGCCGACCGCGAGAACCATCCCATCGCGCAGAACGTCGTGCAGCGCACTGCTCGCGCTGGCCTGAACCTTGGACATACTGTCTCCTCCTTGAGCGGTGTCGAGCGTGCTGTCCACGCCGTGGACACCACCTCTTTACGTCATGGTATTCAGAGCCGATAGACCCTGTCAATCAGCATCATCTTGCGACTCCACTCCGTGAACAGTAGGCTGCAAATCATCCACATTATGGACAGGGGCATCGATATGGTCGCTCAGCCACCCACACGTGAGGCGCAGACGGCACGCGGCGGCCCACCATTACCGATGGCGCAGCCGGTGCAGGGCGCACAGGTCGTCGGCCGCATCGCCCTGCTGCTGCGCCTGGTCGGTCGAAATCCCTTCGGCACTCCCTTGGCCGAGATCGTGCGCGACTCCGGCCTGACCCGGCCTACCGTGCACCGGCTGCTCACGTCGCTGGCCGCCGAGGGCCTGCTCGACCACGATACGGTGCGGCACACCTGGCACTACGGCCCCGAAATCTTCGTCATGGGAACCGTTGCTGCCGCCCGCTACCCGATCGAAGAGCTTGCCCGGCCGAGCCTCGTGCGCCTGGCCGAGGAGACCGGGGAGAGCGCGTTCCTCTCGATCCGGCGCGGCGCCGAAACCGTGTGCCTGCTCCGTGAAGAGGGCAGCTTTCCCATCCGCTCCTTTGTGCTGCACGAGGGTGTGCGCTTTCCGCTGGGGATCGCATCTGCTGGACTGGCCATTTTGGCCTACCTACCCGCGGCTGAAGTGGATGCCCTCCTCGACGACACCGAGACATTCGCCGCTCGCTGGGGCGGCCAGCACTCCCCCGCCAGCATCCGCGCCAACCTCGAACGCACCCGGGAAACCGGCTACGCGGTGAATCCCGGACTCATTCTGGAGGGCAGCTGGGGCATGGGCGCCGCGATCTTCGACCGCAGCGGCCGCCCCGGCTGGGCGCTCTCGCTCACCGGCATCGAGCCACGGTTCAAGCCCGAGCGGCAGAGAATCCTCGGCCAGCTGCTCCTCGACGAAGCCAGCCGCATCACCCAGACCCTGCAACGCCCACCGATCGCCTAGCGGCCTAGGCGGGGAATGAGAAAAGTCCCGGCCGAGGCCGGGACTTTTGCAACAGTGTGGTGGAGCTAAGGAGATTCGAACTCCTGACCTTCTCATTGCGAACGAGACGCGCTACCAACTGCGCCATAGCCCCAAACTGCCTTTGAAGAATATCACGGGCTGACCGACAGTTTTGCCGCTTCGAGCGCGAGGCGGCAATTAGACCGCGCGACGGCGACGCAGCACGGCGTCGAGGTCGGTCATGCCTGGGATTGTCTCGCCGACAATACCCATCGACGCGAATCGGTTGGGCACCGCAGCAGCAGTCGCCGCGACGACCGGCCGCGCGATCGGCGTGACCACCCGGTTGGCCTCCTCTGCGAGCGCGGCGGCACGACGGGCAACCTCCGCTTCAGCGGCTGCCCGGCGCAGCTGGTTGGCCGCTTCAACGGATGCCATCGCCGTCTGCGCGATGGAGCCGCGCGAGAGGTGCAGCGCTCGCGGCACGGGTTGCGGCGTCCAGGTGGCAGCGGCGACCGGAGTCTTTTCCAGTTGGACGGGCTCGAAGGTTTGCCGGATCGGCACGGACAGCGCCACCGGGGCTTCGACGCGAACGATGCGCGCCGAACGGGCGACCGTGGCCAGTCTTTCGAGAATGCCGAACGCGGCGACCATGACGACTCCGCCGCCAACCAGTGCGGAGAATGAACCGGCCAGAGCGGGAACGATCCCCGACATCGCCAGCACGAAACCGGTCAGCAGAATGAGCGAGACCACGCGACGAAAGCGACGAAGACGCCGAAGTTTCTTCACCGGCGACTCTGGGAGGCGCGGCGCGGCCGCGGCGGCCACAGCGGCGGCGGCGCGGCGAACGTCGCTGGCGGCATCCGCCTTCGCCTGCGCTTCCGCCCGCTCCGATTGCTCGGCCCTCGCCAGAACCCGTTGCTGCTCGGCAACGGTGCGGGCGTTCGCTTCAAGCCGCACTTGCTGCGGAACCTCGGCGGTTTCGGCCAGAATGCGCAGTGTCTGCTGCAATCGCACCGCGTTTCGTTCGGTTGCCTGGAACTGCTTGCGGCGCGACCAGGTGGGCATCAAGTAGGCAACCCAGAGCACAGCAGCCACCGCCACCATGACCCCGCCACCCAATGCCTCACTACTCATGTTGACAACGGTAAGAGGCGCGGGCACATCCGACGAGGATTACTCTCGGTGTGTCACCCAAGTTAATACACTGATTCCGCCCCCGAACAGGGTGGTTCGTAACCGTCATCGGGTGATGACGGTTACCGGATGCGCGGCCGACTCCAAATCTGCCGCGGTGACGCTCGCGGCAGCCTCAGGCACCAGGCCATCCTGCCAGCGGCGCATGACGCCCTGGCTGAGTTCCTCGGCGATCAGGCCGAAGCAGAAATGGTCGCGCCAATCACCGTTGATGTGGATATATCGTCGGCGCAGGCCCTCATACCGAAAGCCCAGCTTTTCAACGACGCGCAGGCTGGCCTTGTTCTCGGGGCGGATGCAAACTTCTATTCGGTGTAGGCCGAGCTCGTAGAAGCAGTAGTCGGTCGCGAGCGCCACGGCCGTGGGGGTGACCGACTGGCCGGCAAACTTTTCACTCACCCAGTAGCCGATCGTGGCCGACGACAGCGATCCCCAGGTGATCGACGACACGTTGAGTTGACCGGCCAGTTCACCGTTTTGTTCCACGATGAACGGCAGGCCGTTGCCCGACCGCGAATGCGTCAACAGGCTGCGGATGCTCGCGCGCGTGTCGAAAGACATCGGCGCGTAGGGGTTGGTGGCCTCCCACTTGCGCAACCACGAGCGGTTCGCCAGCAGTTCGCCCTCGAGAGCGCGCGAATCGCGCAATCGGATGGGACGCAGAGTGACTGCCCCCTCGCGGAGGGTCGGGATTGCGATCGGCACGGTTTGCCTGTCTGTCGTGGGTTGGAAGCTGGGTGGAGCGGGAAAGATCGTTAGTCGAGTGCGGCGACGAATTCGCGCAGCCAGGGCTTGAGGTCGGCACCGAGATCTTCACGATCGACGGCGAGCTGCACGATCGCCTTGATGTAGTCAAGCCGGTCGCCGGTGTCGTATCGACGCCCACGAAAGATGAGGCCGTACACGCCGCCGGTGGACTCCGGGTTGACGGCCATCTCCTGCAGGGCGTCGGTCAGCTGAATCTCGTTGCCCTTGCCGGGCGCTGTGTGTTCCAGAATATCGAAAACTTCGGGCCGCAACACGTAACGGCCGATGATGGCGAGGTTGGAGGGGGCGTCTTCGCGGCTGGGCTTCTCGACGAGGCCGGTGATGCGCACGACATCGGGGTCATCGGTCGCTTCGACCGCAGCTGCTCCATACATATGAATCTGCGCGGGGTCGACCTCGAGCAGGGCAACGATGCTGGCGCCACGCTTGACCTGCTCTGCGAGCATGCGGGTCAGCAGCGGGTCGCGGGAGTCGATGATGTCGTCACCGAGCAGCACCGCGAACGGCTCGTTTCCCACGTGCATGCGCGAGCGCAGCACGGCGTGGCCGAGTCCGCGCGGGTCGCCCTGCCGCACATAGTGGATGTCGGCAAGCTCGTTGGATTCACGCACCTTGGCCAGCCTGGTCTGGTCCCCTTTGCGTTCCAGCAGCGCTTCCAGCTCGGTCATTCGATCGAAATGGTTCTCCAGGGCGTTCTTGTTGCGCCCGGTAACCATCAGCACGTCGCTGAGCCCAGCCGCAACAGCTTCTTCGACGACGTATTGAATAGCCGGTTTATCAACGACGGGCAACATCTCTTTCGGCATGGCCTTGGTCGCTGGCAGGAAACGTGTTCCCAGTCCAGCTGCGGGAATGACGGCTTTAGTTATCGGGGTACCCATGGGCACTAGGTTAGTGGCAAGTAGGATGCCTTATATGTACTCCGACATAGCTCATCGAAAGCGTGCGCTCAGAGCGGAATTACGCGAACGCCGTCAGAACCTGACATCCTCGGAGCGCGACTTCGCCACGGCCGGTTTCACGGAAAATCTGCAAAGCCTCGTTCTCGACCTGTCCGCGCGGTCGATCTCCTGCTATCTGTCAGCCCGCAACGAACCGGATACCCGACCTTTTCTCAACTGGGCCACGGCAGAGGGCATCCGTATCCTGTTTCCGATTTCGCGCGAAGACGGCCTGCTCGATTGGACCGTCGGCGACGGCGACGAGGAATTCACCGGAATTTCCGGCGTACCGGAGGCTGTGGGAACCCTGCTCGGGCCAATCGCCATCAATGACGTCGACCTCATCATTGTTCCAGCGGCAGCCGTGGACGAATCGGGATTGCGCATGGGCTGGGGTCGCGGCTACTTCGACAAGACCCTCGGCTCGATGGAGAAATGCCCGCCGGTGTACGCCATGGTCTTCGACAGCGAATACCTCGACGAAGTTCCCCGCGAGGTGCACGACCAGCCTGTGAACGGCCTCATAACTCCGACCCGAATCATCGCTTTCTAATCGTTTCACCGCCCGTGACCCCGGTTCTGAACCTGCGGGGGCCCATGCGCGCATAACCTTAGTCTTGGCAGGCGTTTGCCTGCTGGCCCAACCAGCTGGAGATGCAGTGCCTACCTACTCTTACCGTTGCACCGCGTGCGACACCGCTTTCGATATCCAGCAGGCCTTCACCGACCACTCGCTCACGGTGTGCCCGACCTGCCAGGGAAAGCTGCGCAAGGTGTTCTCTTCGATCGGCGTGACCTTCAGTGGCTCCGGTTTCTACAGCAACGACTCCAAGTCGGATTCGAAGCAGTCCAACCCGAATCTCGACCGCAAGCCAACCGAAAAGTCTGCCGACAAGACCGACTCGACGTCAAGCAAGCCTGCTGAGAGCAAATCCGAAAAGAAGTCCGACAGTACGCCGGCGAAGAAAGACAGCTCGTCGCCGTCGTCGTCATCCTCAGTTCCGACCGCGAAGGCGTCTTAGATAGATGGCGCTGGCAAAGACGGTCACCCGAGTCATCCGTTTGGAGCACCCCGTGATCAACGGTTTCAAAGAATTCATCATGCGCGGCAACGTCATCGACCTCGCGGTCGCCGTCGTCATCGGCACGGCGTTCACCGCCGTTGTCACGGCCATCGTGGTCAACATCTTCAATCCGCTGATCGCCGCCATGTTCAACGCTGAAACATTGGCCAAAGCGCTACCGATTGCGTTGGGGTCCGGCGAGAAACCGCCCACCATCTTGCTCGGTGCGGTCATTGCAGCCGTCATCAACTTCGCACTCATCGCTGCTGTGGTCTACTTCGTCTTCGTCTTGCCGCTGAACAAGTTCAAGGAGTCGCAGGATCGCCGTCGCAGCGCTGGTATCCCGGCGGCCGCCGTCGTGGAACCCACGACCGAACTCGATCTGCTCACGGAGATCCGCGACCTGCTGGCCAAGAACGCTGCAGCAGACCAGGGTCCCAAGCACTAGCAGCTACCAGTGCGGTGGGCGATCCTGCCGCAACTGCGCCTCGTTCGCGCTGGGCGCGCTTCCGGTGTGCGCCACGCCCCCTTCTTCGCGGAGCACCGGCGGGTGCGGGTTTGGGTCGGTATCCGGTGCTGGCAGCAGCTTGGCGCGCCGAGCCGTGCCGCCAGCCTTCACGATTGGCTGGCGGGCCGATCCGAGGAGCGGCTTACCCTCCGAGCCACTCACGCGCCCGGACGTTTCGGGGTGATGGTGGGAGCGTCGCCGGTCGAAAAGGGCCGGGCATCCGCTAGCGGAACTCCGGCGATTGCAGCCACGCGTGCCGCAACGGCGTCGGGGTTGCTGAACAGTTCGAAGCTGTGCACGCGCAGGTAGTGCCAGCCGAGCCGGCGCAGCACCTCAGGGCGCAGCCGCAACGACTCGCGCAGGCTTGCACGATTGACGACGGCATCCGTTTCGACCACGATCGCGCGGGTTCCGTAAGAAGCAGCCAGGGCGAGCTTGCCGCGGTGGCCGAGGCGCACACTGAGACCGAGCTTTTCGAGGCGCTTGCCGAGATCGACCAGCATGGCTTCGCTCGCGTCGGGAACCTGCACCTCGTCACGACGGGCTTCGGTCTCGCTGAGAACCTGAGACAGGGCGAGGATACCGTGACGCTGGCGGTCTTCGTCGATGTCGGCGGGGCGAAAGCAGGAGACGATGTCCAGTGCGCGACGTGCACGGGTCATGCCGATCGCGAGCAGGCGTTCTCCACCGGGTTCACCGAGGGAACCGAAGTTCGACAGCAGGCGACCGTGCGGGGTGCGGCCGTAGCCGATCGAGAAGATGACGCGGTCGCGGCTCTGTGCCACGGCCTGCTCGAGGGTGAGTACGGTGAATGGTTCACTGCGGTCTTTGAGAATGAAATCGGAGAGGTCGGTGCGCTTGGCAAACGCCGCGAGCACGGCCTGCTGCACGCGCACGGCATGCCGGGTGCTCGCGGTGATCACCATGAGCGATTCGCGCGGACGCTTTGAGGCGTGGTCGAGCACGAGGTCGACGACCTTCACGACCTCCGCGTCGACGCTCTCGATGGCGCCGCTGTCGGCGTCGGGCATGCCGCGGCCGCCCGCCACATAGTTGATGGTGAGGCTTCCGTGGCCGAGATAACTTCCGGCCCAGGGCAGGGAGTCGATGCGTCCGCCGTAGAAGCGGTGGTTGACGAGCTCGGCGAGGTCCTCACCGCCAGCCCGGTAGCTGCGGGTGAGGGTGAGGGTTGGCAGCAGTTCGCCGAGGCGGGCCAGGGCAGAGTCGGCGTGTAGGGCGTCCACCGATGCGTCGGGCGCGGCGGTCTCCCCTGAGCCGGCAATGCCGGTTTCGAAGGCTGACGGCGTCTGGGTGACCGGATCGCCGAACGCCACGATCTGTCGGCCACGGCGAATCGCACCGACGTTCTCGGCCAGGGTCGTGGCTCCGGCGTCGACCAGTAACACGGTATCGAACGTGATCTGGTCACTGATTCCGGAGATTTCGTAGGGTGAGGCCAGCCAGACCGGGGCGAGCACTCGACCGAGGTGCGGAGCGACCTCATTGAGCCGGGCTGGGGTGGCACGGTCGGCGCGCAGCAGGCGTCGTAGCTGGTCCGCTTCCTCGGGAAAGTCGACGACGCCGATCTTCCAGGTTTCGGCGAGTAGCCAGGCCAGCAGCTTGCCGGTAGCGGATGCGTGCGCTTCGTCGACGAGTTTGAAATCAGCCTCGAGGCGGTCCAGTACCTGGGTGTTGGCGCCCAGCAGTGCCCGGTCGCTCGCGAGCATGATCTCGAGCACGGACTGCCACCAGGCCAGCTCGAGCTCGACGGCGACGTTCTCTTCCGAGACGTGACGCTGGGACAGGTCGGTCATCAGCGGGTCGAGGTTGTGCTCGCGCAACGTCGCCAGCAGCGCTGTGCGCTCGTGCAGGTTCGCGAGCACCTCGCTCTCAGCGGCGAGGCCCGAGATCATCGATACGAGCTCATTCAGCTGACGCCCGGCAAGGACTCGGGGCGTGCCGCTGGTGCCGAGCGGAATGTCGAGCAGACCGAGGTCTTCCCACACTCGTTGAAAGGCAACGTGCACGTCGTTGATGCCCACCGGCACCTCCGGAGTGACGCCGGCGGCCGCGTAGCGCTGCCAGAGCGTGCGCTGGCCCTGGATGCGCCGCAGGCTCTCGTTCATGTCGGTCACCCGCACGCCGGGGCGTTGGTATTCCTCGGCGAGTTTTCGCAGCCTACGCCGACTGGCCGAACTCATCTCAGACGATTCGCGCCGCGACGACGTGGCGGCGATCAATTCGGTGAGAGACCGGTCGTAGACGCCAGGCTGAAATTTGTCGAGGGTTTCGCGAATATCCAGCAGCAGACGCAGGTAGATACCGAGTTCATTGATCGTCTCGAACGGGCGCAACCGGGTCTGACCGATCAGGCCGTTGGCGCGTTCAAGCAGCCGCGGCAGTTCGATCTGGTTGATGCGTTTGGCGAGCTGGTGCGAGTTGGAGGCATCCGCCGTGGAGGTGAACGAGGCCCCGTACCAGGGCGAGTCGCCAGGCCCGTACCGAAATTCGCCGAGAACAGCGGCCTTGATCAGGGTGTTCGCGGCGGCCGCCCGCGAGTGTGCGAGAAGCTCGAGGGCGTGCCGGTCGAGACGAGCAGTGGTCGACGGCGGCTCGGGCAGCTGGGCGAGCCTGGCCAGTTCGCCCAGGGCGTCGAGCACAGAGACACCGAGAGCGGAGTCGCGACGAGTGAGCGCCGAACGGTAGTCCAGCAGCACCTTGCGCAAGCGCACGAGGGCGTCATCGACGTCGCCGACCCGCGGCTGGACCGCTTTCTCGTTTCTTGTGATCGACGCGATCAGGTCGCGTCGCAGGGTGCGCGGGGTCACGGCAATGCCGGGCAGTCCCACTTGCACGAGGCGGCCGTGGATGCCATCGAGGCTGGAGCGGCGGGCGCTCACCACGAGTACCCGCTTGTGCTGGGCCACGAGCGAGCCGATCGCGTTGACGATGGTTTGGGTGCCGCCGGTGCCGGGCAGCGTTTTCACCACGAGGGAGTTGCCGGCCGCGATCTGCGCGACGACGTTCTCCTGCTCGGAGTCGGCGTCACCGAGCAGCGTGTCTGTGGCGGGCGGGCGGGCGTCCTGGCCGATCGGTACGACCGGGTTATACGCGGTCTCGATGTTGCGCCGAGCGGTCATGTTACCGGCAACGGCGTCGAGCAGAGGGTGGTCGAGCGATGAGGCATCGGCGGCGAGCGCCCGGCCGACATCGGCGAAGCTCGACACAACGAGGCGCGGTACGACGTTGAACCAGGGCAGGTGCGAGGTGAGTCCGCGTAGCCGATCAATCACCGGCTGCGGCTTGAACGCACCATTGGTGATGGCGAGCGCCACGAAAGCGTCGGCGTCGAGCACGATCTGAAACTGGTCCTTCAGGGCTCGGGCAAGCTCAGGGTTGAGAAAGGGCTGCCCCTTGAGCTTGAGCTCATAGTCGCGTCCATACCGGCGAATGGCGAGGGGACGCAGCAGCACCGGGGCACTGTAGTCGACGTCTTGGTAACGCCACTCGGCGAGGCCGATGGCGAGGTTGACCGATTCGAGGCCGCGCATGGAGCGCAGTTCGATGCCCTTCTGCGTGATCTCGTTCGCGGCCAAACGGGCGTTGCGCAGCGCCAACTCGTCGCGAATGAGGTTGGACAACAGGGTGGTCTTGCCGATGATGAACTGCGGCAGTCCGCCAGGGTGCGTGGCGCTCAGTTCGATGCGAGTGCGAGCCTCGTCGGTGAAGTGCAGCAGCGGCGACCGACCGCCGAGCGCGGCAAGTTCGTCGCGCCAACGCTGCCAGATCGGCTCAGCAATATTCCCGGCCGTGAAGGCCGGGTCGCCCAGACTGAGGTTGTGTGGACTGGTCACGTTTTGCGGGTCGACAGGGACGGCGCCCAGGTACTTGGAAAGCACGTCGTCGTCGTCTTGTTTTCTATCGAGGTGCCACACAGGCCTACCCTAATTGCGAAAACACCGGTTTGCCCTGAGGCGGCCGGGGTTTCGCGCGTTTTAGACGCAATCGTGGCACTCACAGCCAGTCCCGACGTTTGAAGACCGTGTACAGGGTGACGCCCATCGCGAGCATCAAGGCGAGGGCGAAGGGGTAGCCCAGTGCCCAGTGCAGCTCGGGCATGTGGTCGAAATTCATGCCGTAGATCGTTCCCACCAGTGTCGGTGCGAACAGGATGGCCGCCCAGCTCGAGATTTTCTTGACCTCTTCACTCTGGGCCAGGCTGGTCTCGGACAGGTGGCGCATTTCGTCGTTCTGGCGTTGCCCGACCAGAGTGCTGTGCACGGTGAGGGCGTTCTGCAGCAGCTGCCGAAACGCGTCACCGCGTTCCACGATGCGCAGGGTGTGGTCGAGTACGTCGCGCAGGTGCCGGTGCAGTTCGAGGTCGACGTTGTATTTGTCGAATCCACGCTGCATCGACTCGAACATGCCGACAAGCGGCTGGGTGGCCCGCTGAAACTCGATCACCTCCCGAGACAGGGCGTAGATGCGACGGGATACCTCGGGGTCACCGTCGAACAACTGGTCTTCGATCTCGTCGATATCGTTCTCGAGCCCGGCCACGACCGGCCCGTACTCGTCTACGACCTGGTCGAGGATGGCATAGAGCACGGCCTCCGGGCCGAGGCCGAGCAGGTGCGGGGTGCTTTCCATGCGTTCGCGTACCTGCGCGAGGTCAGGCGATTCGGCGTGGCGAATGGTGACCACGAAATCCGGACCGACGAAAACGTGCAACTCACCGAATTCGACGCGCTCCTCGTCGTCCATGTAGCGTGCCGGGCGCAGCACCACGAACAAAATGTCGCCGTACCGTTCAATCTTCGATCGCTGATGGCCGGCGAGCGCATCCTCCACGGCCAGATGGTGCAGGCTGAACTCGGTGGCGACGGCACGCACTTCCAGCTCGCTCGGCCGGTACAGGCCGATCCAGGCGAAACCCTTGTTCTGCTTCATAACTTCAAAGGTCTCGTCGAGCGTGTGCGGGGTGGACACCCGGTGTCCATCCACGTAAACCGCGTTATCAACCAGCGCCATCGGCTCTCCTTGTTCGATCTTCTAGTGTGTCATTCGCCTTTACCGCCCGGTAACGTTTGAGGGTGCCGCAACCGGATGTCTCCCTTTTTCTGGCTCCGCGCGCGCCGCTCCCCCAGACCGACCGCGCACGACTCGCCGCCGCCGTTGCCCGGGTCTGCCCGAATTCGGGCCCCGTCACCGTTCAGCAGCGCTGCGAGCGCTGCGGCGGAGCGCACGGCCGCCCACGCGTACTCGCTCCCGACGGGGTGCACGTGAGCCTGAGCCGTGCCGGCGACACAATGGTCGTGGCCGTATCGGTGGTCGGGCCGATCGGTGTCGACCTCGAGAGCATCAGCGCCGTCGGGCGCGCCGGGTTCGACGACGTGGCCTTCAACGCGCTCGAGCGCGCAGCGCTGTTCGAGATACCTTTCTCCGACCGCAATCGGGCGCGCGCGGGCCTCTGGACGACGAAGGAGGCGCTGCTGAAGTTGTCGGGTGAGGGTCTGGCGGTGGACCCGCGGCACGTGACGGTGGGGTGGACTGGCGCGGGAGCATCCGTTTTATTGGACTGGCCCACGGCCACCCTCGACCTGGCCCGGGTGCACTTGGCGAACTTCGACGCTGGCCCCGGCCTGATCGGTACGCTCGCCGTGCTCGGCGGGGCGGCCCCACGAGTATCGGTGCGTTAGAGGCTCGGCAGCGCGCTCTGCTGCACCCAGCGGGCGACGAAGCCGCCGATCGCCCGACTGCCGGTGTGTTCGGAGAAGAAATCTACGAAGTCCTCGGTCGAGACCTGCCCAAAACGCCGAGCCGCCGTGTAGGCGCGCAGTGCCGCGAAGAAAGCCTCGTCACCGAGAGATTTGCGAATGGCGTGCAGGGCGAGTGCGCCTCGTTTGTAGACACGGTCATCGAACATGGCGTGCGGGCCGGGGTCACCGACGACGATGTCGCGGGGCAGCGCCGCAACCCGGCCGCGGTGCAGCACAGCAAGGGCGTCGGCCGTGCGGCCACCGCGCTGCTCCTCCCAGAGCCATTCCGCGTAGCACGCGAAACCCTCCTGCAACCAGATGTCCTGCCAGCGGGCCACGGTCAGGCTGTTGCCGTACCACTGGTGCGCCAGCTCGTGGGCGATCAGCCGGTCGCTGCCATGGTTACCGTCAACATGGTTGCTGCCGAATATGGCCAGGCCGTGGGCCTCCAAAGGAATCTCCAACTCGTCCTCGGTCACGACGACCGAGTAAGACGCGAACGGATATGACCCGAACCGGTCGGCGAAGAATGCGATCATCTCGGTGAGGCGGGCGAAGTCGGTTTCGACACGGGTCGCGAGTCGGGCGGGAAAGTACAGACTGTGCGCGACGGGAGCGTCGGCGAGGTCGCGGCGGCGGTAGCGGCCGATCAGCACCGTGGCGAGATAGGTCGCCATCGGCTCGCGCACGTCGAAGGTCCAGCTGGTACGGCCGGAGCGGCTCGACCGGCTCGATAGCACCCCGTTCGACACCACGGTGTAAGCCGATTCGCAGGCGATCTCGATGCGATAGGTAGCCTTGTCGCTCGGATGGTCGTTGCACGGAAACCAGGACGCGGCACCACAGGGCTGTCCGGAGACGAGCACGCCGTCGTCGAGTTCTTCCCAGCCCACGTCACCCCAGGCGCTGCGTACCGGATGCGGCGCGCCGCGATAGCGCACCACCACCTCGAACACGGCCCCGGCCTCGATCGTCGCGGCGAGACTGATGACGAGTTTGCGTGAAGAGTGCGTGACCTTGGTCGGCCGCGCACCGTTCACCAGCACTTTTTCGATGCTCAGCCCCGCGAAGTCGAGGCTGAACCGGTCGAGGGGCATGAGGGCGCGTGCGGTGATGATCGCGGTCGCGTTCAAGCGGTTGGTGGCTACCCGATAGGAGAGGTTCAGGTCGTAATGTTCCGCCGTGTAGCCGCCATTGCCGCCGGTGGGAATATAGGGGTCGCCAGCGCTAATCGAGCCGTAGGTCGTGCGCACAGTCTGAGCCATCGTCTTGCTATTCCTTGCTCAACGATCCCATGGCGGCTGATGCCACGGCGTGATCGGGTTGCCGGACCAGAGCGAACCGGGCGGCACCCGTTCGCCGCGCATCACGAGAGAGCCGGGCCCGACCGTCGCCCCGGCATCGATGGACGCCGCCGGCAGGATGACTCCGTTCGGGCCGAGCGTGGCACCCTCGGCGAGCACGACCGCGTCGAGCTGCATGATGCGATCGTGAAACAGGTGGGTCTGCACGACACAGCCGCGGTTCACCGTGCTGCCGGCGCCCAGCCGCACCAGGTCAGCTTCGGGCAGCCAGTAGGTTTCGCACCAGACGCCCTTTCCCACGGTGGCGCCAAGGGTGCGCAGCCACACGGCGAGCGCCGGCGTGCCTGACGCTTTCTCCGCGAACCAGGGTCGGGCAACCATCTCGACGAAGCTGTCCGAGACCTCGTTGCGCCAGATGAACGAGGACCAGAGCGGATGCTCCGAGGCGTCGATGCGCCCGACCAGCGTCCACTTGACCACCGTCGTAACGCCGGCGGCCACCGCACCGGCCGTCAGCATAACCACACCCGAGAGGCCGATCGCCGCGCCGAGGCCGAACTGCAGCCACAGCAGGTCCAGCAGGGCGAGCACCAGAAGCGCGATCCACGCGGTGGTGAAGCCGGCCACGATGCGCAGTAGTTCCCACAGCGACCGGGCTATTTTCAGGCGAACGGGAGGGTGGAAGGTTCGCGAGTCGTCGGCATCCGTTTGCCTGCGGCGCAGGCGGGCCGGCGGGTTGCCGAGCCAGCTCGAGCCGCGTTTGGCCTTGCGAGGCGTCGACGAAAGCACCGCGACGAGCCCGTTGCGCGGCACGGTACGGCCGGGTCCGGCCATGCCGCTGTTGCCGAGGAAGGCCCGGCGGCCTACCTTGGCTGGCCCGATGTGCATCCAGCCGCCGCCAAGTTCATAGCAGGCGACCATGGTGTCGTCGGCGAGGAATGCGGCTGGCGCGATGGTCGTCAGCGAGGGCAGCAGCAACACCGTCGATGCCTCGACATCGGCACCGACTTTAGCCCCGAGCAGTCGCAGCCAGGTGGGCGTGAGCAGGCTCGCATAGACCGGAAACAACACGGTGCGGGCGCCGTCGAGGATACGTTCGGTCATCCAGACCTGCCAGCCGATGCGGCTGCGCACCGGATAGTAGCCTTCCCGCAGGCCCACTCCGAGCCCGCGCACAAAGGCAATCACCAAAAGCGCATAGGCGAGCCCGCCGACAATGACGGCTACCGGCATGATCAGGGCCGCGCGCAGCACGGCAACGCCGAGGTTATCGGCGTTGCCGACAGCGGCGCCGACGATGAGCACGCCGAGCACGATTGCGATCGTGGGGATGGCGGTCATCGCCACCGATCCGGCCGCGAAGGCGCCGAGCCAGCGACTGGCACGCGGCGGACGTTCGGCCGGCCACGGGCGGCGGCCAGACCCCACGCGATGAGCAGGGGAACCGGCCCACCGCTCCCCGGCTGGTACACGCGACGAGACCACGGAACCGGGTTCAACCTCGGCGCCGTTGCCAACGTGGGCGCCCCCGAGAAGGGTGCTGCGGGAACCGATCCGGGCATCGGCACCGACATGCACATGGCCGATGCGCAGCACGTCCCCGTCGATCCAGTGCCCGGCCAAGTCGACCTCGGGTTCGATTGAGGCCTGCGCGCCGATGGTCAGGAGCCCGGTAACCGGAGGCAACGAGTGCAGGTCGACGTCGGAGCTGATCTCAGCGCCGAGGGCCCGCGCGTAGTAACTGATCCAGGGCGCCCCGGCGAGGCTCGCCGCGTCGACGAGCAGCGCGATCTGCTCGGCCAGCCACAGCCGCAAGTGCACGGACCCGCCCCGCGGATAGTTGCCAGGCATCACGTCGTGCAGCAACAGTCGGGCCGCCACGACGGCGATGAGCATTTTGCCGGGCGGGGTCACGAACAGTACAAATCCAAGCGCTACCCACCACCACGACAGGGTCGGGCCGAAGGTTGCGCCGGCCAGGCTGAGCAGATTGTTGGCGATGGCGAGGTAAACCAGCCAGCGGGCGCCGCTCAGCACGTGCAGCGGAATGCCGAGCACCGTCTGTGCGAATTGACTGCGAGCAGGCGTCGGCAGCACCTGCCGCACCGCCGGCGGTGTCAGGGGCGTGCGGGCGTCGAGTTCCTCGGCGAGCGACCCGATACGCGGGTGGTCGTACAAATCAGCGACGGTGGTTTCGGGGTGGCGGGCGCGCACGGCCGACACGAATTGGGCGGCCGAGAGCGAGCCGCCGCCCTGGGCGAAGAAATCATCGTCGGGCCCGGTCACCGGCACCCCCAAAATCGAAGCCCATGCCTCCGCCAGCCACGCCGCCGTCGGCGACAGCACCCCCGCATCATCGTCCGACCCGGGCTGCGAGGCGGGCAATGGCCACGGCAATGCCGCCCGGTCGACCTTGCCCGAGGTGCGGGTGGGTAGCGCATCGACGATGGCGAGCAGCGGCACGAGCGCGGCGGGCAGTTCTTCCCGCAGCCTGGCAAGTGCGGCCTGCCGGTCGAATGGTGTTCCGGCAGTCGCGAGGGCGATGTAGCCGACCAGAATGTGGTTGCCGGCAGGGGTGGTCTGCACCACGGCGGCACCGCCGGCCACTCCGTCGAGGGCGCCCAGGGCGGCATCCACTTCGCCGAGTTCGATACGTCGCCCGCCGAGTTTCACCTGGTCGTCGGCGCGGCCGGCGAAGACCAGACCGGCCCGGTCGAAACGCACGAGGTCGCCGCTACGGTAGGCGCGCTGCCAGCCGAGCTCGTCGTGCGGAGCATACTTCTCGGCGTCTTTCTCGGCGTCGAGGTAACGGGCCAGGCCCACGCCGCCGATGATGAGCTCGCCGGTCTCTCCCTCGGCGACCCGGTTGCCGTGAGCGTCGACGACGGCGAGGTCCCAGCCGTCGAGCGGCAGGCCAATGCGCATCTCACCGACACCGTCGACGAGTGCACCGCAGGCTACGACGGTCGCTTCGGTGGGGCCGTAGGTGTTCCACACTTCCCGGCCGCGGGCATTGATGCGGGCGACCAGTTCGGGCGGGCAGGCCTCGCCGCCGAAGATCAGCAGCCGCACTGCCTCGAGCGATTCTTCCGGCCAGAGTGCGGCGAGGGTTGGCACGGTCGAGACTACGGTGATGCCGTGGGCGATCAGCCAGGGACCAAGGTCGGCACCGCTGCGCACCAGGGAGCGCGGGGCCGGCACCAGGCAGGCGCCGTTGCGCCAGGCCAGCCACATCTCTTCACAGCTCGCGTCGAAGGCCACGGACAGGCCGGCCAGAACCCGGTCGCTGGTACCAATCGGCTCATCGCGCAGAAACAGTCCGGCCTCGGCGTCTACGAAGGCGGCCGCTGAACGATGCGTGACCGCAACGCCCTTGGGTAAGCCCGTCGATCCGGAGGTGAAGATAATCCATGCGTCGTCGCCGGGCGTGGGAATGCTTTCATTCGGTAAGACCAATGCCGGGTCGTCGTGCGGCGGCACGGGGCGCCCCCGGAGCGACTGCAGGTCGAGGCCCGCACGCGGCGCAAAAAAACTGCTCTCCCCGATGATGCCGACCACGTGGGCCTCGGCAAAGACCAGCCGTGCGCGTTCTTCCGGGTCGTCGGCGTCGACTGGAACGTAGGCGGCCCCCACGAACAACGTGGCCAGAATCGACACATACAGGTCGCGCGTACCAGAGGCAATGCGAATGCCCACGGTGTCCCCTCGGCGTACTCCGGCCAGGCTCAGCGCGTTCGCCTGGGCCTGCACGCGCTGCAGCATGCCGCGATAGCTGATGGTGCCGACCGCGTCTTCCAGGGCCAGGGCATCGGGATACTTCGCCGCGGTCTGCGAAAGGATGTCGACCAGGGTGCGGGCGGGCTTTGCCCGGTGGCCCGCCACGAGTACAGCCTGGGTGTGCCCACTGTCGCCAGCTGGGCTGTACTGGTGCTCGCTCACACGACTCCTCGTTCAGGTCGTGGCACTTGTACGGCACGCCGCGAAGGTAACAGTCTAGAACTCTCTCGGAACGCGCGGGTGCTGCACACGATCGAGGCGGTCTTTGGCTCGTCGCCGCTCGGCGTTGCCGCCGCCCCCATCGCGAGCCGAAACGAATATCCGGCAGTCCGCTTAATCCAGTGCCTTCGCTCGCGCCGTTTCCAGGGCGCGCTCACGCATCGCGAGGAACAGCGGGAACGTGAAGGCGAAGGCGGTGATTCCCGAGAAGACAACGTACAGCCAGCCCCGCTTCATGCCGAGCCGTCGCGCCTCGACGATGATCAGGATGCTCCCGGCCACCGCCGCGATGAGCAAGTCAACGGTGAGCGATGAGACCGCCGGTCCGCTGCCCACCCAGTCGACGATGAAGTCGCGCATCTGCACGATCGCGACAACGTTGTAGGTCCAGGTCCCAGCGAGCCCGACGAGACTCAGTCCGAGGTAGACGAGAGCGAGCGGCGTCCAGTGTTTGTTCATACCGGCATTATGCCCGCCGCAGGTTTGGGGCAGGCCCCTGTTGGATCTCTCTGCCACCGGGGACGCCTATGAAATTGAGATATAAACCGTTGTCAAACCGCACTTCTGGTTGTTCTCTGGTGCCCCTGGAGGGATTCGAACCCCCGGCCATTTCCTTAGGACGGAATTGCTCTTCCACTGAGCTACAGAGGCGGGCGTCGTAAGTTTAGCCGATCAGTCCGCACAGTCGAGCGCGCCACCCACGTTGTCACGGGGCAAGCTCTGCCCCGTCAATACGCTCGTGATCGCGACGTTGATTTCGACACTTCTGTTGGCCGAGCGCCATCCTAGGCAGCCGGGGCCAGATAGGCGTCCCATTCCTGCTCGGGGCGCTCGACTCCCCGTACAATCCAGGTCGTGCCCTGCGGCATCCGTGGGGTGAAGCGCAGCTTCCAGCCCATTTCGGCCGGGGTGTGGTCGCTCTTGAGGTTATTGCACCGCAGGCAACACGCGGCGAGGTTGTCCCAAGTATCACGGCCACCGCGCGAACGCGGTAACACGTGGTCGATCGTG
The DNA here is from genome assembly GCF_004403345.1 of Cryobacterium lyxosi. Classification (NCBI taxonomy): domain Bacteria; kingdom Bacillati; phylum Actinomycetota; class Actinomycetes; order Micrococcales; family Microbacteriaceae; genus Cryobacterium; species Cryobacterium lyxosi. The sequence goes on from NZ_SOGT01000001.1 coordinate 157,842, forward strand.
GCAGCCGACTTGCCGCAGTAGCAGCAACGATGCTCGTCACGTCGTAAGACTCCTCGGCGACTGACCGGGACCAGGCGCGACATGGGGATGCGCACGTACCGCGTGAGCAGAATGACGCTCGGGCGATCCCACGAGCCCGAGGTCGCGAAAACGGGGTGGCCCCGATCGGACTGCACGATCGTCGCTTTCTGGTTCATCACCAGAATGAGCGCTCGTTTGAACGAGACGACGGCGAGGGGCTCGTAGCCCGCATTGAGTACCAGTGTGCGCATGCGCTTCCTTTCGAAGGAGACTGGACGGCTTCCAGCCATTCGAACTACATCCGATGCGTAATGAACAGGAGCACGACGGGGCGAAAAAGAGTACAAAAAAAGGCGCCGTCACAATGACAACGCCCTATGGCTGCTCACACAGCTCTTCTCGCTCTGACAACTATGCCGAAAGCACTCGCGACCGCGCACATCCATGGTGTGGATAGTGCGTCGCTTATGCATTGGCTCTCCTTTTGAACCTACAAACTACATCAGGGCACTAGGTTAACCCACAAATGGCGCAACAGGTGAACCTGTATGCGCCATTTGTGTGAGCTGTAACCCAGTGTTCACTGGAAGGGGCGAATTAGATGCCGATTCGCACGATGTAGTAATCGCTGGTCCAGATGGGCTGAATTCGGACGGACTGGCCGGTGTACGGCGCGTGCAGGATATTTCCGTTGCCCGCGTAGAAACCATCGTGACCGTCCATGATCACCAGATCGCCTGGCACGGCGTCCTCGATCGAGATCTTCGTTCCGGCCGCTGCCTGGCCCACAGAGGAGTGCGGCAGGCTGATCCCGAACTGCGCGTAAACGTACATAATGAAGCCGGAGCAGTCGAACCCGGCCGGTGTGGCGCCGCCATAGACGTACGGTGTGCCCTGGTACTGCGAGGCGACATTGAAAACGGATGCGAGATCGAAGTTCGGGTACGTCGGGTTTGCCAGGAACTCAGCAACACTCGGACCGGAATAGCTCGCTGCATACGTGGTCATCTGCGCAGCGACCTCAACACGACGGGTTTCCGCGGCGGCGGCAGCGACGGTTGCAGCGGCGGCGGCAGCAAGCTCTTCGGGCGTGGTCGCAGTGAACCCTTCGCGAGCGACGCTCACGGTTGCCGCCTGGGCATCGACTTCAACGGCCTGCGCCTGCGTCTTGGACATCTCCGTGGACTCGGTGGCCTTGAAGGAGACGTCTTTCGAGCCGGGAGCAAAGGCATATGCCGGGAGCGCCATAGTGGCAACGAGTCCGGTAGCGAGGGTCATGACGACGATATTGCCGATACCGCCACGTCGCTTCTTCGGGGCAGCTCGAGGCAGGGCGCGGTCAGGGCGTACCGACGATTCCACTTTTTCCAGAGAATCCGCTGTTCGGCTCAGCCCGCGACGGGACCGTCTCGTTCCTAATGCAGCCAAAGTTTTAACCTCCGGCGCCTCGACAACACCAGGTTGTCGTCCCGTCCACTTCGCTAATCGCGGGTGTATTCGTAAATCAAGAGACGGGGTAAGCAGGCGTCTTGACCAGAGTCCTTCGACCATTCATGGTCTGTGGGACCCCCCGAGGCTACAAGAGCGACGCGCATTTGTCACCCTGAAGCGGCGCATTTCTAACGGATTGGTAACGAACCTGCGAGCAGGTCGAAACGACTGGCTCGATTCACGGCCCTACGAACCCGGTGAAATTTCAGTGAGCGACCGGGCTGTGGCCGATCGGTGTCGTAACGAAAATGTGCCCGGCTACCTCATTGGGGAGCTCCAAACCGGCACCGAAACCTTCGACCTGAACTAGAACGTACGATCCGGCAGCCGAAAACACACCGGTCGCGCCGGGCATGACGCCGCTCTGTTTGAGCTGCAAGAGCAGCTCGGGGTCGAACTGCACCGGTTCACCGAGACGGCGGATGACTGCGGTCACCGGCACGGTCGAACTCGCCACCACCGACAGCACGTTGGTCACGCCCGCCATGAAGGCGACTGCCGGCGAATCACCGAGCTCGTCAAGCCCCGGAATCGGATTGCCGTAGGGAGATTCGGTCGGGTGACCGAGCATCTCCAAAATTTTGCGTTCGACCTGTTCGCTCATCACGTGTTCCCAGCGGCAGGCTTCGTCGTGCACGAACTCCCACTCGAGTCCGATCACGTCGCTGAGCAGGCGTTCGGCCAGGCGATGCTTGCGCATAACGTGCACGGCCTTGCTGCGGCCGGTCGGGGTGAGTTCCAGGTGCCGATCGCCGGACACGATGACGAGGCCGTCACGTTCCATCCGCGCGACGGTCTGCGAGACGGTCGGGCCGGAGTGTCCGAGTCGTTCGGAGATGCGGGCCCGCAGGGGCACGATCTGTTCTTCCTCCAGGTCGAGGATCGTGCGGAGATACATTTCGGTGGTGTCGATCAGATCGCTCATCCGAAGCCCTTCATTCGGCTCGTGCGCGCACCGCTCATCGAGTGATAGAACGGCGCTCAGTTGGCGGCCTCGGCAGTGGCCCGCACAGCGTCCCAAGCCTACCCGCCCGTAGCAGGGCAACTAGAATCGCCGTATGGCCGACCTACTCATACCCACCGATCTACTCCCCCTCGACGGACGATTCGGCTGCGGCCCATCGAAAATCCGGCGCGAACAGCTCGACCATCTTCTCGGATTCGGCACCGGAGTACTCGGCACCTCGCACCGCCAGGCACCCGTGAAAGACCTCGTCGGGCGCGTGCGCGCCGGCTTGGGTGAACTGTTTCGCATTCCTGACGGCTACGAAGTCGTGCTCGGCAACGGCGGCTCGACCGCGTTCTGGGACGCCGCAGCCTTTTCCCTCATCGAAAACCGCGCGCAAAACCTCGTCTTTGGCGAGTTCGGCGGCAAGTTTGCCAAGGCTGCGGCTGCCCCTTGGCTTGCAGCTCCCGACGTAATCACGGCCGACACCGGCTCACGCAGCGATTTCGTGGTGCGTGAGGGCATTGACGTCTACGCCTGGCCCCAGAATGAAACCTCAACGGGCGTCATGGCCCCGGTCAACCGGGTCAACGGTGACGCGGGCGCGCTCACCGTCATCGACGCCACCAGTGCCGCCGCCGGCATCGACTTCGACGCGAGCCAGGCAGATGTCTATTACTTCGCGCCTCAGAAAAACCTCGCTTCGGACGGCGGCCTGTGGCTCGCCTTATTCTCACCGGCGGCCCTCGAACGGGTCGAACGCATCGCAGCGAGCGGCCGGTACATTCCCGAGTTCCTCAGCCTCAAGAATGCTGTGGACAACTCGCGCCTGAACCAGACGCTGAACACGCCGGCTCTCAGCACTCTTCTGCTGATGGAGAACCAGATCGACTGGATCAACCAGAGCGGCGGCCTGAAGTGGGCGTCATCGCGAACGAGGGAGTCGTCATCCGTTCTCTATGACTGGGCGGCGGGCGTCGACTATGCGACCCCATTCGTGGCTGACCCGACGCACCGTTCACAGGTCGTCGTGACGATCGACTTCGACGACGCCATCGACGCCTCAGCGATCAGCAAAACCCTGCGCGCCAATGGAATCGTCGACACCGAGCCGTACCGCAAGCTCGGCCGCAACCAACTGCGCATCGCGACCTTCACGGCCATCGACCCTGAAGACGTCAAGAAGCTCGTGGCATCCATCGAGCACGTCGTGGCGCACCTCTGAAATTAGTTGCACGAAACGAAACGAACTGAAACGCAACGAAAGGATCGGACGATGCGCCTGTGGTTGAAAGACAGCGAACGCCGGCCCGATCCGCTGCCCGCACGAACGGATGCCCGCACGGCACTGATATTCGGCACCCTGCTCTGGCTGGTCGCACTCGGCGCCGCCCTCTTCTTTGAAGAAGCGGCGCCGGGTGCCTCAAAGTCAGGGGCGGCGAGCGCGCCGGGAACGGGTTGGTGGCTGTGGTGCACTGTGATCGGCGTCGGTCTCGGCCTCGTTGGACTCGCCTGGGTTCAGTTCCGCCGCCGCTAGCGCTTCGTTGAAGTCGATGCCGTCCAGAGCATCAAGGGAGTCATCCGCGTCATCGTCGACCAAATCTGCGTCGTCGACTGGATGCTCGTCTGACCCGTCATCATCGTCGTCGTCATCGTCATCGTCATCGTCGTCATCGTCGTCGTCGTCATCGTCATCGTCATCGTCGGCATCCGCTGCAATGTCGTCATCGACGAGACGATCCGACCACGGCACCCACTCGGGCGCGAGCAGCGAGTCACCGCCGGGCGTGAGCTCGGTTTCAAGAACCTTCGGCTCGGAATTCTCGTCGACCCGCGCAAGACTCACGGTCCAGCGCCAGCCCGGATACCCGGTCAGCAGGCAGTCGAACAGCAGCGACACTACGAGGTCGCCTTCGTCGATGTGGCCGATGACCTCGCCGATCGTGTCGTCCGTCGTGATTTCCAGCAGCGCCGTGCGCGCCAGCTCAACGGCCGCGAGCAGGGTGGCATCGGTCGGCTTGTCCGATTTCGTCGGCTGTGCGTCGGTCGGCTGCGCCTCGGTCGCCTGCGCCTCGGTGACCTCAGGCATCCAGTTCCTCGGCGACCTTGCGCAGCATCGCCGCGATCTTCTTACTGTGGCTTGATTCGGGGTACCGACCGCGCTTGAGATTTGTGCCGATACCGTCGAGCAGCTTCACCAAATCTTCAACGATGATCGACATATCGTCGGCTGGCTTACGGTTGAATTTAGACAGGCTCAGAGGAGCTTCGATCACGCGCACCGACAGCGCCTGGGCGCCGCGTTTGCCGTCGGCGATACCGAATTCGAGCTTCGCACCGGCCTTGATGGTTACGCCGGACGGCAAAGCGGAAGCGTGGAGAAAGACCTCCTGACCGTCATCGGATGTGATGAAGCCAAAGCCTTTCTCCTCGTCGTAAAACTTGACCTTGCCGGTGGGCATCTGAACCTCACTTGAGTTTTGGGCGCACAATATAGTGCGGGATGTAAACCCAGCATATTCGGTTGCGGCACCCGCGTGCCCGTATCCTTAGGCTGTGACCAATCAAACTCCGCAAGCCGTCAGCCGGCTTGAACGTGTGCTCGCTTACATGGTGGCGAGCGTGGTGGGGCTGTCGATTCTCGCGTTCCTTGCGGTGATCATCGCGACCGCGATGGGCGTCGGTCAAAATGACGGGTTCAGCCGCGGCTTCTGGCCGCCGATCTTCATCCTGCCGCTCTACGGCCTGCCCATCGGTTTCGTTCTCATCATCGTGCTCATCATCTCTGCGGGAGTTCGCCGCAGTCGCGAAGCTCGACGAGACCGCGAGTAATGCTCGGCCTCGCATCGAGACTTCGGGTCCTGCCCGATGCTGAGCTGCGGCACGTCATCAAGGTGCGCGGCGTTTCTGCGAACGGCATCCACGACTTCTTCGATCTGGCCGAAGCCCTGCTTGATGCAGACAATGTGCAACTGGCCCTCAGCCACCTGGACCGCTCGACCCTTGCCGTTCTGGCCGTGGCCGGACAACTCACCAGCAGCAATTCCGTGCCGACGCTGGTCGCGGTGACGAATCGACTGTTTGAACTAGGCTCGACCGAGGTCACGCTGGCCGATGTGGCCCGCCGGGTCGACAGCCTGCACGCCGTGCTCTTGGCCGAGCGAAACGACGGATGCTGCATTCCATACGACGCCGTCTCGGCTCATTTGGCGCACTGGCCGGCTCAGGGTCTACCGGGTACCGCCGACCTCGCCGTCACTGCGCCCCCGGTTACCCTCGCCGCCGTGCCCGACACCGAGATTGCGTTCATCGACCAGCTGGCCGCTGAACGCGCCTTCGGGATGGTGTCGTCGATCGCCGAGCTGGTCAACGAGCTGTGTCGCGAGCCCGCCCGGCAGCTCAGTCGGGGTGGGCTCGGCCTGCCCGACATCAAGCGCCTCGCCGCCGTAATGACGGTCGACGTCGATCTGGTTGCCCCGATCCTGGCCTTGGCCTCCCGGGCCGACCTGCTCGCCCAATCCGACGGTTATTGGATGGAAACCGAGGCCGGCGAGGCCTGGCTGCTCGAACACACGACCACTCGTTGGGCGGCCTTGGCCGTGGCCTGGTTGGCGGCGCTCCCTCCGACCGTGGCCGACATTCTTCCGCGCCAGGCCGGGCTACCCTGGGGTGACGGACTGACCGCGTTTATCGCCTGGCTCTATCCGGCCGGCGGCGAGTGGATGCTCTCCCAGCTAACCGAGTTCGCCCGCGACGCTGAGTTGCTCGGTATCACTGCAAGCGACACCACCAGCACGGCCGGCGCCAACGTGCTGCGCGGTGACCTCGAGGTAGCCGTCGACATCATGGCGGGCGCGCTGCCGGCTGAAGTCGGCGCGGTGTATCTGCAGCACGACCTCTCGATCGTCGCGCCCGGCCCACTTGCACCGTCGATCGACTCCCGGCTGCGCGGGATGGCGGACGTGGAAAGTCGAGAACTCGCGTCGAGTTATCGCATCACAGCCGCATCCGTCAATCGCGCGCTGGCCGCGGGCGAGAATGCTGACTCGCTGCTCGCTTTTCTGGCGTCGATCTCACTGACCGGCATTCCACAGCCGGTGGATTACCTCATCAACGAATCGGCTTCGCGGTACGGTCGGGTGCGAGTGGGACGTCTCACCGACGGGCCGAACGCCCCGATCGCCCCGCCCGGCAATGACACCGTTTTTCTCAGCTACGTCTGCTCAGCTGATGCCGCGCTGCTCGGCACTATCGCCGTCGACCAGACTCTGGCGCCGCTCGCACTCGTGCGCGCCGGCGACAGCGAACACCTGCTCAGCCGCTTCGCCGGTGACGCCGTGTTTTGGGCGCTGAGTGACGCACGTTATCCCGTCGCTGCCGAAGACGACCTCGGTGAGATCGTGCACTTGCGCCGACACCAGATCGCCCGTGTCACGCTGACACCAACGGTTGACACCACCCGCAACCTGATCGATAAGCTGCGGCTTCGTGCTGAAAGTGGCGTTTCAGTAGCGGATGCCTGGCTTGCCCGCCAACTCGACACCGCCATCAAGGCCAAGCAGACCATCCTGGTCAGTATCGCGATGCCCGGCGGCGCGGTGGTGGACTACCTGCTCGAACCGGCCAGCGTCAGCAACGGACGCTTCCGAGCCCGCGACCGGCGGGCCGACATCGAGCGCACCCTGCCACTCAAGAGCATCCTCAGCATCACCCCGGCCCCGTGACTGCTTGTGCGCGGCAGCGGCCGGTACCGTAAAAACTGCCGAACGGGCGTAGAATTAGGGGTTATGTCTGATGGCCCCCTGATTGTGCAAAGTGACCGCACGGTGTTGCTCGAAGTTGCCCATCCTCTTGCCGAGGATGCTCGTCACGACCTCGCCGTTTTCGCAGAGCTCGAACGCGCCCCCGAGCACATCCACACCTACCGCATCACGCGGCTGGGCCTGTGGAATGCCCGGGCGGCGGGGCACGATGCGTCCGACATGCTCGCGACGCTCGAGAAGTATTCCAAATTCGCCATACCTCAGACGGTCAGCGTGGATATCACCGAGACGGTCGGCCGCTACGGGCGACTCGTCATTGAACGTGACCCCGATGGTGCCCTCGTACTGCACAGCAGTGACCAAGCCGTTCTCACCGAGATCGCAGGGGCGAAGCGCATTGCGCCACTGTTGATCGGGCATCCTTCCCCGGAAACGTATCTCGTCGGAGCCTGGGCCCGCGGGCAGCTCAAGCAGGAACTGGTGAAGCTCGGGTGGCCCGCCGAGGACCTTGCCGGGTACACACCAGGCACCCCGCACGATATTGCGCTGAAAGAAGACGGCTGGTCGCTACGTGACTATCAGAACAAGGCCGTAGCGAGCTTCTTTGACGGCGGCAGCGGCGTCGTCGTGTTGCCCTGTGGCGCTGGCAAGACCCTCGTCGGCGCCGGGGCCATGGCCACCGCGAAGACCAACACGCTCATTCTGGTGACCAACACCGTCTCGGCCCGCCAGTGGCGCGACGAACTGCTCAAGCGCACGACGCTGACACCAGAGGAGATCGGCGAATACTCCGGACAGGTAAAAGAGGTCAAGCCGGTGACCATCGCGACGTACCAAATTCTCACGGCGAAGCGCAAGGGCGAGTACGCCCACCTTGAGCTCCTCGACGCCATGGACTGGGGCCTGGTGATCTACGACGAGGTACACCTGTTGCCCGCTCCCGTGTTCAAGCTCACCGCCGAATTGCAAGCGCGACGCCGCCTCGGCCTCACCGCCACCCTGGTGCGCGAGGACGGCCGCGAGGGCGACGTGTTCAGCCTGATCGGCCCGAAGCGGTTCGACGCCCCATGGAAGGAGATCGAAGCCCAGGGCTTCATCTCCCCGGCCAACTGCTACGAGGTACGCATCGACCTGCCGCAGTCCGAGCGACTCAGCTATGCCGCCGCAGCGGACGATGAGCGCTACCGCATGGCCGCGACCGCGCCGGCCAAGCTCGGCGTGGTGCAGGCGCTGATCAAGAAGCACGAGGGCGAACGCATCCTCGTGATCGGCCAATACCTCGACCAGATCGATGAACTCGCCGAGGTCTTGCATGCCCCCCAGCTCACCGGTGCCACCCCGATCGACGAACGCGAACGTCTATATCAGGCGTTCCGCGTGGGCGAGGTGAAGGTACTCGTGGTGTCGAAGGTCGCGAACTTCTCGGTCGACCTGCCCGAGGCGACCGTGGCCATCCAGGTGTCTGGTTCGTTCGGCTCCCGCCAGGAAGAGGCCCAGCGCCTCGGCCGACTGCTGCGCCCGAAGGAATCCGGCCTGTCGGCGAACTTCTACACGCTCGTCGCCCGCGATACCGTCGACCAGGACTTCGCGCAGAACCGCCAGCGTTTTCTCGCCGAACAGGGCTACAGCTACACGATCCTCGACGCGCAGAGCCTCACCGCCCAGACCCTGGTCGCCTGACCCGTGTCGCCTGGCCCTGGTCGCCTGACCCGTGTCACTACGGACGGGGCCCGGGCCCCGTCCCCCGGCCCAGCTTATAAACTGGGCCCCGGAACATAAGGTGGGCCCAGCGCATGCTGCCCGCCCCCTCAGGAGTGTCGGCGGGCATACCGCAGGAACAGCATGTCGCCGGCGCGCAACACGTGCAACAACTCCATAGCGCGGGTCGCCGCGCTTGTGCCGACCGCGATGCGCCCGGCAGAGCCCCCCTCGAGCACCGGGGCGAGGCTCAAGCAGAGCTCGTCGACCCGGTCCGCCGCCACGAGGTCGCCGAATAGGTGCGGACCGCCCTCGCAGAGAATCTGGGGCAGACCGCGCTCGGCGAGCTCCGCCACCATGCGTCGCGGGTCAACCCTGTCCTCGCCGCAGTCGACCACATCAGCGCGCGAGGCGAGCGCCGCCCGCCGGTCGGTCGGCGCTGCGGCATGGGTCAGCACAATTGGTCGGGTCGCCGCATTCGTGAACACCGGATGCTCGGGGTCAAGATCCAGCCGACCCGACACGATTGCGACCCGGGGCTGGGCGGCCAGGCCGGCCTGCACGCGCCAGGTCGCGTCATCCGCTGGCAGCAGAATGCCGCCGTAGCCCTCGGCGCGTACCGTTCCGGCACCGACCAGAATGACATCGGTGAGCAGCCGCAGGGTGTCGAAGACGATCTTGTCGTCGGCGTTGTTCAGGCCGCCGCTGAGCCCCTCATGCGTTGCAGCACCATCGAGGCTGGCGATGAAGTTGACGCGTACCCGCGGCACCGATCGGGCGGCCACTCGGTAGTGCTCGATCAGTTCGGCCCGAGGAGGCAATTCGACCCGCATCAGGCGAGGTTGTGGCGCTCGTAGGCGGGCTCACGAAACCCGAGGATGGCCTCGGTCATGCGCACGGCGTCGACAGCGGCCCGCACGTTGTGCATGCGCACGATGCGGGCACCCTGCAGAATGCACACCGTCATGGCGGCCAGAGAACCCTCCACGCGTTCGCCGCGTGGCCGGTCCAGGCTCTCCCCCACGAAATCTTTGTTGGACACGGCGACCAGGGTCGGCAGGCCGAGTGCAGTGATCTCGCCGAGCCGCCGGGTCAGCTCGAGCGAGTGTCGGGTGGTCTTGTTGAGGTCGTGGCCCGGGTCAATGATGATTCGCTCTCGCAAAACGCCGCGTCCCATAGCCCGATCGACCCGGGCCAACAGAAACTCGCTGACATCGGCGACGACGTCGTCATAGTGTGGCGCCGGGTGGGGCCTACGCGGCGCGGCCAGGCTATGGGTTATCACGAGTGTGGCGTCGCTGTCCGCGACGATGTCGGCCATGGCCGGATCGTGTACGCCGGTAGTGTCGTTGATCACGTGCGCGCCGGCGGCGATGCTCGCGGCAGCCACTGCGGGGTGAAAGGTATCGACCGAGATGACCACGCCCGAGCCGCGCAGCGCCTCGACCACCGGAACTACACGGTCGATCTCCTGCTCGATGGGCACTGCCGGCCCGGGCGCGAATTTGGCACCGCCGATGTCGATCCAGTCGGCCCCATCGGCAATTGCCCGATGCGCCGCCACAACGGATGCGTCGAGCGCGAACGTTGCGCCTTGGTCATAGAACGAGTCCGGCGTGCGATTGACGATGGCCATCACGGCCACCTCTCGATCGAAGTTGAAGGTGCGGCCACCGATCACCCGGCGCGGGGCATCTATTTGAGGCAACGTCAGTGCTGTTTCGGGGGTCGTGCGGTTCATAGCGGTCCTCACCTGTGAAGCGAATCGATCGTCCATAACCATCATGTCGGTAATCCGCGTCCCGCAACGGATATCTGCCACCCATCTCCGCACACACCGTTCACTATCAGCAAAGCTCCAGCTAACGCGCAGATACTGGGAACATGACTGACGGCCCCCGCATACTTATCGTCGATGACGAACCCAATATCCGCGATCTCCTCACCACCAGCCTCCGCTTCGCCGGTTTCGCCGTGCGCGCTGTTGGCAATGGCGCACAGGCCATCTCCGCCGTACTCGAGGAAGAACCGGACCTCATCATTCTCGACGTCATGCTGCCGGACATGAACGGCTTCGGGGTTACGAAACGCCTGCGTTCGGCCGGTTACACCGCCCCGATCCTGTTCCTGACCGCAAAGGACGACACCGAAGATAAGATCACCGGCCTCACCGTCGGCGGTGACGATTACGTGACCAAGCCATTCAGCCTCGACGAGATCGTCGCCCGCATCAAGGCGATCCTGCGTCGCACCATGCACGCTGACGAAGACGCCGTGATCCGTGCTGGCGAGCTCACCATGGATCAGGACACCCACGAGGTTCTCGTCGGCACGGAAGCCATCGAACTGAGTCCCACCGAGTTCAAGCTGCTGCGCTACCTCATGCTCAACCCCAACCGCGTGCTGTCCAAGGCGCAGATTCTGGACCATGTCTGGGAGTACGACTTCAACGGTGACGCCGGAATTGTGGAGAGCTACATTTCCTACTTGCGCCGCAAGGTCGATGTGCACTCGAGCGAACCACTCATTCAGACCAAGCGTGGCTTCGGCTACATGCTCAAGGCTGCCAAGGCTTAGTCCCAGAGAACTTTCGTAGGCTGAAGTCCCATGCACGAAACCCTGTCGAGACGGTGGAGCAGCATCTCCCTCCGTTCCAAAATCACCGGCGTCACGGTGCTGATGCTCACGCTCGGCCTGCTTGTTTCAGGCATCGGCACCATGGCAATGCTGAAGCAATACGTGGTGACACAGGTCGATACGCAGCTGCAGGTCGACACACAAACCGCGCTCAGCGGCTACTCGTCGAGTGTGTTCTCGCAGGGAGACACCGAGGGCGTTGCATCGGACTACTTCGTGGCACTCTACGACCAGGACGGCACCCTGATCACGCGCACCTGGCAAGATCGCGACCACGCCGAACTGCCGGTCGTGGGCATGCCGCTCGACCTGAAACGGGTCTCTCAGCTCGACGGTCAGATCCAAACCCTGTGGGACGCTGCCCACGACACCGAGTTTCACGCGATCATGGTTCCCGTCGTGATCAGCCCCACCGGCACCTATGGCACCCTCGTCATGGCGGTGTCGCTGCGGCCGACCGAGAACACCATGGCCACCTACCTCACGATCTTTCTCGGCTTCGGCGCTGGCGTTGTCTTGATCGGGGCCATGCTCACCCGGGTGCTCGTCACGACCACCTTCGTGCCGCTGCGTGAGGCAGAGCAGACCGCCGCGGCCATCGCCGACGGTGACTTCAGTCAGCGCCTCGGTGGTGCCACCCCGAACACCGAGGTCGGTCGGCTCAACCGTTCGCTCAACATCATGCTCAGCCGCATCGACCGCGCCTTCAAGGACCGCGCCCGCACCATCGACCAGATGCGCCGTTTCGTCGGCGATGCGAGCCACGAATTGCGCACCCCCCTCGTCTCCGTTCGTGGCTACGCCGAGCTATACCGCATGGGCGCGCTGCAGACGCCCGAAGATGTTGCCCAGGCCATGGAACGCATCGAAAAAGAGGCCATCCGCATGGGCGGCCTGGTCGAGGATCTGCTGGAACTGGCCCGTCTCGATGAAACCAAGCCGCTCGCTTTGACTCCGGTGGATCTCGTTCCACTGGCCCGCGACGCCGCCCTCGACACCATGGCCAGTTCCCCCGGCCGCCAGGTCACCGTTCTCACTCCCCCGCCGCCGGTTAAGCCGCGCGGCGACGACCTCGGCGTGACTCTTGACGGGGACTCGGGTGAAATTCTTCCAGTCGGGAACGACTCGTCGGAGAGCGTCACCACCGGCACCATCACCCGGCCGTCGGGGACCGGCACACCAACCGGAGCGATCGCCTTTGCCGGAGCCACCCTGGCCCGGCTGCGCACCCGCAAGCCCCGTCGGGGAAGCCCCGTTATGCCCGACGCCGACCTGACCGCACTGCCGGTGGATACGCTACTACCGCCGATCGTCATGGCTGAAGAGAATAAGATTCGCCAGGTCATCACCAACCTCATGGGCAACGCGATGCGCTTCACCGCCACTGACAGCCCGATCGAACTCGAAGTCATGGTGGATTCGCAGACCCAGCGGGCATCGATCGCCGTGATCGACCACGGCGAAGGTATTCCGCCGCAGATTCGAGAGAAAATCTTTCAGCGCTTCTGGCGCGCCGACTCCTCTCGCGCCCGTGAAACCGGCGGCAGCGGGCTCGGGCTGGCTATCGTCGCCGCAATCGTCGCGAGCCACAACGGCACGGTCGACGTCGTCGAAACCCCGGGCGGAGGCGCGACTTTCCGCGTTTCACTCCCGCTCGCCGGCACACCGAGCGCCCCGCAGCACGCGCAGCCCGTCATTCCGTAGGTATTTCGCCGCACCCTCCACAGGTTACCAGCGGCGGCATGCGCGCACAGATCCGTTTCGAAGAGCGGATGCCGCCCGCCCACCTTCTACGCTCACAGTCACCAACCACTGTTATGTAGGAGAAGGGCACACCATGACAAGCTTCCAGGTCGACAGCGATGCGGTACAGAGTACGGCGAGTACCGCCCGTGGCACCATTGCTCGCGTGCAGGCAGATGTCGGCGACCTCAACGCCCAGCTGACCAGCCTCGAAGGGTTCTGGACCGGCCAGGCTTCCGCGGCCTTCCAGGGGGCCTTCGCCGAGTGGCGCGGCATGCACCAGCAGCTGGAAGAAAGCCTGACTCTGCTCAATCAGGCCCTGAGCGTTGCCGGGCAGCAGTACGCCGAGACCGAGCAGGCCAACACCCGTCTGTTTGTGCGGTAGGCATCCGCTGTAATCGTGGACCGCCGGTCATCCCTTGAGCAATGAGTTGCCCGATCCCTGCGGCCACAAACTCACGGGCGGCCGTGTGACATGCGCAAAGTGGGCGCCTCCCGAGGGAGACGCCCACTTTGTGGTGTTTGTTGGTGCTGGCTCGGACTTAGAAGTCCATGCCACCCGAGGGGTCGCCGGCCGGAGCCGAGTTCTTCTCGGGCTTGTCGGCGACGACGGCCTCGGTGGTGAGGAACAGTCCGGCGATCGACGACGCGTTCAGCAGCGCGGAACGGGTGACCTTCACCGGGTCATTGATTCCGGCAGCGATCATGTCGACGTACTCGCCGGTGGCGGCGTTGAGGCCCCATCCGACGGGCAGGTTGCGCACCTTGTCGGCGACGACGCCGGGCTCCATGCCGGCGTTGAGCGCGATCTGCTTGAGCGGGGCGTCGATGGCCACGCGCACGATGTTGGCGCCCGTTGCCTCGTCGCCGACGAGGTCAAGGACAGCCTTGCTCTCGAATGCGGTCTTGCCGGCCTGGATGAGTGCGACGCCACCACCGGCGACGATGCCCTCTTCAACGGCAGCCTTGGCGTTGCGCACTGCATCTTCGATGCGGTGCTTGCGCTCCTTGAGCTCAACCTCCGTAGCGGCTCCGGCCTTGATGACAGCAACGCCGCCAGCAAGCTTGGCGAGGCGCTCCTGGAGCTTCTCGCGGTCGTAGTCGCTGTCCGTGTTCTCGATCTCGGCGCGGATCTGCGAGACGCGACCGGCGATGGCTTCGACGTCACCGGCACCCTCGACGATCGTGGTCTCGTCCTTGGTGATGACGACCTTGCGGGCGTTACCAAGCAGGTCGAGCGTGACGTTCTCAAGCTTGAGGCCGACCTCTTCCGAGATGACCTGTCCACCGGTGAGGATGGCGATATCCTGCAGCTGAGCCTTACGACGGTCTCCGAAGCCCGGAGCCTTGACGGCGACGGACTTGAAGATGCCACGGATCTTGTTTACAACGAGCGTGGCGAGGGCTTCGCCGTCGACGTCTTCCGCAATGATGAGGAGCTGCTTGCCGGTCTGGATGACCTTGTCCACGATGGGGAGCAGGTCCTTGATGTTGGAGACCTTGGAGTTGACGATCAGGATGTAGGGGTCTTCGAAGACCGCTTCCTGACGATCAGGGTCGGTGACGAAGTACGCCGACAGGAAGCCCTTGTCGAAGCGCATGCCCTCGGTGAGCTCGAGCTCGGTGCCGAAGGTGTTCGACTCCTCGACGGTGACAACACCTTCCTTGCCGACCTTGTCGATAGCCTCGGCGATGATCGCGCCGATCTCAGTGTCTCCGGCGGAGATCGACGCGGTAGCGGCGATCTCTTCCTTGGTCTCGATCTCCTTGGCGCTGGCGATGAGCTCGGCGATGACAGCTGCCGTGGCCTTTTCGATACCGCGCTTCAGGCTGATCGGGTCAGCGCCGGCTGCGACGTTGCGCAGGCCTTCGCGAACCAGGGCCTGGGCCAGGACGGTCGCGGTGGTCGTACCGTCGCCGGCAACGTCATCCGTCTTCTTGGCGACCTCTTTGACGAGTTCCGCACCGATCTTCTCGTACGGGTCGTCGAGTTCGATCTCCTTGGCGATGGACACACCGTCGTTGGTGATCGTGGGGGCGCCCCACTTCTTCTCCAGAACGACGTTGCGGCCGCGCGGGCCGAGGGTGACCTTGACGGTGTCGGCCAGAATGTTCAGGCCGCGCTCAAGCCCACGACGGGCCTCTTCATTGAATGCAATGATTTTTGCCATATGTGTAACTCGTCCCTCCCGGACGTTCCAAACGATGATGGGGTTGGCACTCAGGTGACGAGAGTGCTAAGTCGATTCTGGCACTCTGGGGTCGAGAGTGCAAGCGAGCATCTGGGGTTACACCGGGCCAGCTACAGACCGTCAGGGAATGAGATCGATCGAGCCGGTGCCGTTGGGCACCAATTGAAACCAGGTATTGCCCGGAGCTAGCCGAATTGTTACTCCATGAGCGTCGACGAGGCGGATCGGTGCGGTCTGAGAGCTCTTGCTCCAGGTGGCCGCAAGCGTCTTTCCACCGGTCGAAATCGATGCTTCGCCCGAAGCGATGAGTTCGGTCTTGGGGATGCTTTGGTCGACGGTGACGTCCACCCGCAGCACCACAACATTAGTGGCCGCCAGCTGCACACCGTCGCCGGTGAGGTCGGGCGCGCCGTCCTGCGCGCGCAGGTAAGCGAAGGCTTCAGCATTCCAGGTCCAGCTGCGGGCACTCGAGTTGGAGAACCGGGTGTTGATCACTGAAATCGGAGCGCCATCCACGACAGCAGACGCTCCGGCGAGCGTGGCCGCATAGGCGTACTGCTGGGCAGGCGGGGCAACTGTAACGTTGCGGTTCGCGAATTCCGAGGCGGCGAGGATTACGTTGTGCGGGGCCGCAGTAGCTTTCGATCGGGAGAACAAACCGGTCGTGTCGTAGTCGAAGATGGCGCTGATCTGACCGGTCGCGGTCATGGCATCGACGAATCGCTGCTGGCCGCCCGAATAGGAAACGAGGCCGCCGAACGGGGCGATAATATCGGGGTCCATCGGGCGGATCGACCGTACCGGCCCGACCTTGTCGGGAATGCTCGACTGCCACACGGCGACGTACCGGGTGATGCCACCTTCGACCAGTTCTTCGAACACGAGGTCGGTGCGGTCGATCGCGACCTGCGGGCGGGCGGCCACGTGGTTGTCGATCTTGGCCGCGAGGGAGGGGTGCGCCGACGACCCGACTGCCACAGCAATGCCGGTGAGCGGTGCGATCTCCGTGGCGGCGGGGGCAACATAGCCCGAGGCCCAAGCGGGGGTTGGAGTCCGGGTCGGCGTCGCACTACTGCCGGAGCATCCGCTCAGCAGCAGTGCCGGCACGATCAGAGTGAGCAAGACCGCGGACTTCAACGGTCGTGTCGTGCGGGCTGTTTTTTTCTTGGTCACCGGTAAACACTAATGCCGCCCGTTGCAGCGGGCGGCATTAGGTGGGGGACAGACCCCGATTACGGCGTGTGTCAGGCCGGTCGAACCGATTCAGCCTGGGGGCCTTTCGCTCCGGCACCGACCTCGAAGACTACCTGCTGGCCTTCTTCAAGAACCTTGTACCCGCTCATGTCGATGGCGGAGTAGTGGACGAAAACGTCTTGCCCTCCCCCATCGACAGTGATGAAGCCGAAACCCTTTTCAGCGTTGAACCATTTCACGGTTCCGTTCGCCATGTGTTACTCCTTGCTCAATTTCGACGGCACCGCCCATTGGCTGTTCCGGGCCCTGTCGCAAAAACTGCGTTCATTCTGTGCGAGCAGCAAATCCCCGAGAGCAAGTCTTCTGTTTCAAGTTACCTACTGGTGCAAGTTACCTTGGGCGAGCGTTCTTGATCCGGGCGGGTATTGCCCGAACAAAATGTTTGACCAAGTCCAGATAGTACTGAAGCCACGGCGAAAGAATAGGGGCTTGACGAACCGGGCAATGCCCACTATGCCCGAAGTTTTGACTGCCTGTCAGCCTGCTGGCAGCGCATAGTCGTTGCCGACGACGACGGTGAGGGCCGCTCCCGAATCGACGAAGCTGGTCGAGACAACGATCTTCGATCCCGGCAGTAAAGCCGCGACGCCGCGTGCGGCGCCTTCTTGGCTGGCATCGGCGTAATAAACGACGGTAATCGGTTCGGTGTCGGTGCTCGCATTGCCGGTGGCGCTGACCACCCAGCCAGCGGCGGTAAGCGTGTCGCTGACGGATGCTGCGACGCCGTTCCTCGCGGAGCCGTTCAACACATTCACGGTCAGCGCCGGGTCGACGGTCGCTTCGGCGGTCGGAATAGCGGTCTCGGTGGGGACCGGAGTCGAGCCCGGCGACGACAAGCCGGGGATACTGGAAAAGTCGAGGCGGTTGTTGATCGCGAAGATTCCGACCACTCCGACCGCGATCAAGAGCACGGTGGCGCCGAGCGCCCACCAGAACCCGATCCAGCCGCGGCCCCTTCTACGGGGAGCACGGTGGGCACCGACTCGGTCGAGGGCATGCATATGGGTGTCGAAACGGTCTTTCGCAAATTTTCGCGCCATAGTGATTGGATCCTTGATTGGCCGGTCGCCCCATGCCGGCGAAATGCGGTCAGGTACTAGTCGTGAGCGGGCAGCGAACGACTGGCGCGCGCCTCGGATCGGGCGGAACGCATCCGCTGCAGTCGGTTCACGAGCATCGGGTCGAAGGCCAGTGCCAACGGTGAGTCGACCAGCGCCGCCAATAGTTGATAGTAGCGCGCGGCCGAGAGACCGAAAGTGGCGCGGATAGCCTCTTCCTTGGCGCCGACATGCCGCCACCATTGCCGTTCAAAGGTCAGCACGGCTGCATCGCGTTCGCTGAGTTGGGTCAAATCAGGTGCGCTTCTGGCGGGCGGAGCGGGAGGTTGTGCGTGGGTCGGTGTTCTCTCACTCATTGATGTATCTTTCCCCCAAAGCAGTTTTGACGGAACATCCGACGAACTCATCCTATTTGCGAGCGACTGGATGTTGTCTCCGGCACGCCCGGAACGCCGGAGTTGCGGGGTCTATCGCCGTGCAAACACTGCGAAACGGCCGGGCCTGGAATGCGGGTACTGCCACACGAGTTTAGGCTGAGTAGACGTTGTCCGTTTGTGGACGGCCGGATCGAAGGGACATCCACCATGGACTACGCAATCAAGAAGTCACACAGCGAGTGGCGCTCCGAACTGGGCGACGAAAAATTCGCTGTGCTGCGCGAGGCTGGTACCGAGCGCCCCGGCACCGGCGAGCTGCTCGACGAGAGTCGGGCTGGCACGTACACCTGCGGCGCCTGTGACGCCGAGCTGTTCAAGAGTGGCACCAAGTTCGATTCCGACTGCGGCTGGCCAAGTTTCTACGAGTCGGTACGGCCCGAAGCGGTCGAGCTGCTCGAAGACCGTTCGCTCGGCACCGTGCGCACGGAGGTCCGCTGCGCAAACTGCGGCTCGCATCTGGGTCACGTTTTTCCCGACGGATTTGGCACCCCGACCGGCGATCGCTATTGCATGAACTCGATCTCGCTCACCTTCACGCCCGCCGAGTAGAGCGGTGAGCCTGCCTCCCTCAACAACGAATGTTGTCCCGTCTGCGGTCTTCCAAGCCGTCAATTGCCGGCGCAGCTACTCCAAAGTGACGGCGTTCGCGCCTACCCGGGCCGAGTTGTTGCCCTTGGTAGGCGCAGCGGCGCGGGTAGCCGATCACGGTGCGCTGCGGCCGTGGCGCCTGCTCGAACTACGCGGCGAAGCGTTGGAACGGCTGGGAGCGGCATTTGTGGCGGCATCCGCTTGTCAGGGCAGCGAGGCCGTTAAACTAGCCGGCAAACCGTTGCGGGCGCCACTGCTGATTGCCGTCGTCGCCGTGCGGCGGGCCAGTGACAAGGTGGCCGACTGGGAGCAGGATGCGTCGGCGGCGGGCGTCGCACACCTGCTCACGCTACTGCTCGACGACGCCGGCTGGGGTGCGATGTGGCGCACCGGACCGTTCGTGCGCGCGGCAGCGGTGCGTGCGGTGCACGGCCTCGCCGACAACGAGGAACTGCTCGGATGGCTGTATGTCGGCGGGATTCCGGCGGACTGCAAGCCTGGTGTGCGGCTGTCGATAGACCCCGTCGAGTTTCTCGAAGTTCTGTGATCGAACGCTGGTTCTCGGCGCTGGTTCTCGGCACGAGTTCTCGGCACGAGTTCTAGACGCGAACATGGCCGGGGCGACGCCAGCGCACCGCGGCAATGACCACGGCCACGAGCGCCAGCGCGGTCCCGACGATGGTCGTCACGCCGAGCGGATGCCCCGCCGTTGGCGCGAGCAGATCCAGCGCGAGGGCGCAGACCAACTGGCCGGCCACGATGCACAGGCCGAGCATGAGTACCCCGGTGGTGCGCACGACCACCGCGGCCCCGGCGATGAAGACGCAGCCGATGAGTCCGCCGGTGTAAAGCCACGGATTCGCCGGCAAGTCGAACGCGAAACCGACCAGCAGGCCGTGCACGAGGGCGGCGAGTACAAGGGCGATGGTGCCGGTGAGAAAGTTCAGAAAGGTCGCCGTGAGCGCGCTTTGGGCAGTGACTCGCACCTGACCGTTGACGGCCTGCTGCCAGCCCTGGCCGATACCGGCGATCAGCGGCAGCGCTAGCAGCCAGAGCGCGCCGCTGCCGCGCAGCTCGCCGCTCACCGTGAAGGCGACGGCGATCAGGGCGAGCACGGCACCAATGATTTTGGACGCGTGCAAAGGACGTCGCCCGCCCGGGCCGATGCCGAAACGGTCCATGAGCACGCCGCTCACGGTTTGGCCGGCCACTACGGCGACCGTGAACAGGGCGATGCCGAGCGGTGCGGCAACGAGCCCCTGCGACAGCACGAACAAGGCGCCGGCCAGTCCGCCGAACAGGTGCCACCAAGACAGGTGGTTCGCTGCAACGCCGCGCGCGACGAGTTGCAGGCCACGGCGTCCGCTGCGGAACACGATGAGTCCGAGGCTGAGAACAATCAGGCCGGAACCGAAAGAGATGACGGCGGCGGTGAATCCGTCGCCGATTCGGTACCCGAGTTCGCCGTTCACCCGTGATTGCACGGCGTACAACGCACCGATCAGCACGGAGAAGACGAGGGCTAGCCAAACCGGCACAGCGGATGCCGCGAGCGCGGTCGACGCATCCGTTCGTTTTCGTGCGCGGGCCTGGGTCACTTGGTAATTCTACGAGAGAGTACGTTGCCGCGCCGCCCGGCCTACCGGGACCCTCCGACCAACCCTGGGCCGCTGGGCCGCTGGGCCGCTGGGCCGCTGGGCCGCTGGGCCCACCTTATGACCCCGGGCCCAGTTTATAGACTGGGCCCACGGCCCGGGCCCGGGCCCCGTCCGTGAGAGACGGGGCGGCGAGAGTCAAGCGGCGCGCACTTGGATCTGGCCGGGGGCGGCTCCGTCGCTGCCGAAAACCAGGCGGCGGTTGGCGATCTTGTCGGTGAAGAAGCGGTCGTGGCTGACCACCACGACGGCGCCGGGAAAGTGCACGAGGGCGCGTTCCATCACCTGGGTGCTCGACATGTCGAGATGGTTGGTCGGTTCGTCGAGCAACAGCACCGAAGCTCCGGAAAGCAAACACTGGGCCATCGCCACGCGGGCGCGCTGCCCACCTGAGAGAGCACCGATCTTCTGCTTGAGATCGGCCTCGCTGAACTGGAACATGGTCAAAAAACGGTTGACCGACTTTTTCGTCGCGGTGAGGGCAAGACTGCCGGGCATGGCGTTGACGGCATGGCTGACGGTGTCGGTCTCGTCAAGTTCGGCCAGAATTTGATTGTACGAGACGACGCCGGCGCCGCTGGCCCAGGCGACCGAGCCGTGGTCGGCCGTCTCCTCACCGGTGAGCACCCGCAACAGGGTGGTTTTGCCGCTGCCGTTGCTGCCGAGGACGACGATGCGGTTGCCGCGGCGCACCTCGAAGCTGAGGTCTTCGAACAAGAGTTTGTCGCCGTAGCTCTTGGCGAGGCCGTCGACCCGACACAGCACGTCCTTGACGTGCAAATTGCCGTAGATCTCGGTGATGATCTGGTCTACCGGGCGCGGCGTGCGCGACTTCTTGATGTGGGCCAGCTGGTTGCCGAGCTGGCGACTCTCCGCCTTGGCTGCTTCCCGACGGTCGGCGATTCCCTCGGCCTCGAAGGCAAGCAGCTCGGATTCGTGCACGAACTGAGCCTGAAGAGTCTTGAGCCGAAACTGCTTCTGCACGATGTACTCACCGAAGTTGCCGGGATACTCGTGCAGGTGAAAGTTTTCCACCTCGATAATGCGGGTGACGACGGCGTCGAGAAACTTGCGGTCGTGGGAGACGACGATGGCGGCACCCTTGAAGCTCGTGAACCAGGCTTCGAGCCACTCAACGCCGGCCACATCGAGATAGTTGGTGGGTTCGTCGAGCAGCAGCACGTCAGGAGCTTCCAGCACGATCTTGGCCAGGGCAGCACGGTTGCGCCAGCCGCCGGACAACTCGTCAATCGTGCAGACGCGGTGCGCCTCGCTGAACCCGAGGGTGGTCAGCGCGGTGTCAATGTGGCGTTTGTAGTCCCAACCGTCCAGGCGGTCCATCTCCTCGAATAGCTCGCCCTGCCGGGTGATCAACCGGTCGAGTTCTGCGCTGGCCGAAGCGTCGAGGGCGATTGCCGCGTCAATCGCCGCGAGTTCAGCCTCAATCGCTTTCACGTCCACGAACAACGCGTCGAGCGCTTCGGTGATGGTTTGGGCGCCGTTGAGTTCTGAGAACTGGGAAAAGTAGCCGACCCGGATGCCGTCCTCGAGCGTGACCTCGCCGGTGTCGGGCGAGACCTGGTCGAGGATGAGCTTGAGAATGGTGGATTTGCCGGAGCCGTTCTTGCCGATCAGGCCGACCCGGTCACCGGGCTCCAGGCGAAAGAACGCTTCGCGCAGAATCTGCGTGTTCTCGAAGCGAATACTGACGTCGTTCAGCCGGATCAGGCTCATGCGTGTTTCCTCTCAGGGCGCGCGGGCATCCGCACCTAAAAACCCCGCCATCAGTGTACGTGGCGACCCTGTTTTGCCCGGCGGCTGAGGCCATAGGGTAGGCCCGCGACGCATCGCCGTAGCCACGCCGACCTCACCCGCTGCGCCAACCGCATCGCGGGCGAGCGCCCATCCGGCTGAAAACCCACTCACGCTTCTGGCGTGGGAGTCGTGGGGCCGGCCACGGGACTTGAACCCGTAACCCCCACTTTACAAGAGTGGTGCGCTACCAATTGCGCCAGGCCGGCATGAGGCACGGGGCCTCAGTCCACCATCCTAAATGATTTCAGCGCTGCCACGGGCAACAGCCAAGCGGATGCGCGTGGCGCGAGTTGAAGCATCCGCTTCGGCGATGTGGCGTACTACCCGCCGGGGGTGGGATCTGGCGTCGGCGTTGAGGTGGAATACGTCTCGCCAAGGGCCACCTGTACGAAGGAGGCGAACTCTTTCGGGTCTTCGAGCGATCCGGTATATGGCTTGCCGTTGACCAGGATGGTCGGCGTTCCGATGATGGACTCCATTGAGGAATTGGGGATAGGACCGTCGAGCGCACGGTTGGTTGCCGCTGTGACCCACGACTCGTAGGTGCCGTCCTCGATGCAGGCATTGATGTCGGAGAGGGCTGTGTTCACACCGGATTTCCGGACGACGGTTTTGATCTCGTCGTCGCTGCGGCCGGGCGATGTTTCTTTCGGCTGGTCGACGAACAGGGCCGAGCTGAAGGCGAAGAAATCATCCGGTGAGTAATTGGCGACGCACGCTGTCGCGTTCGCTGCGCGCAGGGAGTACTTGGTGCCGGCGGATTTGCTCGTGAGAATAGCTACCGGGTGGATTTCCACTGTTGCCGCGCCGGAGTCGACCCATTGGGCGATTTGTTTGTTGTTGGCGTCTTCGAAGTCGCCGCAGAGCGGGCAGAGGTAGTCGACGTAGATCCGGATGTTGGCTACGGCGCCGGTGGTATCCGGTTTGGATGGCCTCGGGTTTGCGTCGGGCTGCAATGCGGGTGTCAGAGAAGTGACCATTCCCTCGCCGATGAGAGCGCCGTCACTGGCCATGTTCTTCGGGCCCGGACCGGCGGGTTTGATCGAATTCATGATGATTACGGAAACCAATACGACGATCGCGACGGCTGCGATCGCGATGCCGCCTTGCAAAAATACCTTGTTCCGGCGGTCCTTCTTTTTTTGACTGACTCGAAGCTGCTTGGCTTTTACCCGGGCGGCGTCACGCCGCCGGTTTTTTGCGGGACTGCCGTCGCCTGATCCGCCAATAGTCATAAAAAATCGCTTTCCAGAAGAGGGAGCGCGCGTGAAGGCGCCTCTGAGATAGTAGGTCCCGTGACTGGGAATCGACCAAACGGGTCGCGGACCCGCGCCGGGGCATCCGTCGTGTAATATCGAAGGAAGCGCGTGCTATAGCACACGAAGCATGAATCCTATTCACAACGGATCGTCCGGCACGTTCCTGCCGGTGAAGGAGAAATAATTATGGCTTCAGTGACCTTTGACAAGGCAACCCGGCTGTACCCGGGGTCCACCAGGCCGGCTGTCGACCAGCTCGACCTCCAAGTCGCGGATGGCGAATTTCTGGTCCTGGTCGGCCCGTCCGGCTGTGGCAAGTCCACGTCACTGCGCATGCTCGCCGGTCTCGAAGAGGTCAACGACGGCAGTATTTTCATCGGCGAGCGGAATGTAACGGATGTTCCGCCGAAAGACCGCGATATCGCCATGGTCTTCCAGAACTACGCGCTGTACCCGCACATGACCGTCGCCGAGAACATGGGTTTCGCGCTCAAAATCGCCGGCATCAACAAAGATGAGCGCGCCGCCCGCGTGCTCGAAGCGGCCAAACTGCTCGATCTGGAACCATACCTCAGCCGCAAGCCGAAGGCACTCTCCGGCGGCCAGCGTCAACGCGTTGCCATGGGCCGCGCGATCGTTCGTCAGCCGCAGGTATTCCTGATGGATGAGCCGCTCTCCAACCTCGACGCCAAACTGCGCGTGCAGACGCGCACCCAGATCGCTTCGTTGCAGCGTCGGCTCGGCGTCACCACCGTCTACGTGACCCACGACCAGACCGAGGCTCTCACCATGGGCGACCGGATTGCGGTCCTGAAGGACGGCGTCCTGCAGCAGGTCGGTTCGCCTCGCGACCTGTACGCGAAGCCGCAGAACGTGTTCGTGGCCGGTTTCATCGGCAGCCCCGCGATGAACCTGTTCCTCGCGGACACCGTCGATGGCGGCATCAAGTTCGGCACGGCCACCGTTCCCGTGCAGCGCGAGACGCTCGCCAACTCGACCGGCAAGAAGGTGACCGTCGGCATTCGCCCGGAGGACATCCAGATGTCGTCCGCCGCCGGCGAAGGCCTGCAGATCGAGGTCGACCTGGTTGAGGAACTCGGCGCTGACGGCTACCTCTACGGTCACTCCACGATCGAGGGCAAGCGCACCGACATCGTCGCGCGCGTCGACGGCCGTTCGCACCCGAACGCCGGTGAGACGGTGTACCTCACGGCCACGCCGAACCACCTGCACGTGTTCGACGCGGAAAGCGGCCTGCGCCTCGGCGGCGCCGTCACCGACTAGTCAGTATCGTAAAACGGCTGGAGGGAGTGCGCTCCCTCCAGCCGTTTGTTGTTTGTTAGGGTCAAATAATGAGCGGTTCACTCAACATCACGTCGGCTACGGTCGATCCTGCCCTGCTCGACCTGCCGTGGCAGCTGCCCCTCGACGCCTGGCCGAATGAGAACATCGCCTCACTGCCCAAGGGCATCTCGCGCCACCTCGTGCGGTTCGCTCACTTGAGCGGTCGGGTGGTGGCCATCAAAGAGACCACGAGCGAGATGGCCAAGCGCGAATACGACATGTTGCGCACCCTGGCCAACCTCGAGATCCCCTGCGTCGAGCCGGTAGCCGTCATCACCGACAGAACGGATGCCGCGCTCGACCCGCTTAATTCGGTTCTGGTTACCCGTCATCTCAAGTTCTCACTCCCGTACCGTGCGCTGTACTCGCACGAACTGCGCCCGGATACCGCCACCCGGCTGGTCGATGCCCTCGCGGTGCTATTGGTGCGCCTGCACATGATCGGTTTTTTCTGGGGCGACGTCTCGCTTTCGAATACCCTGTTTCGTCGCGACGCCGGCGCCTTCGCCGCCTACCTCGTCGATGCTGAAACGGGACAGCTGTACTCGGGCGGTCTCTCGAACGGCCAGCGCGAGAACGACCTCGAAATTGCCCGGGTGAACATCGCCGGCGAGCTGATGGATCTGGAAGCCGGCGGTCGCGTCGCCGACGAGTTGGACCCGGTGCGCATCAGCAACGGCATCGTCGCGGCCTATCGGCTGCTCTGGCAGGAACTCACCGGCTCCGAGTCCTTCTCCAACTCCGAACGCTGGCGAATTGCGCAGCGGGTGGAACGTCTCAATGACCTCGGCTTCGACATCGAGGAACTCGCCATCAAGACCGACAGCACGGGTTCAAGCGTGCGCATCCAGCCGAAAGTTGTCGACGCTGGCCACCATCAGCGCCGGCTACTGCGCTTGACCGGCCTCGACGCGGAAGAAAACCAGGCCCGCCGTCTGCTGAACGACCTCGACTCTTATCGGGCTGCCTACGGCGACCCTGGAGCGGACGAAGAAATGGTCGCGCACGAGTGGCTGGTGCGGGTGTTCGAACCGGTGGTGCGCGCCATCCCCGAGGAGTTGCGAGGCAAACTCGAACGCGCAGAGGTGTTTCACCAGTTGCTCGATCACCGCTGGTTCATGGCGCAAAACCAGGCGCGGGATATTCCGCTCGCCGAGGCCGTGACTTCGTACGTGCAGGACGTACTGCGCCACCGCCGCGATGAGGCGACCGTGATCGACCCGCTCACCGGAGCCATCACCCTGCCGATTCGCATGCAGCTGGGCGATGACGCGTCCGCTGACCCCGACGATGCCGATGACTGGATGCTCAAGGTCTAGCCTTCTGTGGTTTCCCTGGCCCGTTCGGTACTTCCCTCTCGGACGGGGCCCAGGCCCCGTCCACAAAGGAACGAGGCTACTGCTTGGCGGCCTTTGCCTGCTTGATCTGCGCACGCAGGCGCGCCACCTCGTACAGGGTGACTCCGGCAGCGATTCCGGCGTTGAGCGACTCGGTCGCAGCACTGATGGGAATCGAGACGATCGCGTCGCAGGTCTCGGTGACGAGGCGCGAGAGCCCCTTGCCCTCGCTGCCGACGACGATAACGACGGGGCGCTCCGCGAAGCCCGTGCCGAGGTCGGGCAGCGACACGTCGCCGTCGCCGTCGAGACCGAGCACGAACACGCCCTGCGCTTTGAGCGCTTTCAGGGTCTGGGTGAGGTTGCTCGCCATGGCAACGGGGGTGCGGGCGGCCGCTCCGGCGCTGGTCTTCCAGGCCGAGGCGGTCACGCCGACCGAGCGACGCTGCGGCACGATGATTCCGTGGCCGCCGAACGCAGCGGTCGAGCGGATGATCGCGCCCAGGTTGCGCGGGTCTGTGATGCCGTCGAGGGCCACGAACAGCGGCTTGTGGCCGCGGCTGATGGTGAGTTCGAGCAACTCCATCGGGTGCGCGTACTCGTAGGCGGGAACCTTGAGCGCGAGCCCCTGGTGCACGGCGTCACGACCGGCAAGCCGGTCGAGTTCGGGGCGCATGACCTCGAGGATGGGGATGTTGCGGCTCGTCGCCATGAGCAGCACCTCTTTGACCCGTTCATCCATTTCGATGCGTGCGGCGATGTACAGCGTCAGCGCAGGGATCTTCGCGCGCAGCGCCTCGAGCACCGAGTTGCGGCCGGTGACAATCTCGTGCTCGTCGATCTGCTTGGCCCGACGAGTCGAGGATCCGCCGCCGCCGGTGTTGCCAGTGCCGCGCTGGGGTGCACCCTGCGAGGCGCCGCGGGCGCCGCCACGAGGGGTGCCTCCACGGGCTCCGCCTCGGTTGGCGGACGCATCCGCTGCGGGGCGCGAGTTGAAGCCGCCGGCCGCGGTGAACCGCTCCGCCGCCGCCTTGCGCTTACCGGCGGGGTGGTACGGACGGTCTTCGGCCTTCGGCGTGGGCTTTTTACCCTCGAGCGCCTGACGCCCTTGGCCGCCGGAGCCGACCTGGGCTCCGCGGCTGCCCTTGCGCACCGATCCGGTGCGCGATTTGCGGTCTAAGTTCTTCATCAGTCAAAGCTCCAATGGGCACCCGACGGGGTGTCTTCGATGGTGATTCCGGCGGCGACGAGTTCGTCCCGGATTCGGTCTGCGGCCGCGTAGTCGCGGTTTTCCCTGGCGAGGTTGCGGTCGCCGAGCAGTCGCTCGACCAACGCGCTCAGGGCCACCATGGCCGGTTCGTCCGTCGCCACGGCCCAGCCGGGCGACAAAGGGTTGATTCCCAGTACTTCGCTCATCGCGAGTACTCCACTGCGAGCGGATGCCGCAGCGTGCAGGTCTTCGGCATCCAGCGCAGCGTTGCCGGCACGCACGGTGTCGTGGAGTACGCCGAGCGCCTGCGGAACGGCGAGGTCGTCGTCCATAGCCGCGGCGAAGTCATCCGGCACGATCTCGACGCCGGTTCCGGCGAACCGGGTTCCGGCGAGCCTTCGGTCGGCACGGTCGAGAAAACTTTCGACGCGCTCGAGGGCAGCTTCAGCCTCGAGCAGCGAACCGTCGTTGTAGTCGATGGTGGAGCGGTAGTGGGCAGCGCCGAGAAAATAGCGCACGACGATGGCGCGGGCCTGGCTGAGCAGTTCGGCCGCGAACACCGAGTTGCCAAGCGACTTCGACATCTTCTGACCGTTCACGTTCACCAGGCCGTTGTGCACCCAGTAGTTCGCGAAGTCACTGCCGGCCGCGTTGGACTGCGCGAGCTCGTTCTCGTGGTGCGGAAACCGCAGGTCGAGGCCGCCGCCGTGAATGTCGAAGTGCTCGCCGAGGTAGCGGGCGGCCATAGCGGAGCACTCGATGTGCCAGCCCGGACGGCCCTGCCCCCACGGCGAGATCCAGGCGGCGGAGGCGGGCTCGCCAGCCTTGGAACCCTTCCAGAGGGCGAAGTCGCGCGGATCTTTCTTGCCGCGTGGGGAGGCGTCCGTTGCCGCTTCCATATTGCCGGGCGACTGGTGGGTGAGGGCGCCGTAGGCCGCCCAGCTCGCACTGTCAAAGTAGACGTCGCCCGACGAATCAGGGGCGGCATAGGCGTGACCACGCTCGATCAGGGTAGTGATGAGGGTCTGCATCTCGGTGATGCTCGCCGTCGCCCGCGGCTCGTAGGTGGGGGCGAGAATGCCGAGTCGCTGGTAGCCGGCGGTGAACTCGAGCTCGTAACGGTAGGCGAGGGCCCACCACTGCTCGCTCGATCCTTTCGCGTTGATCAAAATTTTGTCATCGATGTCGGTGACGTTGCGCACAAACGTGACGTTCAGTCCGCGGTAGCTGAGCCAGCGACGAAGCTGGTCGTAGACCAGGGCACTGCGCAGATGACCGATGTGCGGGCTGGACTGCACGGTGGGTCCACACACGTACATCGAGACCTGGCCCGCTTCGAGGGGGACGAAGTCACGCAAGGCCTGCGCCTTCGAATCGTAGAGTTGCATGGTCACGCCTCCCAGTTTAGGTCAGGGGTCTGACCCGGCTCGGGCAAGGGCGCAGGCGCGGCCGGCTGCCCGACGGACCGACCTGCGCGAGGTGCGGGGTAGAGCAACGCGGTGGCCGTCGCCGCCACACCTTCACCGCGGCCGGTAAAGCCGAGCGCGTCGGTCGTCGTCGCGGCAATATTGACCGGTGCGAGGAGGATGCCGGCGAGTAGCGTTTCTGCTTCGCCCCGACGCGGCGAAAACCTGGGGCGATTGCCGATAATCTGCACCGACACATTGCCGATGAGATAACCGGCGGCGGCGACCAGGCGCACGGTCTCGGTGAGGAAAATCTCGCCGTGTGCATCGGTGAACCGGGGGTCGGCCGTGCCGAAAACGCTGCCGATATCCCCCAGTCCGGCGGCGCCGAGTATGGCATCACAGATAGCGTGCGCGACGACATCGCCGTCGCTGTGCCCGCTCAGGCCGCGTTCCCCTGGCCAGTACAACCCGGCCAGCCAGAGCTCCGTGGTGGCGTCGGTAGCGAACGAGTGCACGTCGAGGCCCGTGCCGATGCGCGGAAGGTGCCAGGCGGGCGTCGGGGACGCAGTCGCCGCGTGCAGGATGGCCTCGGCACGTTCGAGGTCTTCGGGGGTCGTGATCTTGAAGGCGAGCGGATGGCCGGCAATAACGCTCACCGGGAGTCCGGCGTCGGCGACGAGGGCCGCATCGTCGGTGTGGGCCTCCAACCGGCCGTTCTGCGCGGCCCGGGCGTGGGCATCCGCAAGCATCGAGCGCGGAAAACCCTGCGGGGTTTGCACTGCGGAGAGCTCAGAACGATCGACGGTGCCGAGGATGGCGCCGGAATGAGCGATGCGCTTAATGGTGTCGACCAGGGGCAGCCCCGGAATAATGCCGTGTCCGGTGGAACGCACCGCAGCGACGACCTCGTCACAGAGGACGGCGGGGGTGAGCGCGCGCGCGGCGTCGTGCACGAGCACGATATCGATGCTCGGCATCAGTGCACTCATGCCCCGGTCGACCGAGTCCTGTCGGGTGCGCCCGCCTTCGATGATGGTGACCGTGCGCGAAGGAGGCGCGGCGATACTGGTGGACGTGGCGGCGGGACTGGGCGGAGGCGGCGTAGTGGTGTCGGGCGCCTCGTGACGGGCGGAGACCGAAGCGGCGATGCGTCGGGCATCCATCAGCCGGTCGATGGGGGCAACCACGATGACTTGCACCGCTTCACGCATTGCGAAGATCGAATCCAAGGCACGATCCAGGAGGGGGCGCATCTGCAGTAGGACGAATGCTTTGGGTTCGACGTGCCCGAGGCGGGAACCACTTCCGGCGGCCACGACGATGACGGCAACCGAGGGTGCAGCCGCTAATGCAGGTGAATCAGTCATATCTGGAGGGTATCTATCCGGGGGTCGGGCTGGAGAGCATGGTCAGGACAAGCAAGCAAAAAGGCGACGCCTGTCGGCGCCGCCTCTCACGAAGCACAATGATCGAGCTGGGCTCGGAAGTTCAGGAAGCAAGGACCTCGTCGAGAACGGTGGATGCTTTCTCTTCGTCGGTTTTTTCGGCCAAGGCCAACTCGCTGATCAGAATTTGTCGCGCCTTGGCCAACATCCGCTTTTCACCGGCGGACAGGCCGCGGTCCTGGTCGCGGCGCCACAGATCGCGCACCACCTCGGACACCTTGATCACATCGCCGCTGGCCAGCTTTTCGAGATTAGCCTTGTACCGACGGGACCAGTTGGTGGGCTCTTCGGTAAACGGTGCCCGCAGCACTTCAAAAACCTTGTCGAGGCCATCTTGGCCAATAACATCGCGAACGCCGACGAGATCAACGTTCTCGGCAGGAACTTCGATCGTCAGATCTCCCTGCGTGACGTTCAGCTTGAGGTACAGCTTTTCTTCACCCTTGATGATGCGGGTTTTCACCTCGGTGATCATCGCCGCGCCGTGGTGGGGATACACGACGGTCTCGCCAACCTCAAACAGCATGGATGTGATCCCTTCAGCGGACTAGAGTTTACCACAGCTAAGAGGTGCTACAGTACGCGCGCCCCCGCGAGGCACGTCGACGACAGTCGCGCCCCCAAACTCGCCGCTAAGCTAATAGCACAGGGAATTCTGCAGCGTCGGCCCACCGCCGAACGCTGCTTCAGTAGTGGAGGTTTTGTGAGAGCGCGCATCGCTGCATCCGTTGTATTGGCGGCTGGCATTCTGTTGGGCACGAGCGCGTGCGGGTTTTTCGCACCCCCGGCCACCTCGATCGCCTACAACGCGAGTGACGGTGTCAGCGGCGATGTGGGCGAGATTCACATTCGCAACGCTCTGCTGATCTCGACCGACGGGGAACTGGCCAATCTGGTCGTCTCCGTCGTGAACCCCACAGACGCCCTGCAGACTCTGCTCGTGCAGTACGAGTCGAGCACCGGAAAGGTGTCGCAGCAGGTGCCGGTTGAGGCCAACACGACCGTGACATTCGGCACAGAGGGCGCCCCCTCGGTGGTTCTGGACAACATGGACAGCCAGCCCGGCTCGCTGTTTCCGGTGTTCTTCCAGTACGGAGAAGAGACCGGTATTGAGCTTTTGCTGCCCGTCCTCTCCGGCGCCCAGAGCGAGTACTCGACCCTTCTACCCACGCC
Source organism: Cryobacterium lyxosi (assembly GCF_004403345.1). Taxonomy (NCBI): domain Bacteria; kingdom Bacillati; phylum Actinomycetota; class Actinomycetes; order Micrococcales; family Microbacteriaceae; genus Cryobacterium; species Cryobacterium lyxosi. Next base: position 189,317 of record NZ_SOGT01000001.1, read on the forward strand.
AGCACCGACCGTGACACCGATCCCCACGGAAGTACCGACCGTGACACCGACCCCCACGGCCACGCCTTCCGCGTAACCCGCGCAACACACGAAGCAGGCCGCCATCCCTCAGGGACGGCGGCCTGTTTCGTTTCTCCCTAGGCTTCGAACCGGTACCCGAGACCGCGCACGGTTACGAGCATGACCGGATCTGATGGGGCTGCCTCGATGCGTGAGCGGATGCGTTTGATGTGCACGTCGAGCGTTTTCGTGTCACCAAAGTAGTCGGTACCCCAGACGCGGTCGATGAGCTGGCCGCGGGTCAGCACGCGACCGGCGTTTCGCAGCAGGAACTCGAGCAATTCGAATTCTTTCAACGGCATGTTCACGAGCTCGCCGGAGACTGTCACGGCGTGCCGTTCCACGTCCATACTCACGGTGCCAGCCGTGAGCATGGTGTCCACGTCGGCTGCACTCTGATCCTCGTGCCGACGCAGCACCGCACGAATGCGGGCGACCAGTTCGCGGGTTGAATACGGCTTGGTGACGTAGTCATCAGCTCCGAGCTCAAGACCAACGACGATGTCAATCTCGGAATCTTTTGCGGTGAGCATGATGATGGGTACGGTCGACCGAGTTCGGATCTCTCGGCACACCTCGGTGCCGGGGATGCCGGGCAGCATCAGATCGAGCAGAATGAGGTCGGTGCCGTTCTGGTCGAACTCGCTGATCGCGCTCGGTCCGTCTTCGGCGACGACGACCTCATAGCCCTCGCGTTCAAGCAGAAAGCTCAACGGTTCGCTCAGTGCGCTCTCGTCTTCAACTAAGAGGATGCGTGTCATTGTGTGTCTCCTGCGGTCGCACGAGCGACCGTTCGCGGTTTGTTCGGGCGTGGTTCGATGATCGGTGCAGCCGCCTCCGGGAGGCGGATGGTGAAAGTGGATCCGCTGCCAGGCTGCGACCAGACGCGAATGTCGCCGCCGTGGTTTTGCACGACGTGCTTGACAATGGACAGGCCGAGGCCTGTCCCACCGGTATGCCGCGATCGAGCCTGGTCGACGCGGAAGAAGCGTTCGAACACCCGGTCGAGGTCGCTCTCGGCGATGCCGACTCCCTGGTCGGTAACGGTGATCTCGACGATGCCCTTCTGCAGGCGCACGCCGACGCCGACTCGCGACCCCTCGAGGGAATAGTTCACCGCGTTTGCGACGAGGTTATGCACGGCGACGGTGAGTAGAGCTTCGTCACCGAACACCCGGGCCCCGGACTTCTTGCCGATGACGATCGTGATGCGCTCGGCCTCGGCGACGACCCGACTTTGATCGACCGCTGCGGCGACGATGTCGTCGACACTGAGAATCTCCGGTTCCGCGAGGGCATCCTGCGCCTGCAACCGGGACAGCTCGATGATCTCCTGGGTGAGGCGGCCGAGCCTCGCCGACTCCGTCGTCAACCGGTTGGCAAAGCGGCGAACCTGCTCCGGTTCATCCGCTGCCTGGTTGAGAGCCTCGGCGAGCAGACCGACGGAGGCGATGGGGGTCTTCAGCTCGTGGCTGATATTGGCCACGAAGTCGCGGCGCACCTCGTCGAGGCGAAAGGCTTCGGTGCGGTCCTCAGCCAACATCAGCACATAGCGCGTGCCGAGTCGGGCCAGGCGCACCCGAAAGCGCATGCTTGCGTCGCCGAACGGGCCGCGGGACAGCACCAGGTCTTCGGAGATCGGCTCGCCGGTCTGCCGTACCTGACGGGCGAGTTCGAGCAGTTCGGGGTGCACCAGCTGCTGGTTCCAGACCAAGCCCAGAGTGAGAGCGCCCGGGCTGGTCTTGATGACGTTGTTCGACGGGTCGAGCACGACCCCAGCGGTCTCGAGGGCGTCGAGCACCTGATCGATACCGTCGGGCACAGCGGGGTTGACGACATCCGCGGCGCGGCGGCCGTGATGCTCGGCGACATGTATGAGCGACACGAAACCCGCGCCGACACCGAGTCCGAGCGCCAGCGACAGCAACACCAGCCACGTCGATTCCATCTCTACAGATTACTGACAGTATCCGTCCCCCGTTCGCAACGCACCTGCGCCGGACCCTGTACTTTAGTTAGTGTTCAAGTGGGCGGCACCTGCCGTTAACCTAAATTCGACACCATAAAGCGGTGGCCAAGGCTGGTCACACAGATCGTGCGTGTTCGCGCGGCCGAAAGGATCACCCTATGCGCGATGTATTCCAACAGGAACTCGCCGAAGTTCAACACCGACTCGTCGATATCGCCCGGCTCGTCGCGATTTCTATGGACAAAGCAACACGCGCCTTCAACGAGAGCGACGTGAGTCTGGCCGAAGAAGCCATCACCGAAGACGAGAAGATCGACGAACTCACCGTTGAACTCGATGAACTCGCCATAACCATTCTCGCGCGCCAACAGCCGGTCGCCCGCGACCTGCGCATCGTGGTCAGCGCCCTACGCATCAGCGCCTCTCTCGAGCGGATGGGCGACCTCGCCACCCACATCGCCCAGCTGGCCCGGTACCGGTTTCCCGACAAGGTCATCCCCAAGGGTCTGCGCGGCACCTTCGCCGAGATGGGCGCCCTTGACGTGGTCATCGCGAACATGCTCACCGAGTTGCTCACCAACCAAAACATGCAGCTCGCCGACAAGATTCGCCACGAAGACGACAAGGTCGACGCCCTGCACCTGAGCGTGTTCGACGCCGTGCTCGGCGAAACCTGGAAGGGACTCGCCGCCGACACGGTCGACGCGACCCTGGCCAGCCGTTACCACGAACGTTTTGCTGACCACGCAGTGTCCATCGCCAAAAAGGTGCAGTACCTCGGCACGGGCGCTTGGCACCAGGACGACCGCGACTGAATTCTTGATCAAGAAAGGCCCCGGAGCATCCGCTTCCGGGGCCTTTCTTTGTAGGTTCATTGCGGCCATGTTCGCATAACTCCTGCAATTTCTGCACCGACAGCGGGCCGACCGCGTCATCACGCGGGACGTGCTGCGGTGTCGAAGAATTTGCAGGAGTTATGAGAATGAACCGGTGCACACCGGGCCTGTCGCGTGGGCGCGCAGGCTACTTCGTGTTGCCCTGGGCGGCCACGGCGGCCGCGCCGGCCGCAGCAGCTTCGGGGTCGAGGTACTCCCCCGGTGCGAGCGGCATGAGGTCTTCGCCGAGCCGGTAGACGAGCGGAATTCCGGTGGGGATGTTCAGCTCGGCGATGTCGGCGTCGCTGATGCCGTCGAGGTGCTTGACCAGGGCGCGCAGGGAATTGCCGTGCGCGGTGACCAGTACGGTTTTACCCGCGCGCAGGTCGGGCGCGATGTCGGACTGCCAGTAGGGCAGCATCCGCTCGACGACGTCCTTGAGGCACTCGGTGCGGGGCAGGTCGGAGCCGAGGCCCGCGTAGCGGACGTCGTGCGCCTGCGAGAACTCGCTCGAGTCGTCGAGTACGGGCGGTGGGGTGTCGTAGGAGCGGCGCCAGAGCATGAACTGCTCCTGGCCGAATTTTGCCTGGGTCGCGGCCTTGTCAAGGCCCTGCAGCCCGCCATAGTGGCGTTCATTGAGGCGCCAGGAACGCCTTACCGGGATCCAGGAGCGGCCGGCCTCGTCGAGCGCGAGATTCGCGGTCTGGATGGCGCGGGAGAGCAGGCTGGTGTGCAGCACGTCGGGCAGCAGGCCGGCATCCCGCAGCAGCGCGCCGGCGCGCGCGGCTTCACTGGCGCCCTGCTCGCTCAGGGGAACATCCACCCAGCCGGTGAACAGGTTCTGCTGGTTCCAGGTGCTTTGGCCGTGGCGGAGGAGGACGAGTGTGTATGGGGCAGGCATGTGCCAACTCTATCGAGCGGCGGGGTGGCCTCAGTGACCGGGCGTGCGGATGCCCAGGCGAGGCAGACGGGGGATGTCAGCGACGGACCCAGCCGACTGCGGCACGATAATCTCCTGGCTGGCCGAGATGGAGATCCCCTCGGAGGCGACGTACAGCGTCGACGCAGCCGGAATGGTGCGCTTGATCACCGCGAGCGCGATCGGCCCGAGCTCGTAGTGGATTCCGCTCGAGGTGATGACGCCGACGGTGACCCGCTCGGCTTCCTGCTCGGGCCTGACGCGGTCGGCCTGGACCGGGTCGCCCGGGGCAGGCAGCACGCCCTCTGATCCGTCGAGGTGCAGCATGACCAGCCGGCGCGGCGGGTGGCCGAGGTTGTGCACCTTCGCGACGGTTTCCTGCCCGCGATAGCAGCCCTTGCTCAGGTGCACGGCGGTGCGCAGCCAGTCCAGTTCGTGCGGGATACTCTTCTCATCGACCTCGCGGGCCCGGCGCGGCCGCCAGGCGGCGATACGCAGCGCTTCGAGGGCGAGGAGTCCTGCGGGTTTCACGGACGAGGTAGCTGCGGCGCCGGTGGGCGTGACGGTCACGGTTCCGGCGGCCAGGGCATCGCGCAGGGCCGGCAGGCTGGCCCGGGCCACGAGGGTTTCCGAGTAGGTCCAGTGGGTTCCGGGGTGCTCAGGGGTCTCGGCGTACTGGTAGCCGCCGCGGGCGACTTGCGCCCACGGGTCCAGCCAGGTCAGCGGCACGTCGTTCGGGGCTGCGGGAGCGATGCCGACGGTGGAAGGAGCATCCGTCATGGCGCCGATTGTGGCGTAAGCGAGAGTGTGGTCGACGACCTGCACGCGCAGCATGAACTTCATGCGGTCGAGGAATTTCTGTAGGCCGGGCAGCTCGGCAGCCTCGATCAGAAGCCAGGTCTCGACGCCGTCGTCGAGCACGCGGATGGCGTATTCGAGACGTCCGGTGGGGTCCAGCAGCAACATCTCGGTGGATTCGCCCGGTGCAAGGCTTTTCAGTTCCTGGCTGGCGATGGAATTGAGCCAGGTGAGGCGGTCGGGGCCAGCGACGGAGAGCACGCCGCGGTGGGACAGGTCGACGATGGAGCTGCCGGCAGCGAGCGTGCGCTGCTCGATCATAGGGTTGCCGTAGTGCGCGGCAACACCGGCGTCGATTCCTTCGGCTTGCACCGCGCCGGGCAGGCCGAGCAGCGGGGAGGAGGTCGGGGCCGGGTCAGTCATGTCGCTCAATTCTGCCGGCCCGGGTTGTGGGCGGCCATCGTGCTTCGATGCGTGGGTCATCACTATCAACAGTACGACCACGCGATTTATTCGGTGGAGGGCGGGCGCACGAACTTCACCGCGCGACCGGGCCCACCTTATGGCCCTGGGCCCAGTTTATAAACTGGGCCCAGGGCCCGGGCCCGGGCCCCGTCCAAGAGGATGGGGTGGGGGCGGTGGGTGCGGTGGGGGGCTATTGCACTCGGGCCAGGCGGCCGGAGGCGTGGGTGCGCAGATCCTGACCGAGGGCGGCGATATCCCAGGCCCAGAGCAGGTGGTTGTCGACCAGGCCGTAGAGGCGGGTGGCAGCAGCGTAGGGCTTGGCGCCCGCGGTGCGCAGCACGGCATCCGTTGCGAGATCGATGCGCGGACCCTTGACTTGGCCGAGGTAGAGCTCGGCCACACCGCCGGGATGCACGAGGGTGACCTCAATGTCGAAGCCGCCATCACTGTTGCGCAGCGTTTCGACGGCGGCAGCCGAGGTGAACGGACGCTCGCCCGTTCCGGGCAACATGCCGGGGCCGGGGTCGCCGTCACCCTGGTGACGGCTGAGCCGCCAGTATCCGGTTTCGGTGACCAACGGTGTTTTCTCGTCGGACATCATCTCGGGTGGTAGCGCTTGAGGCAGTGCGGGGGCCACGCCGTCGGCATCGGTTTCGGCAGGAGCGGACGGACCAGCGGATGCAGCGGCATCCGTTTCGCGGGAAGCGACCTCGGGCTCAAGCCAGGTATAGGAGCTGTAGTTCAGGTGTGGCAGGCCGTCATGGCTGAAGCTGATGCGGTGGCCGAAAGTACGACTGACCGACTCTTCGCCGATCTTGTATTCGAGTACGCCAGAGCCTTCCCACACTCCGATCAACCAGGAGAGCGGAACGAGTTCGGACGGCAAACCGACCGGCAGGTCACGCATGCGTGGTTACCGCTGCCCCCGGAACAGCTTGAACACGACCATGCCCGATACCCAGGCGATCGACAAGCTGGCCAATCCGAGCAGGCCCAGGAAGAAAAGTTCAAGCGCTAACAGATCCATGCTAGTGAGTCTAGTGCGAGCGGTCAGATCGAGACGACGATCGTAGCCGCCACCAGAATAACGATGGCTCCGGTGATGCTCATGGTGACCCGTTTGACGTAGCCCTCTTTGGTTCGGGTGGCGATCTGCAGGCCCAGCGTAACGAGGGTGCAGACAGCCAATGTGAGGCCGATCCAGCTGATCTCCGACCCGTCGGTGGCGAGAATCGCGGTAAGAATTGCGCCCGCAATTGCCAGTACCCACACGGTCGCGATCGTTTTCCAGTGCCAGCTCACGTGTCTATTCTGCCTGACCGCCCGCGTTTCATGGCACGCTAGTATAAATTTCGAGATACTTGGAGGGCGCGAGTGGCGCAGTTGTTGATCCTGACCTCGGTGGCCAACAATGACGTGCTCCCCGCCCTGGCGTTGCTGTCACACAGCGCGAAACTGATTCCCGCCCAGGCGGATCAACTGATCAATGCGCCCGATTCAGATCTCATTCTGGTCGACGCCCGCAGCAACCTGGCCGCGGCCAAGTCGCTGTGCCAGATTCTGCGGACCATGGGCAGCTCCACTCCCCTGCTGCTGGTAGTCACCGAAGGCGGCCTCGCCGCTGTCAGCCCCGATTGGGGCGTCGACGACGTCATTCTCGACACGGCCGGTCCCGCCGAAGTGGATGCCCGCATTCGCCTGACCGCAGGGCGCCTCGCCCACACGGTGCCGTCGAACACGATTCGTGCCGCCGGAGTGGTCATCGACGAAGCAAGCTATTCAGCGAAGGTGCACGGCAAGCCGCTCGACCTCACCTACAAGGAGTTCGAGTTGCTGCGGTTTCTGGCGGCGCATCCGTCGCGCGTTTTCACCCGTGAACAGCTGCTGAGCGAGGTGTGGGGCTACGACTATTTCGGGGGAACCCGCACGGTTGACGTGCACGTGCGGCGCCTGCGCGCCAAGCTCGGCGACCAGGAGTCGCTCATTGGCACGGTGCGCAACGTCGGCTACCGTTTCACTGTGCACGAAGAAAACGATGAGCGGGTTCCCAATTCTGTCCGCGCTTAGTACAGCGGATGCCGCTGGGCTGGCTACCTTTCACCAGGTCGCCGATTCCGCGCTGGCCTTCGACGGCTACGCGCCGTTCAACGAGCAGGCGCTGTATGACCTGCAGGCGGGCCGGCGTACCGCCTATCTGGTGCGAATGAACGAAATCGTCGTCGGGGCGTCGCTGGGAGGGTCGGGCGAGATTGACCTCGTGATCAGCCCGACCTATCGGCGGCGCGGGTACGGGCGCACGGCGGCGCACGAACTCGCGCAAACCGAGCCGGATGGCGTGACCGCCTGGTCGCACGGCGATCATCCAGCAGCCCGGGCGCTCGCGAGTGAGCTTCACTTCGTCGCTGCGCGCACGTTGCTGGAGTTGCGGAAGCCCCTGCTTGACGAGGCGACGGCATCCGCGCCGTGCACTGATGAAGATATTTCGGCGTTCCGGGTGGGAATTGATGAGCCGGAGTGGGTGGCGCTGAACGCGCTCGTATTTGCAGCACACCCGGAACAGGGCGCTATCACCGAGGCTGACCTGGCGGCGCGGCAGGCGGAGTCGTGGTTCAACGCCGATGACTTTCTGATTTTACGCAACGCCGACGGCCGCATGATCGGCTACAACTGGCTTAAGGTCGATGGGACGATCGGTGAGATCTATGTGGTGGGGGTGCATCCGGATGCCGCTGGCCGCGGCCTGGGACGAGTGCTCATGCAGGCCGGTCTGCACCGCCTGGCCGACGCTGGCTGCACGACCGCCTCGCTCTATGTCGAGGCCGACAGCTTCGGACCGGTGCACCTGTATCGGACGCTGGGTTTCGTCGACCACACGGTCGACGTGCAGTACCGCCGCCTCACCGACTGAAGGCACCTCACGGGTCGCCATGCAGGTCACGGCCGGAAGAAAACCAAAGTCGGGGAGCGAGTCTGCGCGCGCGTCGCACGCGACACGCCGAAAAGTCAACGGCTGCCGGATTATTTCGCCAGACGTTCACCCCGTTCGTCGCGGTGGCACGACCAAGGGTGTCAGGATGGTCAGATGGACGGCGAAATCACCCAAGCAGACTCGGGACTCACAGACTTCGATGACGACTTTGACCCACTCATCGAAAAACTTGACCCGGCGCTGCCCGACGACCGCTACCTCGACCGCGAACTGAGCTGGCTCGCCTTCAACCAGCGCGTTCTCGAACTGGCCGAAGACGAGAGTCTGCCCGTGCTGGAGCGCACCAACTTTCTGGCCATCTTCGCCAGTAACCTCGACGAATTCTTCATGGTGCGTGTCGCCGGTCTGAAACGTCGTATCCTCACCGGGCTCGCGGTACCGACCAACGTGGGTCGAGCTGCCCAGGACGTGCTCAGCGACATCTCGGCGGCCGCCCACGCCCTGCAGAATCGCCACGCCCTCGCCTTCCAGAAACTCGTGCGCCCCGCCCTCGCCAACGCCGGGGTCGACGTCGTGGCCTGGAACAGCCTGGATGACGCCGATCGCCGATCACTGCGCACCTACTTCTCGAACCAGATCTTTCCGGTGCTGATGCCCCTCGCGGTCGACCCGGCGCATCCGTTTCCCTATATCTCCGGCCTGTCACTGAATCTGGCTGTGCGGGTGCGCAACTCCAAGACCGGCAAGCAGGAGTTCGCCCGGCTCAAGGTACCGCCGATGTTGCCGCGGTTTGTGCGGGTGGATCGCACCGAGTCGGTCGACTGCATTCGCTATATCGCGCTGGAGGACCTGATCGCCAACCAGCTCGGCGACCTGTTCCCGGGCATGGAAATTCTGGAACACCACGTCTTTCGGGTCACCCGCAACGAAGACGTCGAAATCGACGAAGACGAAACCGAGAACCTGATCAAAGCGCTCGAGAAAGAGCTGCTGCGCCGCCGGTTTGGCCCGCCCATTCGGCTGGAGGTCACCGAGGACATGGACGACGTCACCCTCGGGCTGCTCGTGCGTGAACTCGACGTGACCGAGCAGGAGGTCTATCACCTGCCAGCGCCTCTCGACCTCGGCGGCCTGTTCGACCTGCGCATCGACCGCCCGGACCTGCACTTCGTCAAGCACGTGCCCACAACGGCCGCTCAGCTGCTGCCGAGCGAGCCGAACGCCGAGCAGGACATCTTCGCAGCGGTCGCCAACCGCGACGTGCTGCTGCACCATCCCTATGAGTCGTTCGCGACGAGCGTGCAGGCTTTTCTCGAGCAGGCCGCCGCCGACCCGAACGTGCTCGCCATCAAACAGACGCTGTACCGCACCTCGGGCGACAGCCCCATCGTCGAGGCACTCATCGCCGCCGCCGACAGCGGCAAGCAGGTGCTCGCCCTGGTCGAGATCAAGGCCCGATTTGACGAACAGGCGAACATCACCTGGGCCCGCAAACTCGAGAAGGCCGGCGTGCACGTGGTCTACGGCCTGGTGGGCTTGAAAACACACTGCAAGCTCGCCCTCGTGGTGCGCTACGAGAAGGGCGTGCTGCGGCACTACAGCCACGTCGGCACAGGAAACTACAACCCCAAAACCAGCCGTATCTACGAAGACCTCGGACTGCTCACAGCCGATGCCCAGGTTGGCAAAGACCTCACCCGCCTGTTCAACGAGTTGTCGGGTTATGCCATCGAGAAGAAGTTCAAGCGGCTGCTGGTCGCTCCGTTGCACCTGCGGAAGGCCTTGCTCAAACACATCGCGATCGAGACCCAGAATGCGCTCGACGGTAAGACGAGTGGCATCCGGATCAAGGTCAACTCCATGGTCGACGAGGCCATCATCGACGCGCTGTATCGGGCCAGCCAGGCCGGCGTACAGGTAGACGTCTGGGTGCGCGGCATCTGCAGCCTGCGACCCGGCGTCGCGGGCATGAGCGAGAACATTCGAGTGCGGTCCATTCTGGGCCGGTACTTGGAACATTCGCGCATCTTCTCCTTTCACAGCCTCGGCGGCACCCAGGTGTACATCGGCAGCGCCGACATGATGCACCGCAACCTCGATCGCCGGGTCGAGGCGCTCGTGCGGCTGGTCGATCCTGAGCACCTGGTCGAGATCGACGAACTGTTCGAGCGAGCGATGGATCCGCGCACGTCAAGCTGGTGGCTCGACGAAACCGGCCAGTGGACCCGCCACGACGTCGACGAAAAGGGCGGGCACCTGAGCGACATGCAGAACAAGCTGATGCGGCAAATCAGTGCGCGCAAGCGGCCGACCGGACGTCGCTAGTGGCCGTCAAGGCTAACGACCCCGCCGTTTACGCCGCCGGCGCCGTCTGCTGGCGACTGGTCGAGGGTCGCATGCAGGTGCTGCTGATCCACCGCACGGTACACGGCGACGTGACCATTCCCAAGGGCAAGGTGGACCCGGGCGAAACGCTGCCCCGCACCGCGGTGCGCGAAGTAGAGGAAGAGACCGGGCTGGCCGTGGCCCTCGGTGTGCCGCTCGGCGTGTCGCACTACGACATGCCAGACGGCCGCACCAAGATCGTGCACTACTGGGCCGCCGAGATTACGCCCGATGCCATCGCGCACTCCACCTTTGTGCCGAACGGTGAGGTCGCCGCCATTGAATGGGTCACCATCAAGAAGGCGCGTACCTATCTGAGCTACCCGGCCGACGTCACCATTCTCGAGGCGTTCTCCGCTTTGGTCGACGCTGGGGTGACCCGTACGTTCGCACTGATCGCGCTGCGGCACGGCAAGGCGGCGCCGCGCACCGGCGCCCTGCCCGACGCGCGTCGTCCGCTGACCGCTCGCGGCGTGAAGCAGGCGGCGAGCCTGGTCGACACGATCACGGCGTGGCGCCCGCTGCGCATAATCTCGAGCACGGCAACGCGATGTGTCACGACCGTGGCGCCGCTGGCTGCCGCCACGGGTATCCCGATCAAGCAGACCGACCTCATCAGCCAGGACGCACTCGAAAGCGGCGAAGCGGATATTCGCGGCGTCGTCGGCAAGCGCGTGCGGGCCCGCAAGACGGCCGTGCTCTGCAGCCACGGGCCCGTACTGCCGGAGATTTTGCGCGAGGTCGCGCTCGCGACGGGAAGCCAGACGTCGTCGGCACTGCCGGAGGCAGCGAACCTGGACACCGGTGGATTCACGATCGTGCACTTGTCGTCGGAGAATCCGGCGGCCGGCATCCTCGCGATAGAAACATACCCCGCGACGGCCTAGTCCGGTCAGCTGGCGCGTGACGCGAGCCGGTGCGGAAGCCGCGAGCATCGTCTGATCACGCGCGAGACCCCACTGATGAGGGCCGTAGATGCTTCAAGCGTTATCTCTCGTTTACCTTCTGTTTACCAATAGGTCGGGCGATGGTTACTTCAAATCCCTAACGTCGTTTACGGGCCAGCACCGGCTTGTATAAGCACACACAGTCTTGTCAAAACCCTGAAAGGGAATACACGTGAACTTCAAGCGTTTCGGCCGCCCCGCGGTCATCGCCATTGCCGCAGGTCTTGCTCTCTCGTCCTGTGCAGCAAACGAAGGAGCCACCCCGGCGTCCGACGAAGCATCCGCCAGTACCCTCACCGGCACCCTCAACGGCGCCGGCGCCAGCTCGATGGATGCCGCCCAGCAGGCCTGGATCGCCGGTTTCCAGACCGCCAACACCGGCGTCACGATCAACTATGAGCCCTCCGGCTCCGGCGGCGGCCGCGAAGCCTTCATCGCCGGCGGCACCGACTTCGCCGGCAGCGACTCCTACATGAGCACCGACGAGCTCGCCGGCGTGTTTAACTCCTGCGCTCCCAACAGCAAGGCTGTCGACCTGCCGGTCTATATCTCCCCGATCGCAGTGATCTTCAACGTCGATGGCGTTGACGAACTCAACATGGATGCTGACACGCTCGCCAAGATCTTCTCCGGTGCGATCACCGCATGGGACGACGCGGCCATCGTTGCGCTGAACCCCGACGCAACGCTTCCCTCCGATATCATTCACGCCGTGCACCGCTCCGATGACTCGGGTACCACCAAGAACTTCACCGACTATCTCGGCCAGACCGCACCGACCGTGTGGACCGAAAAGGCCTCGGACACCTTCCCGTTCCCCGGCGAAGGCGCGAAGGGCACCTCGGGCGTCGTTGACGCTGTCACCAACGGCACGAACATGATCGGCTACGCCGATGCCTCGCAGGCCGGCACGCTCAGCACCGCCAAGCTCATGGTCGGCAGCGAGTTCGTGGCTTACACCCCCGAGGCCGCGGCCGAGGTTGTCGCCGGATCGCCCCTCGTGCCCGACCGCGCAGCCGATGACCTGGCGCTCGACCTGAACCGCAAGACCACCAATCCGGCGGAATACCCGCTGGTGCTGGTGAGCTACGCGATCGTCTGCAACGAATATGCGGACGCAGCACAGGGCGAGCTCGTCAAGGCTTACATCGAATACATCGCCAGCGCTGACGGACAGGCTGTTGCTGAAAAATCCGCCGGTGTCGCACCACTGACGGACAAGCTCGAAGCCGACGTCGCTGCGGTTCTCGCGACCGTCAAGTAACAACTCCACACACCTGCCCGGTCTGTTCTCGCACACCTGCGAGGGCGGATCGGGCAGACTGGGGTGTACGGCCAGTTGCGTCCAGCCGCATGGCACCCCCGTTTTACATACTTTCACCAGCTCGACGCTTTTAGGAGACCGGCATGACCACCGCTGCCGCCACGACCATCAAGGCCAGGCAACGCCCCGGCGACCGCATCTTCTCGTCGGCCACCGTGATTTCCGGAAGCCTGATCCTCGCCATGCTCGCCGCCGTGGCCATCTTTCTTCTCGTCGAGAGCCTGCCCGCGTTCGTCGCAGGGCCAGACGACTTCAGCGGAGACGTCACCAATTTCTGGTCGTACGTGGGTCCGCTCGTCTTCGGCACGATCTACTCGGCCGTTCTGGCACTGCTTATGGCCGTTCCGGTCGCCCTCGGAATCGCCCTGTTCATCTCACACTTCGCACCGCGCAAGCTCGCGCAGGGCCTCGGCTACCTGATCGATCTGCTCGCCGCCGTTCCCTCGGTGGTCTTCGGCCTTTGGGGCATCGGCGTGCTGGCGCCACTCGTGCAGCCGTTCTACACCACCATCGTGGACTGGTTCGGTTGGTTCACCCCCCTAGCCGGCCCGGCTTCGGGCACCGGCCGCACCATCTTCACCGTGTCGATCGTGCTCGCCGTGATGATTCTGCCGATCATCACCGCCATCTGTCGCGAGATCTTTCTGCAGACCCCGCTATTGCATGAGGAAGCGGCCCTGGCCCTCGGCGCCACCCGCTGGGAAATGATTCGAATGGCCGTGCTGCCGTTCGGCCTGCCCGGCATCATCTCGGCGTCGATGCTCGGTCTCGGCCGTGCCCTTGGCGAGACCATGGCCGTGGCCATGGTGCTCTCCCCCAGCCCGGAAGTGATCTTCCAGCTGCTCACCGCGCAGAACTCCAACACCATCGCCGCGAATATCGCGCTGAACTTTCCGGAGGCGCACGGCGTCGGTGTGAACATTCTGCTCGCGACCGGCCTCGTTCTGTTCATCGTGACACTGCTCGTGAACATGCTGGCCCGGGTCATCATCAACAGCCGTAAGGCATTTTCGGGAGCCAACTGATGTCATCCGTTCTGGAAGCTTCACCGCTGACGAACTCGCTCACCGCCGGCAAGCTGCCCCGGCGCGCGTCGCTGTGGGTTTTGCTCGCCAGCTGGGCCGTGTCGGCCGCCTTCTTCGCGATGCTTTACCTGTCGGCAGCGGTGGACGGCTTCAACATTGTGGGCACATTCGTGTTCGGTACCGTGCTGTACTGCGTGGCCATCTATGTGCTCTCCCGCCTGGTCGAGGGCTCGCGCAAGGCCAAAGACCGGTTGATGACCGCGCTGGTGACCGCAGCGTTCGTCATTGCCCTGTTGCCGCTCATCTCGATCATCTACACGACCACCGTGAACGGGCTACCCGCGTTTCTCACGCCGACGTTCTTCACCTCTTCGCAGCGCAACGTGGTGGGCGCAGGCGGCGGCGTGCTGCACGCCGTCATCGGCACGCTTTTGGTGACCGGCATGGCCACGCTCATCTCGGTGCCGATCGGGCTCCTGGCCGCGATCTATCTCGTGGAATATGGTCGCGGACGCCTATCCAGGGCCATTACCTTCTTCGTGGATGTGATGACCGGTATCCCCTCGATCGTTGCAGGGCTGTTCGCCTTCGCCCTGTTCGCGCTTTTGTTCGACGATCCCGGTATTCGCTTCGGTTTCGGTGGAGCCATCGCGCTGTCGGTGCTGATGATTCCCGTGGTGGTGCGCTCGAGCGAAGAGATGCTCAAGCTCGTGCCGAACGAACTGCGTGAAGCCGCTTTTGCACTCGGCGTGCCGAAGTGGCTGACCATTCTCAAGGTCGTGCTGCCAACATCCATCGCCGGAATTGTGACCGGAGTCATGCTGTCGATCGCCCGTGTGATCGGTGAGACGGCGCCGCTGTTGATCATTGCCGGGTTCACGTCGAGCATGAATTACGACCTGTTCAGCGAGCGCATGATGACCCTGCCGGTGTTCGTGTACACCCAGTACGCCAACCAGGGCGCCGACTCGCAGGCCTTCATCGACCGGGCCTGGGCCGCGGCGCTCACCTTGATTCTGATCGTGATGCTGCTCAACGGCCTCGCCCGCCTGATCGCCTACTGGTTCTCGCCCAAACTGGGCCGCTAATTTTTCATTCAGTATAGAAAGGGACTTATGTCCAAGCGCATCGAAGTCAACGACCTCAACGTGTACTACACCAATTTTCTAGCCGTCGAGGGCGTCTCGATCGTCATCGAGCCGCGCACGGTGACCGCGTTCATCGGGCCGAGCGGTTGCGGTAAGAGCACATTCATTCGCACGCTCAACCGCATGCACGAAGTCATCCCCGGCGCCCGCGTCGAGGGTGAGGTGCTCATCGACGGCAACAACCTCTACGGACCGGGCGTTGACCCCGTGCTCGTGCGTCGCCAGGTGGGCATGGTCTTTCAGCGACCCAACCCGTTTCCGACCATGTCGATCCAGGACAATGTGCTGGCCGGCGTGAAGCTCAACAACCGTCGCATGTCGAAATCGGATGCCGACGACCTCACCGAAAAGGCCCTCCGCGGCGCCAACCTGTGGAACGAGGTGAAGGATCGCCTGGGGCGCCCCGGATCGGGGCTGTCGGGTGGGCAGCAGCAGCGACTGTGCATCGCCCGCGCCATTGCCGTCGAGCCCGACGTGATTCTGATGGACGAGCCGTGTTCGGCGCTCGACCCGATCTCGACGCTGGCCATCGAGGACCTCATCGAAGAGATGAAGCAGGAGTACACGATCGTGATCGTGACGCACAACATGCAGCAGGCTTCGCGGGTGTCTGACCGTACGGCGTTCTTCAACATCGCGGGCACCGGCAAGCCGGGCAAGCTCATCGAGTACGACGACACCACGACGATCTTCTCCAACCCGACCGTGCAGGCGACCGAGGACTACGTGTCTGGACGGTTCGGGTAACCCTCCCTCAGCCGCCGAACAGGGCGGCGCCGAAGGTAGGGCGGCCGGCGAGCAGCGTGGCAGCCACGGGCATCCGTTCAAAAACGGCATCGGAGACCTGTAGCGGGTCACCGTCGAGAACGGCAAGGTCGGCGATGTCGCCAACGCGCAGGTGGGTGCGGCCGCGAGCTGACGCGGCCAGTGCCTGGCTACGGGTAATGACCTGGTCGGGGCGCCAGACTTCTCGGCCGTCACTACGAGCCCGGGACGACGCTGCGCTCATGGCGGTGAAGGGGTCGAGGGGGGCGACAGGGGCGTCGGATCCGAAGGCGAGGGTGGCGCCGGCGTCGAGCAGCGAGCGCAGGGCGAAGACGCGGTCGGCTCCGGCGGCCCAGTTGGATTCGATGGTGTCGCGGTCGTCGAGGGCTTGCTCCGGCTGCACGCTTGCCGTGACACCCAGACGGGCAAAGCGGACGAAATCCTGGGCCTGCAAGAACTGGGCGTGTTCGATGCGGCCTGCGGTGCCGCCGGGGTTGTCACGGCCGATGGTGCCAGCGCGCTCGAAGGCGTTGAGGGCGACGGTGTTGGCCGCGTCGCCGATAGCGTGCACCGCGGGCAGCAGCCCGGCTTCCCGCGCCTTCAACAGAATCTCGGTGAGCTCGTCTTCGCCCACGACGAGCACCCCGTGCCCACCGACCGGGTATTCGTTGACGCAGAAGGCCGTGCGGGTGTTCAGCGACCCGTCGATGAGCAGCTTGAGCGGCCCTACGCTGAGCAGGCCGCGGGTGTCTGCGATGAGGTCGCCGGTGTGCATCCGCTCGTCGACGGCGCGGTCAAGGTCGGCGACGTAGACGCCGGCATCGATGCGAAGGGCATCGAATCCGCTGCTGATGCGGCGCTGCCACGGGTCGCGGTTCCAGGTCATTTCAAAGTCGACGACACCGACGACACCGCGGGCGGCGGCCCGGCTCCCGGCCTGGGCGGTCAGAACGTCGACTTCGGCATCGGGTAGCTGGCCAAGTGCCAGGGTGAGGTCGAACGCGGCCTGCTCCCTCAGCAAGCCGGACTCGTCGACGTACACGTCAAAGCGCACAGCGGCCGCGCTGTTGAGCCAGACGCAGTGCAGGTCATGGCTGATCAAAGCGGTCGGATGCCCCTCTGTCGCCTCATCGAGGCCGCGCAGGGTCGGCCAGTCAGCCCAGGTCGCGTCGCGAAATCTCACTCCGATCAACGGGGTCGACTGCGCGGCCGTGGTGATCTGCGCGCGCACGAGCCCGAGGGCCTCATGGGCCGAAGAGGCCGCGGAGAGGTCGAACCGGGCTCCGGCGAGCGCCCACTGGGTCATGTGCACGTGTTCATCCCACAGGCCGGGAATGACGGTGCGGCCCTCGAGGTCGATGGTGGGGGCATCCGTTTTGGTGTGTGCAGGCGCGATCTGCGTGATGACTCCGTCTGAGATATGCACGTCGCAGGGCGTGCTGTTGCCGGGCTGCGTGACGGAGCGCAGAACGAGATCGGGCATGGATCGTCTTTCACTCAAGGGGCAATGTGTCCCCTTGCCACAGTACAGGCGGGTGAGCGGTGGATCCGTTGACCAGTTTCGACTCCTTCGGCGAAACTTTCACTTTGCTCGCGTACGCGTAGCGAGCCAGACCAGCGAGGCAACGGCCCGCGAGAGTACCGCACGAGACTTTCAATGAGAATTCGTCAGCAACCCGTAGATATCTACGGTAGAAATCGCTACGGTATGAGGCGTTCAAGGCACACATTCACCTCGATCCGTGCCGGACCGACCGTTCTGACAGGAAATCTCTCATGCTCAAGAAGCTTTTTGCAATCACCGCCCTCGCCACGCTGGCCGTCTTCGCTGTGCCAGCCGCAGCATCCGCTGTAACGTACGTTCCGAACGGCAGTTCGAGCCTGGAGGTGACCGGCGCCGTTGTCCCTCCGGACGAGGGGTATGTCGGCTCCGAAGAGGCATACGTGGGCTACGTCGGGCTTGCCTCCACGGGCTATGACGCCTCCGTGCTGGCGATTTCGGGCGGAACCGCCGCGCTGCTGCTCGGGCTGACCTTCGTCACCACGACCGCGGTGCGACGCAAGCGCGCCGAAGGCGCGGCGCGCGCATAAAGCGGGTGCCAGCCGCCCTCGTGGCACCGTCTAGGGACGAGCGCACTCCAAGGAACCGGTGCCCTCGTCCCTCAACGGTGCCGCGAGCGCTCAACACCTGCCCGGTGGGAAAACGGCGGGTGTCGACCCGGAATGATACTGCCAGCAGCCCCGAAAACCACCCGGCGCTGGACCCGACACTAGGCGCTCGGCGGAGCGATCTTGAGGGACTGCAGTTTCTCCTGGAGCACTGCACCGATGCTTTCGCTGTAGGTCGCGGTGAGATGACTGGAGTCGGCGTACACGGCTGATTTGTCAACAAAAGCGGGGCATAGAGCCTCAATGCAGAACCAGGACTGGGTGTTGATGAACGTCGTGCCAGCCATGGTCGCGGCGCTCGCTTCGGCACGAAGAAGAACCTTCCAGTCGTCTTGAATCGAACGGATGCAATTGCCCGGCTGAGACAAGGGGGTGTAACACGACTGCAGATTTTCTGCACCGGGAGGGGTCATAAGGCTGACTTTCGACGCGCGTGCGGGCAGCGCGGCAAGCGCGGCCGCGTAGGCAGCGGTCCATTCGGATTCCGCGGCCGGCCCTTCAGCCTGAGACGCCAGTCGTTTGATGGAGAGAAAGGAATCGGAGAGGATGATCAGGTCAGGGTCCAGTTGCCGCACCTTCTGCTGCGCCCAGTCGGTGAATGATCCACACTCGTCAAACACTGTGTCCCGGGCACGCGGGTCGAGGACATCCGTTCGCGCGATTGGGCAACTCTCCTTGGTGAGTGCCTGTATCGAGTAGCCGAGGGGTTCGAGCGCCGAAATCACGGCCGGAAGCCAGCTGGTGGCGATGGAATCGCCCAGCACAACGGCGGTGCGTGTTGGAACAGCTGCACCGTAGGAGCACAGATCGAGATTGCGATCGGTGACGTTCAGACAGCCATTTTCGGTCCATTGCGGAACACGCTGATCGGCTAAATTGACGATGGGCGGGTTGAACTCCGGCCACGTTGAAGCCAATAGCGCCGATGAAAGCTGCGCCTGTACGGCGTCGGCCTGCGGCGCTAGGGAGGCAGCCGTCGAATCTTTGGGAGCCGCCGGCACGTAGCCAGCTGCGGGGTTGGGTGACAGCGACGGGAGGATTGCGAGGAAGACGACACCGAAGGCCACGAGCGTGGCGCCGGCAAGCCCGTTGCGTTTTAGTGCGGGGCCGTGCTGTCGCCGCCAGGTGGACCACTCAAAACGGCGGCGCTGGCGGGACGTCTTGCCGCCGAGCCACGGTGATTTATGCAGGGGCCGCTCGACCAGGTTGTAGGCGAGCACCGAAAGCACCGCGATGCCCACGAGAACGAGGACGTAGTACCGAAGCGAAGACGGCGAAATCAGCGTGCCGGCCAGAATGATGACCGGGAAGTGCCAGAGGTACAGGGAATAGGAAATGTTGCCGAGGTAGACGCTGACCCGGTTAGTCAGCGGATAGAGGAAACGCTGTTCACCCCCGATGCCGGCTGCGATAACGAGGGCTGCGGCGACGACCGGGAGCACAGCCCACGGCGCAGGGAAAGGCAGGGTTTCATTGATGACGAAGATCGAGAAGACGATCCCGAGCAATCCCACCCACGCGAGAATCGGACGCGCTCGCGCCGGAATCTGTGACCACCACGGCGACGTTATGGCGATGAGCGCGCCCACACCGAGTTCCCAAGCACGTGTGAAGGTGGAGAAATAGGCCAGGGTCGGGTGGGCTTGCGTGTCGAACATGGCCCACCCGAACGACACGACGATGATGAGTGCCATGACGACGCCGGTGACAAGACGTCGACGATTAACCCCCACCTTGGCGGCGACGATCAACACGGCGAGCATCAGCCCCGGCCAGACAAAGTAGAACTGTTCCTCGACGGAGAGGGACCAGTAGTGCTGCAGGGGTGAAATCGGGCCGTCCGCCAGAAAATAGTCCGTGCCGGCGGCCGCGAAGTGCCAGTTCGCCGTGAAGAAGAATGCCCAGATCGCATCCCAGAACGTCTGGTCAAACCGGCCCCTGTTGAACAAGAGCAATGCCGCGCCAAGGGTGACCAGCAAAACGAGCGTCGCTGCCGGGATGATGCGCTTGATGCGGCGTTGATAGAAGACGGTGAAAGAGATGTGATTTGTTCGCTCATGCTCGCGCAGCAGTAGGCCGGTGATGAGGAAGCCGCTGATTACGAAAAAGACATCGACACCCACGAAACCGCCGGACGGCCACGCCCAGATATGGTCGAAGATGACGGCCACGACGGCGAGCGCACGAAGTCCTTGAATATCGGAACGGATGCCGCTCGGTTTATTCTCCTGCGCCCGTGGGATCTGAGCAGTGGGCGACATTGTTCTCCCTGCGATTGGGGGTCAGTGTGCATTCAGCGCCGGATGCTCAGGTGCTGCAGGATGGCGGCCAAGGCCTCAAAAAGACCGTGATGAGTCGAGGGTAGTAGATCATGAGGATTGCGCGCCATTCGTTTCGGCTTGTCGATGGCGTGGCACCCCGGAAGAGAACGTGCTGGGCTGGGGTGCGCGAAGAGGCGGGCCTCGCGTGCTGTGTGCACGTGGGGCCCGCCTGGTTCCTGCGAGGGAGTTCTGGGGTGGTTAGTGGGGGTGGTTAGCCTTTTTTGA
>NZ_SOGT01000013.1:0-89769 GCF_004403345.1 Cryobacterium lyxosi
CCGCGACTGGCGCGATCACCCCGGAAACTGCCGGACTACCCGGAGCCGGCATCCGCTTCACGCCCGACCTGCTGCGGGCGCAAGCCGTGGAGTGGCAGGGCCGGCTCGATCCCGACGGCACCGCCCCCAACGACGACACCGTCGAAGCGAAAAGCACGCTGACGTTCGGGCTGCTGCGCCACGGCTTATACCCGCTGCGCGCCGATGTCACCCCCGAGCTGCGCGGCATCATGGACACCCTCTTCGACACCTACCTGTCAGCCCGGTCTCGCACGCCACGGTTCGAACCCACCGAATCCGGCGACGACCCTAGCGTGCTGGACGGTGTCGACGGTGTCGACCCGAACACAGACGGTGAGCGGTTCAGTGCCGACCCGTTCACCGGCGACGCCCGCTACGACGGCGACGCCCGCTACGACGGCGACTCCCGCACCGCCGGCGAGAAACGCGCCGACATCCTCCGCTTCGTGTTCGAAGCGGCCGCGCGCGATCCGAAGACCCCCACCATGGGCGGCGCCGCCACCACCGTCATGATCCACATCAACGCCACCGACCTTCAACACGAACGCGGCGTCGGCTGNGTTGCCGACCCGAACACAGACGGTGAGCGGTTCAGTGCCGACCCGTTCAGCGGCGATTCCCGCTACGACGGCGACTCCCGCACCGCCGGCGAGAAACGCGCCGACATCCTCCGCTTCGTGTTCGAAGCGGCCGCGCGCGATCCGAAGACCCCCACGATGGGCGGCGCCGCCCCCACCGTCATGATCCACATCAACGCCACCGACCTCAACCACGAACGCGGCGTCGGCTGGATCGACGGCGTCGACGCCCCCATCTCGTTTCGCCGGGTAACAGAAGCCATCTGCGCCGGCGGCGCCCAACACGTCATCTTCGGCACCACCGGCAACATCCTCTACCTCGGCGACACCGTCCGCTGCTTCACCACCAAACAACGCGCCGCGATCGCCGCCCGCGACGAAGGCTGCATCATCCCCGGCTGCACCATCCCCGCCCGCTGGAGTGAAGTCCACCACGTCATCCCCTGGCACAAACACGGCCCCACCAACATCGACAACGGCGTCCTCCTCTGCTGGTTCCACCACCACACCATCAACACCAACGGATGGACAATCCGCATGATCAATGGCAAACCCCAAGTACGCGGGCCCATCTTGTGGGACCCCACCCAAACCTGGCGCCCCGCCCACAGCCACCGCGCCAACACCCCCAGCCCCGAACCGTACTGGCGCAACTAAAACGAACCCTGCCACTCATGGTGAGCACAAGACTGAGCATCCGCATCGGCTAGCCTGCAACCATGACATCGGAGTCCCAGAGCACGCCATTTTCCAGCCTCGACGACTACATTGCGTTGCCCCGCGTGGAAGGTCTCACCCTCTCGCCCGACGGGGTGCGCGTCGTGCTGACCGTCGCCACACTCACCCGCGATCGCACGACCTACGAGCGGGCACTCTGGTCGGTTTGCTCCGACGGGACCGGTGTTCCGATCCGCCTGACCCGGTCGGCCAAGGGAGAATCCGGGGCGGCTTTCACCGCCGCGGGCGATGTACTGTTCGTCTCCAGCCGGCCCGATGCTGCTGCAGAAAAAGACACCGAGGCCGCCCAGCTCTGGCTGCTGCCCGCTGGCGGCGGGGAGGCCCGCGCTATCACCCGCCTTGCCGGGGGAGTATCCGGCATCGCCGCTGTCGCCGCGATCGCCCCCTCACTCGTGATCGCCGCCGACCTGCTGCCGAGCGCCACCGACCTCGAATCGGATGGCGTTGCACGCAAGGAGCGCGCCGACAAGAAGGTCGCGGCCATTCTGCACGAGAGCTACCCCGTGCGTTACTGGGACCACGACCTCGGCCCCGCCGAGCCGCACCTGCTCGCCCTCGACCTCGCCGACCTACAGGACACCGTCACACTTCCCGACAGCGACAGCGACCGTGCCAGTGACGGCGACAGTGACCGTGCCAGCGACAGTGACACGGATGCTCCCGCTCCCTACCCGGCCGATCTGCCACGCCCCCGAGACCTCACCCCGACCCCCGGCCGCACCATGGACACCGCCGGCCAGGCCCTGACCCCCGACGGATCAACGCTCATCGTGGCCCGGCGGATAGCCGAGCAGCGCTCCGCCCGGTACGTTCTGGTTTCGATCGACGTTTCGACCGGCATCCAGACCACGCTGTTCAACGAACCGAAGGTTGACTTCGAGTCACCGGCCGTCAGTCTCGACGGACGACTGATCGCCTTCGTGCGGTCCGCGGTCAGTACCCCGCATGGTCCTGCTGACCAGGAAATCTGGGTCGCCGACCTCGACGGCGGCCACCCACGCCGCCTCGCCGCCGAGTGGGACCGCTGGCCGACCAGCCTGGTCTTCGACGCGCCGCACGGCGGCGCTCCGGGTGAATCCAACCCGGCCCTCATCGTCACCGCCGACCACAACGGCCGCGGACCCATCTTCCGGGTACCGCTCGACGGCGGGGCCCCCGAACAGCTCACCACCGATGACTTCACCTACACCAATGTGTGCGTCGATGCCCAGACCGGTGACCTCGTGGCGTTGCGCTCCTCCTGGATCGCACCGGCGCATCCGGTGCGCATCAGCCGTTCCGGCACCATCATCACGCTGGCCACACCGGCCGCGCTGACCGACGTTCCCGGCACGATCACCGAGATCGAGACCCTCGCCGAAGACGGAACCCGGGTGCGCGCCTGGCTGCTGCTGCCTGACGGAGCCTCGGCGCAGCATCCGGCCCCGCTGTTGCTCTGGATCCACGGCGGCCCGCTGAACAGCTGGAACGCCTGGAGCTGGCGCTGGAGCCCGCTGCTCGCCGTGGCCCGCGGCTACGCGGTACTCCTGCCCGATCCCGCGCTGTCGACCGGATACGGCCTCGAGTTCATCGCGCGCGGCTGGAACGCCTGGGGCGCTAAGCCGTACACCGACCTGCTCGCGATCACCGACGCCGCCGAGGCCCGCCCCGAGATTGACGCGACACTGACCGCGGCGATGGGCGGATCATTCGGCGGCTACATGGCCAACTGGGTCGCCGGGCACACCGACCGGTTTCGCGCCATCGTCAGCCACGCGAGTCTCTGGTCGCTCGACCAGTTCGCTGGCACGACCGACAACTCCGAGTACTGGCAGAGCATCTTTTCCCCGCAGGGCATGGTCGACAATTCGCCGCACCAGGCCGTGCGCGACATTGTCACGCCCATGCTCGTGATTCACGGCGATCACGACTACCGGGTGCCGATCGGCGAAAGCCTGCGACTGTGGTCGGAGCTCGCCGAACACCACGCCACTGCCGACGGCAGTACCCAGCACAAGTTCCTCTTCTTTCCCGATGAGAACCACTGGGTGTTGAAACCGCAACACGCTGTTCTCTGGTATCAGACCGTGTTCGCCTTTCTCGACCAGCACGTGCACGGCGCCGACTGGAACAGGCCGCGCCTGCTCGGCTGAGCGGGTCAGGGGCAACCCACCCAGTCGGTTAAAGTGGAGAGCTGGAGAGGAACCAGCTGTTGAGTGATATTGCGAGCGAATTGGCGCGGGTACGCGAAGCCTTCGACAAACCCACTCTGCGCCTGCTCGACCGCAAATGGGCGCCGTTCGTGCTCGCGGTGTTCAAGAGCTCGTTCAGCCGGGACCGCCGCAGCGTGGCGTGCGAGCTGCTGCATGCCCAAGTGGATGCCTACCTCGCCGACCTCCGCAGCACCGGTGTCGACGCCCCCGAGAAGACCGGCCGTGCCCTGTGCGTGCAGTGGATGAACGACCTCTGGCTCTACCGCGAAGTGCGCGATCTGGGCGACGGAAATGGCGGCGCAAATGGTGGTGGCAGCGATGACGAGAATGTGGAGCACTACTCACTCACCAGCCACGCCCTTGAAGCCCTGCTTCTCGTGGACGGCCTCGCCCGCGATCGGGCGTTGATCAGCGAGTCCAGACTCTCGACGATCGTCGACACCGTGCGCCACCGGGCCACGGAGGCCAACCCCGATCGCGCAGAGCGGGTTCGCCGCCTCGAGCAGCAGATCGATGAACTTACCAGCGAGCGTGATCGTCTCGCTCGCGGCGGCGCTGTCGAAGCGGCCTCGAACGAGCAGATGCATGAGGGTTACGCAAACCTCATCGACCTCATCCAGCAACTTCCGAGCGACTTCAAACGGGTCGAGGAATCGGTCGCGGCCATGCACCGGCAGATCGTCAACGACTTTCGCGGCGAGGAACGACCCATCAGCGAGGTTCTCGACGACTATCTGGCCAAAACGGATGCCCTCATGTCGTCGACGGCTGAGGGGCGCGCCTTCGAGGGGGCGTTCACCCTGCTGCGCAACGACACGCTCATGCAGGGGCTCAAGGCCGATCTGGAGTCGATCCTGCTGCACCCATTCGCCCTCGAACTGAGCCTGAACGAACGTCGCAGCTTCATGAGCACGGTGACGCTGCTGCGCAAGGGCATCGATGACGTTCTGACCCAGCGCACCGGGCTCTCGACCACCCTGCGCGAGCACATCGTCAACCACGACGTGGTGAAAGACCGCGAGCTCGAGCTCGTGCTGCGCGGCGTCAACCGCGAACTCGCCGTCTGGATGCAGACCGCCGGCCCGCGCTCCACTGTCACCACCGAACTCATGCCCGGCACTCTCGAGGTGGAACACCTACGCGAACGGTTCTACGATCCGGTTGCCCACCTTGGGCCGCCCGCGCTGGCCGATGTGTCTGACGCTGCGCCTGCAGCACCGAGCCTGGGCGACCTGCGCCTGCAGGGCGGGCCGCTGCTCGAAGACCTGCGCGACGCCCTCGTGGCTGCTGTTGCGGCGGGGGAGGCGGCATCCGTTGGCAGCGCATTCAACAGCTTCGGCGCGAGCCTGCGCCGTCCGGTTGAAATTCTCGGCCTGCTCCAACTGGCCGCGCAGCTGGGCACGTCGGCCGGCCCGGTAAGCCTGGAGAGTTTCGAAGCGATACGACCGGATGGCTCGGTGCGGGTCTTCGACGTGCCGCGACGCATCTTGACCGACGACGACACGGCGGCCCTGGCCGCCCAGAATTTGGGTTCCCAGCATGATTGACGATTTTTCGGCTGAGGGCACCGCCATCGACAGCGACCCCCAGACCCTGTCCCTGTTCGAGGGCGACGAGGGCGGGCTGAGCGTAGAGCAGCGTCGTACCCTCGTGCTGCTGTTGAAACACCGCTATATCTCGGCAGCCCTGCAGCCTGCCGAATGGCAGACCCTGCTGAAGTCGCAGAGCCTGCTCAAGTCCCGCCTGAACGACGTCTTCCTCGACCTGCATGTCGACCATCACTACGAGGTCGCCTTCAAGCGGCAGGCCCTCGCGGAAGGCGGCGAGCGGTTTCCCACGCTGCTGCACGACGTGGCCTACACCCGCGAGGAGACAATTCTGCTCGTGCTGCTGCGCCAGCGCTTTCGCAGTGAACGGGCCAACGGCCAGGAGATCGTGCTCGTCGACCGGGACAACCTGGTCGAGAACGTTGCGCACTTTCGCCCGGAACACGCCACCGACCTTTCCGGTGATGCGCGAAAGGCCGCTGCCGCGGTCGATAGCCTCGCCAAGGCGAGGGTGCTGCTGAAGACCAGCGACCCAGACCGGTTTCGCATCTCGGCCGTGATCGAAGTGCTGTTGTCGGTGGAACGCCTCGGCGAACTGCTCGACTGGCTGCGTCAGGAAAACCGTACTGACGACACCGAACCGCTCGCCGCCTCGCCCCTGGAGCCAATCGCATGACCGATTCCCCGCTGTTCTACATCGATGGCGCCACCGAGGGCACTACCCAGTGGCGGGCCGAATCCATGCAACTGGTCAACTGGGGCGGATTTCACGGTCACCACACGATCGACTTCAGTGCCGCGGCCACGCTCGTCTCCGGTGCCTCAGGCACCGGCAAGAGCAGCCTGCTCGATGCCTACCTGGCGCTGATGATGCCCTCGGACACCCCGTTCAACGGTGCCTCGAACGATGCCGGCTCGGGCCGTGCCCGCAGCCACGACCAGCGCAACCTGATGACCTACCTGCGCGGCAAGACCGACGCCAACCGGGAAGCGGCAACCGGCGAGCTGACCGACCAGGTGCTGCGCGGCGCGCACGAGGCTACCTGGGGCGCCATCGCCCTGACCTTCATCGACGACAACGAGCGTCGGTTCACCGTGCTGCGGGTCTACTTCCTACCGCGTGGCGCCCATAAATTCGCCGACGTCGCCATGAAAATGGCCACGACCGACGGATGCCTTGACCTGCGCGACCTCGCCTCCTGCGCCGAGAACCGGTTCGACAAGCGCGCCCTCAAGGCCCGCTTCGAGGGCCTCGACGTGTTCGATACCTACGCGGCGTTCGCCCAAACCCTGTACACCCGGCTCGGTATCGGCGCCAACGGCGAGGGCGGCAAGGCCCTGCGCCTGCTCGCCCGCATCCAGGCCGGCCAGCAGGTGAAAACAGTCGACGGACTCTACAAGTCGATGGTGCTCGAAGAGCCTGCGACCTTCGCTGCCGCCGACAAAGCCGTCGACCACTTCGAAGACCTGGAACGTTCCTACGGTGCCATGGTCACCGAAGCGCAGAAGGCCCAGGTGCTCGAACGCCTGCCCGAACTGCAGCAGGCTTACCAGGTCGCAACCGCCAAGGCCGAACTGGTCGACACCTTCGGGGTGCACCGAGCTGGGGACACCCCGTTTGTGCTGTGGCAGCTGCTCACCGAGCACACCCTGCTCGAGAATGCCGCCGACACCAACCGGGCAGCCCGCCGCGACAACCAGACCGCCCTCGTAGAGGCGCGCGACGCCGAGACCGCGCTGAAAATTCGGGTCGTCGACGTGCAACAGCAGGAGCGCGACAACGGCGGCGATGTGCTCGAACGGCTGCAAACCGAGCTCGTGCACCTCAGCGACCAACGCGACACTGTGGCTCGGGAGCACGAGAGTTTCAGCCAAAGGGTACACATTCTGGCGGCATCGATCGATTCCGCTGCTACCTTCGCCGCCGCCCAGCAGGAGGCCAACCGCTTCACCGCCGAATTCGCCGCCGCCGAGGCTGCCCTGGAAGCGACGCGCGCGGCACTGCAGCGTGAGGCGTACCCCGTGGAGGAGGGCATCCGTTTCCTCAAAAAAGAGCGCGTATTTCTGACCGGGCGCGAAAGCCTGGTGCCACAGCCCCTGCACCAGGCCCGGTTGCTGATCGCCGAAGCGTCGGGAATTCCGGCCCAGGAACTCCCGTTCGTGGCCGAACTCATCGACATCACCGCCGGTGAGGAACAGTGGCGGCAGGCCGCCGAGGTGACCCTGTCGTCGGTCGTTCGGGTTCTGCTCGTCGACGAGACTCGCCTCGCACACCTGAGCGCGGCGATCGACCCACTGCAGCTGCCTCTGCGCATCCACTTCGAGGGTGTGGCGCTGAAGCAGCACCAGGCCGTGACCGGCGACGCCCGCTATGTGTCTGGCAAGCTCGACCTGAAGGACTCGCCGTTCAGCAGCTGGGTGCAGGCGCGCCTTCGGTCGTCGAGCCTCGACGCGCTCTGCGTGGCCAACCCGTCCGAGCTGGTTGGTGAGGGTGCACGGGTGACGCCGAGCGGACAGACGCGCAACGGTTCCCGTGGCGCCCATGGCTGGAACACCGGCCAGAAGTCGATCATCGGTTTTTCGAGCCGGGCCCGGCTCGATGACATTGCTGTAGAGCTGGCCGCGCAGGGGCTGGCCGCTGACGCGATCGCGGGGCGGGCATCCGCTGTTACCGAGCAACTCGGTGCACTGCGCGACCGACAGGCCGCTCACCAGTACATTCTCGACACCGACTGGCTGACCATTGACGTCGCGGCAGCAGCCGAACGCATCCAGGGCAAGAAATCGGAACAAGAGCGGATGCTGGCCAGCAGCGATATTCTGCGCGCTCTGAGTAACGAAGGGGCCCGGCTCGCCCTCGAGCTGGATGCTGCCCAGAAACTCAAGCACAGCACCGAGCAGGCCGGGGCCGTGCTCAATGACGAGCAGGGCAGCATCGTCGACGCACAGGACGCGGTGAATGATCGACTCGAACAGATCGAACACAGTGACACGCTGACCCTGTCGCCGGAACATTTTCTGCACCTCGATGAGCAGTTCGCGCGCGTCACCGACCAGAACGACCTCGCCACTTTCCCCGGCGGCCTGAAACGCCTGCGTGAGCGACTGATCAATCAGTCGGCGCAGGATCGTGACGGTGCCGCGCGCGACCGTGCCACCATGATCGGCATCTTCGAGACGTACCAGGCTCGCTGGCCCGACCCGAATATCGGTGTCGCGCTCGAATCGGTCACGAGTTACACCGATATTCTCGACGCCATCCGCACCCTCGGTCTTTCCGAGCGTCGCCAAGAATGGAAACGCCGGCTCTCCGCATGGAGCGGGCAGGACCTCGTGCCGCTCACCGGTGCGTTCAACACGGCCATCGAAGAGATCGAAGACCGGTTGCGGCCAATCAATGAGATCCTCGCGACCCTGCCGTTCGGCGCAACCCGCGACCGCTTACAGATTTCGCTGCGACGACTGCACCGAGACGACGCGACCGCGTTCCGCAAGGAGCTCAAAGCGCTCTCCTCCGGTGCGACGGAACAATTCACCGACGATCAAACCGAGGATCGGTTCACCCGGCTGCAGCAGTTCATGGCTGTGATTCGGCGCCCAGACGGCACCACCACCTCCCAGCGCGATGTGCTGCTCGATGTACGCCAGCACGTCGAGATCACGGCTGTTCGCGTGACGCAGGACGGTGCCCGCGTCAGCACCTACTCGTCCCTCGGCGGAAAGAGCGGTGGCGAGTCGCAGGAGCTTGTGGCCTTCGTGGTCGGCGCAGCCCTGCGTTTTCAGCTCGGCGATGAAAGCCGCACCCGGCCGCGCTTCGCGCCGGTGTTTCTCGACGAGGGTTTCGTTAAATCCGACGCTGAGTTCGCCGGCCGAGCCGTCGCTGCGTGGAAGGGCCTCGGCTTTCAACTCATCGTCGGAGCTCCGCTCGACAAGGTCACCGCCCTCGAACCATCCATGCAACTCGTGCTGTCGATCACCAAGAACACGGCCACCGGTTACTCCTACATCACTCCCTTGGCATCCCCGGAGGTACTGGTGGCCTAAGCGCCGGCCGCGTAGTGCGGGCGGTGCTGCGTGCGAAAACGCACGCGCCGTTGTCCAAGCGGCGTTCAACGATCAGGTGCCTCGATGTTCGGCTATCCCCGCACGCTGTCGGGCCGCACTGGCTTGGGCGTAGCATGTCTGCATGCCGGTCCGAGATTCTTCTCAATGACCTGGGCTGCACTCACCGACCAGTACCTTGGACTGGAGTAGAAACGTGACCAGAATACGGCGACTCCATCGCAATCCCAGCTTCCGAAACCCCACATTCTTCTCGACCTGGTTGCTGTGGAGCGTGGGATTTCTCGCGTTCCCGATCGCTGGTTTCGCCGGCACGGCAGTCGGGGGGCGCGTCAGTAACCCCGTATCGGCCCTTATCGGTGGCGCGGTCTGTGGGGTCGTCATCGGCTTCGGCCAGGTGCTGGTCAGTCGGCGTCGTCTCAATCCGCTGAACTGGGTTCCGCTGACCGGGATTGGTTTGGGTTTGGGTCTGCTTCTGGGCTCGACGGTGGTCGACTATCACACGACGCTGCCGGAGTTGGCCCTGATGGGAGCGATCACCGGGATCGTGCTCGGTGCCGCGCAGGCCATGGGGTTACCGCCGCGCACGCGCCGGCGCTGGCTCTGGGCCCTGGGCATGGCCACACTGTGGGCACTCGGATGGACCGTGACGACATTGGCCGGGGTCAACGTCGAGGCACAGTTCACGAATTTCGGCGCCATCGGAGCGGTAACCGTCACGGCGCTGTCCGGACTTCTCCTACATTTCCTGCTGCCGTTTCAGCCCCCGTCGGGCATGTGGTTGCGCTCACGCCCCACCAGTACCGCGCCCTGATGCGGAAAGCGGCCTGCCATTCGTCACAACCCACACGGGGCGCGATCACCGGCTGATGTTCGCGCCTCGAAAAGGTGGGATGTTCAGCCGTGCTGCAGAACTTTTTCGAGCACCTCGAGACGTAGGTCGTCGCGCCGGGGTACTCCAAAGCGTGTGTCGAAGTCAAAGGGCTTCTGCACGCCCGTTCGGCGGTAGCCTCGCCGCTCGTAGAACGCGATGAGGGAGTCTCGCACATCGATGACCGTCATCGTCATCACAGTTGAATCCCATTCCGAGACAGCCAGGCGTTCAGCTTCGGCCAGGATACGTTTGCCGTCGCCCTGGCTCTGGCCGGTCGGGCGCACGGCGAACATACCGAAATAGGCCGTATCGCCCACATCCTTCGCGATATGCGCGCACCCCACCAGATCGCCTTCGCGTTCACCGAGAAGAACGACGCTGTCAGCACGCCTGAGATCTCCACGGAGTACGTCGGCGTCGAGGCGCTGCCCGTCGATGAGGTCGGCCTCACAGGTCCAGCCCTGCCGGCTTGCATCGCCCCGATAGGCGCTTGTCACCAAGACCAGTAAGGCCGAAACATCATCGGTCGTGGCGCGACGAAAGGTTAGCGGGTCCATTTGGCCCACACTATCGATGGCGGGCATACTCCCGCTATCGGTGTGACAGAGGCCGGGCCGCAACCCGGCTGCGCCGGGCTCGCCACGTTCGCCATGCATCGGTAGCCCAGAGCGCCCACAGCACGAGCAGTGGCTGAAAGGCGAGGCGGATGCCTCGCGACAGATCTGAATTCAGTCCGAATGAGTCAGTTGCCGTGACGAACTGTGAAATGTTGCCGGGAAAGATTGCCACGAAGAACGCTGCGACGACCCAGCCGACGGGTACCCGCCACCGGTGCAGCGTAAGCAATGCGGTTCCCAGTATTATTTCGGCTATTCCGGAGAGTACGACGACCAGGTCGGCGTCCAACGGAACCCACGCCGGAACCTGAGCCTGGAATGCCTCCCGGTTGAACGTGAGGTGGCTGATTCCAGCCAAAAGCAGCGCGGCACCGAGGGCCAGCCGGCCGAGCAGCCGTGGCAGCGAACGGCGCGAGCGCGATGCGGCACCGCCAGTTTCCGGAAAAGTCATGTGCCTTGAGTGTAAGTGTTCGGTCGAGCGTTTGACCAGGACGCTCCCAATCATGGTGCGCACATCGAATCGGGGGTGAGGCGACCGAGTTACTCGGCGTGTCTGTGAACCCCCGGCCCCGGAACAAGTCGAGGTTTCGGCTGCGGCGCCCGGGCCGGCCTGGGCTCCGCGGCTACCGGCCGAGCAGGCGTGCGAAGAAGCCGCCGGTGGATTTCTCCTGCACATGGCCCTCGCACCGCTGGGCGCGTGGAACACCCTTCATGACCTGGTCGACGTGCTGGCCGCACCCGGCCCAGGTGGTCTTCTGACAGGTCTTGCAGGTGACGGCTCTGCACATGATGGGTGCCTTTCGTTCGGGATTACCTCCATGCTATACCCATGGGGGTATAAATGGCATAATCACGGCACTACCGGATGCTTCCAACCCCATGGGTGTATCGTGCCAGCGTCGACCGTATGGGCGGCGAAGCGATAACGCAACGAGAGCGGTGCAGCATGAGCAGTGAACCCCCGATCAACGACGTCACCGACATCGACATCGAGGTCACCCACGCCAAATCCTGGGCCGCCGGCGTACCGGGCGTGCTGCACTCCATGCAGCCGGCGATCACGCAGATGGGCGCTGCGAGGGGAATGCGCGCCCTGCTGGCGATGAACCAGAAAGACGGATTCGACTGCATGAGCTGCGCCTGGCCCGACCCCGGGCACCGCAAGGCCTTTGAGTTCTGCGAGAACGGCGCCAAAGCTGTCACCTGGGAGGCCACCCCGATCACCATCCCGACAACTTTCTGGGCCGAGCATTCCTTGCCCGACCTGTACGAGAAGAGCGAATACTGGCTCGGCATGCAGGGTCGGCTGGTCGAACCCGTCTACAAGCCAGCCGGCAGTGATCACTACCGCCCGGTCAGCTGGCCCGAGGCGTTTCGCATGATCGCCGCCAAGCTCAACGGTCTTGACTCGCCTGACCAAGCCGCCTTCTACACGAGTGGCCGCGCCTCCAACGAGGCCGCATTCGCCTACCAGCTGTTCGCGCGCGCGTACGGCACCAACAACCTGCCGGACTGCTCCAATATGTGCCATGAATCCACTGGCTGGGCCATGGGCATGACCGTCGGTATTGGCAAGAGCACGGTCAGCTACGACGACTTTGCGAAATCCGACCTCATCATCATCATCGGCCAAAACCCCGGTACCAACCATCCGCGTATGCTCACCGCGCTCGAAGAAGCTAAAGATGCTGGCGCGCAGATCGTTGCGATCAACCCGCTGCCCGAGGCCGGTCTGCGCCGCTACAAGAACCCGCAGCGGGTGCGTGGAGTGATTGGCCATGGCACCGAGATGGCAGACCAGTTTCTGCAAATTCGCCTCGGCGGCGACATGGCGTTGCTGCAGGCCGTCTCGAAGCGCGTGCTCGACGCCGAGGACGCCGCCCCAGGAACCGTCCTCGATCAGGCTTTCCTTGACAAACACTGCCACGGGCTGACCGAGCTGCGGCAACATCTCTCCCAGCTTGACGAGCAAATGGTGTTGGCCGCGACCGGCTTGCGGGCCGCACAAATCGACGAATTGGCCCAACGCTACCTGGCCGCTGATCGGGTGATCATTACCTGGGCGATGGGGGTGACGCAACAGAAAAAAGGCGTAGATACCGTCAAGGAAATCATCAACCTGCTGCTGTTGCGCGGCAACATCGGCAAGCCCGGTGCCGGTGCCTCACCGATTCGCGGCCACAGCAACGTGCAGGGCGACCGCACCATGGGTATCTGGGAGCAGATGCCGCCGGCTTTCCTCAACGCCCTGCAAGCAGAGTTCGGCTTCAACCCGCCACGCGGGCACGGCGTTGATGCCGTCTACGGAGTGCGTGCGATGCGCGACGGAAAGTTGAAGGTGTGGGTAGGGCTTGGCGGCAACTTCGTTGCCGCCATGTCCGACACCGGCATTGCCGAGGCCGCCATGCAACGCACCGAAATGAGCGTGCAGATCTCCACGAAACTGAACCGCTCGCATGCTGTAACCGGAGAGGAGGCGCTGATACTACCGACCCTGGGGCGCACCGAAATCGACGAGCAGGCCGACGGGGTGCAGTTTGTCTCCGTGGAGGACACGGTTTGCGCGGTGCATCCGTCGTGGGGAAAGCTCAAGCCGGTCGCACCAAACCTGCTCTCGGAGGTCGCGATTATTTCGCGACTGGCTAGCGCTGTGCTCGCCGACTCGGTCGCGGTCGACTGGGCTGGGTTCGAGGCCGACTACGACCGTATCCGTGACCACATCGCCCACGTAGTCGAGGGATTTGAGAACTATAACGAACGCATCCGGCAGGAGGGCGGATTCATGTTGCCGAACGGGCCCCGGGACTCGCGCACCTTCAACACCCCGATCGGCAAGGCCATGCTGACCACGAACACCCTGGAGTATCTTGAAGTACCGCCCGGGCGTCTGGTGCTGCAGACGCTGCGCAGTCACGACCAGTTCAACACCACCATCTACGGCCTCGATGACCGCTATCGCGGTATCAAGAAGGGCCGTCATGTTGTCTTCATCAACAAGAAAGATCTGCTCACCCTAGGTTTCGTCGATGGCGATCTGGTCGACGTGCATAGTGAGTTCAGTGACAACGTCGACCGGGTGTTACGCGGCTATCGGCTGGTTGCATACCCGACACCACGCGGTTGCGCCGCCGCCTACTATCCGGAGGCGAACGTGCTCGTGCCGCTCGATAGTGTCGCCGACGGCAGCAACACACCGGTGTCGAAGGCTGTCATCATTCGACTGGAGCGTGCTGCGTGACTTCTGACGCTACTGCGCGGTGTTCACCCAGCCGGTGGCGTCGGGGTGTTCCTTCTCGGGCTGCTGGCAGACGGCGGTGACCACATCCACAGCCCGGGCCACGGCTGTGCTTGAGGGCATCGCCGGGTTGGCTGCGGCGAGACCGGCGGCATAGCCGACCATGAACGTCGTGATCGGGGCGGCCATCGGATTCACCGCGTGGGCGGCTTCATCGGCAACGGTGAGAACGAGGTCGTTGTCTATCTCGAGGTCCACAATCTGCAGTGCTTGACTGAGGCGACGGGTCCACTGCTTGAGAATCTCTTCGTCTACGGCGTTGTGGGTCACAGCAACTCCTTCAGTTTCGAGTACGTCGGATGCCTGGCTTGTCCGAGGCTACCCCAAGCTGAGAAATTCCGTGCGATGAACTTGTGTCGAACCGTGGGCTACCAGCCCATGGTGCCCGCCGCGCCCTTGAACGGCCCGACGATTTTTTCGGTTATCCAGCCGCCGTAAAAGTCGCCGTCTTGTGCGCGCACCGCTTCACCGTCGACCGTGCACTGGTCCATCGCCCCCGGATAAACAGCGACGCGGTCGGTCAGAGACTCGAAACCCGCATTTGGTGTGGGATAAAACCAGGCGGACCGGGCGCGGGAGCCGACCGAGAGATATCCGGCAGCGCCCTTGAACTCGCAATAAGAATGACCGGCATCCGGTTGAAGCACGCCCGGCGTGAAGGCACCCCGCGGCAGGTAATACACCGGTGGATGGCTGGTCTCGAGCACCCGCACGACATCTCTCGTGTCGGCGATGATCACACCGTCGAGTTCGATGGTGAGGTGTTCCCCGGTATGTTCGACGCGGGGTGGCCGTGGGTAGTCCCAGACGGATTCCTGGCCGGGGCGGATGGGGTCGCGTTGCACTCGCTCAATCATGATCCGATGCTAGGACGGCAACCTGCGAAGAACGCTGCCGGGCGAATGCCCGTACCTGCCGGCGTATTTGTGCTCCCGGACCGGGCGGGCGAACGCGCACCAGTTCGATGCGTTATAGCTGACCGTCGACGAGGTGTCCCGCGTGATTCACGACGGCATCGTGTGCCCGTTCACCAATACTGTGTGCGGGCTGGGAGTGTGACCGGCCATTAGGCGTGCGGAATATCTCCGTCGGTAGGCTGGTTTTGATGGACGTGCACGCCGTTAGGCACGTTCACCGTGACACTGCTGACGTCCCTGATGTGACCGAGCAAGCTTTCCCTGTGTAACACCAGCGGCAAAGTGATCGGCGAGACAGATAGCGGCGCACTCAAATATCGAACGAGGAGATACATCCATGACCGTAGTCCCCACCGTCAACCTCAATAACGGCACAACGATTCCGCAGCTCGGATTCGGCACCTTCCAAGTCACGCCGGAGACGACCAAGGCGGCGACTCTTGCCGCTCTTGCGGCCGGCTACCGACACATTGACACGGCCGAGATGTACGGCAATGAAAAAGAGGTTGGTGAAGCCGTCGCTGAGTCGGGGCTGAACCGGTCCGAGATCTACGTCACGAGCAAGCTCAACAACGGGTTCCATGACCGTGCCGACGCGCTGGCCGCCTTCGATCGAACCATGGACGCCCTCGGCTTCGATTACCTTGACCTGTTCCTCATCCACTGGCCGCTCCCGGCTGTCGGAGACTTCGTCGAGACCTGGAAGGCAATGGAGGAAATGCAGCTCTCGGGTCGCGTGCGCACCATTGGAGTGAGCAACTTTCAGCGAGAGCACCTGCAGCGTCTGTTCGACGAGACCGAAACCGTGCCGGCCGTCAACCAGATCGAGGTCCACCCGTACCTCACGCAGGATGCGCTGCGGGCGTTCAACACCGAGCACGGCATCGCAACTGAGGCTTGGTCGCCGCTCGCGCAGGGCGCAGTTCTCTCCGACTCGGTGATTACAGGGATCGCCGACCGTCTCGGTAAGTCTGCCGCTCAGGTCACCCTGCGCTGGCACCTGCAGCGGGGCGACATCGTCTTCCCGAAGTCGGTTACCCGCAGCCGAGTCGACGAGAACTTCGCCCTGTTCGACTTCGTCCTCACCGAAGCGGATATCGCCGCGATCACTGCCCTGAACCGCGATGAGCGCACGGGCCCGAACCCTGACGAGTTCAACTACATCCCGTAGTCCCTGGTTCAGGACAGCTGAAGGCTGACGCTGCCAACTAGGAATCACCACACTCGACCTCGCCCACCACGTCATCGTGGTGGGCGAGGCGTTCGTGCGGGCCAACGGTGACCGTGCGCTGTCACTGCAACGGTTCAGCGCGCACCAGGGCCGGGCGCGCAATCCAAACGAGCCAGGGCGCTACGGTCCGACGATCATTCAGCGCACGATTCGTTCAGCGCACGATTCGTTCAGCGCACGATTCGTTCAGCGGCCAGTGGTGCCTCGGGCGGCGTGCCGGTGCCGAACGGACGGCCGCCGAGATCAGCGCGAGAATGCGGAGCCAGCCAGGCAGCAGCATCCGGTCCCTTCGGCACGATGCCACTGGGATTGATATCGACGTGGGTCACGTAGTAGTGCCTTTTGATCTGCTCGAAATCGATCGTGTCCCCAAAACCGGGCGTCTGAAACAGGTCGCGGGCGTAGGCCCACAGCACGGGCATCTCGCTGAGCTTGTTGCGATTGCATTTGAAATGCCCGTGATATACCGCGTCGAAGCGGGCGAGGGTGGTAAACAAGCGGATGTCCGCCTCGGTGATCGTGTCGCCCACAAGATACCGCTGCCCCGCCAGGCGTTGTTCGAGCCAATCCAGCCGGGCGAAGAGGGCGTCGTAAGCCCGCTCGTACGATTCTTGGCTGCCAGCGAAGCCGCACTTGTAGACACCGTTGTTCACGTCGTGAAAGATCAGGTTGGCAACCTCGTCGATTTCGGCCCGTGACGCTTCCGGGTAGAGGTCAGGGGCGCCGGCCCGGTGGTGGTCTGTCCATTCGAGCTCGAAATCAAGGGTGATCTGGGGATAGTTATTGGTGACGACCTTTCCGCTTGGCACATCGACGATCGCCGGGACGGTGATGCCGCGCGGGTAGTCGGCAAAACGGGTGAAGAACGCCTGCTGCAAACGTTCGATGCCGAGTACCGGGTCGACCCCACCCGGGTCGAGGTCGAAGGTCCAGCTGTTTTTGTCGTGGGTGGGGCCGGGCAGGCCGAGAGAAATGACGCCTTCGAGGCCCAGAAGGCGGCGCACGATCGTAGTGCGGTTCGCCCACGGGCAGGCGCGGGCAGCAACGAGTCGGTAGCGGCCCGGTTCAACCGGCCAGCCGTCGCGGCCATCCCGGGTGATGCGGTCCTGGATGTAATTGGTGTCGCGGTTGAAGTCCAGGCCGGGCTTGATGTAGCTGGGGTTGAGGCTCATGCATCCACGCTACGCGACTGGCGTCGAACTGGCCGGGCCAATTTAGACTTCCCCGCGCAACTCCGCCGTGATCTCGGCGTCGGTGCGCGCATCGATGATGCCCCACATCATGTGGGTGGGACCGCTGCCGTCGCTCGGCTCGACCCGTGGTCGGCTGGCCCAGCCGTGCGCGACGGAAGCGGCGCCGAGTTGCGCAAGCGAGGCGCTGACAAGCACCTTGCGAATCTTGCCAGCCAACACGCTGCCATCGGGTGCCTGACGCCAGCCGCGCTTGTGGGCGAGTACCCGACCGATTTCTTCGTCGGTCAGCCAGCGCGAAAAACTACGGGTGGGCGGGTCGATGGCGATCAGCTTCATGCCCATACTGTACCCGCCCGTATCTCCCGGCCCGCACTAGTCGATCGTGATGTCGCCGGGGGTTTTATCGGGACGCCACCCCCGCCAGGATGGCTGGCGCAGACGGCCGGTCGCGGTCCACTCGGCGAATTCCACCTCAGCGACGAGCGTGGGGCGCACCCAGACCGCGCCTTGGGCATCCGTTGGCGTAATGTCACTGAACGGTGTGGTCTTCTGAACGAGGCCGGTCAGTCGGGAACGGATGTCGGTCAGGTCGCGTTCCCCGAACCCCGTGCCGACCCGGCCCACGAAGCGCAGCCCGGTGTCGGTCGGTACCCCGAGCAGCAGCGAGCCGATCGCGCCGGACCGGTTGCCGCGGCCGGGTCGCCAGCCGCCCACCACCACTTCCTGGTTGCGATAATGTTTGATCTTCACCCAGTCGTGGGACCGGCGACCCATCGCGTAGCGCCCGTCGAGCCGTTTGGCCATGACCCCCTCCAGCCCCAGTCGGCGGCTGGTGTGGAATGCCTCGGAAAAGTCACCCTCAAACCGCGGCGGCACATGGGTTGAGCCGGTTGCCGTGACCGCGGACTCGAGCCGGTCGCGTCTCGCTCTGTAGGTCAGGTCGGTGAGTGGGTGCCCGTTCTCTTCGAGCAGATCAAACAGCAGGAACTGCACGGGCGCTGTCGCGGTCGCCGACGCGATTTCCCGAGCCTCGGTAAGTTTCATCCGCGTCTGCAGGAGGCCGAAATCGGGCCGTCCGCGTTTATTGACGGCCACGATCTCGCCGTCAAGCACCGCGGAATCCGTTTCTGACCGTGCTGCTACCGCAGCAAGGAGGTCGGCCACGAGATCTGGATAAGACGCGGTCACATCATGCCCGTTGCGGGTGACCAGGCGAACAGCCTGATCACGCAGCGACACGTAGGCGAGGGCCCGCATTCCATCCCACTTCATTTCGAAGGCCCACTCCTCGTCGCCGAGGTCGGCTTCGGAACCAGCAGCGGCGAGCATGGGAGAGTAGGCGTTCTTCGGTGGTGCGGGCGTCGGGGTAGCCGCGGCACTACTGTGCGGCCGGGCATTCGTGCGCGAGCCGCCCGAGGCCGAAATGTTCGGTTTCATGCGGTGAATCAGCCAGTTGTTCCTTGTTTTGCTGCTGTAGCTCTCGCTCGTGCGAATAAGGGCAAACCGGGCGGTGCCGCCGAGCCCGGCGTCTGGTTCGCCGTGCAGGGTCACGATGACCTCGTCATCGCGCCACTTTTCGAGTTCGTACTCGCCGTGGTCCCAGATCGACACGTCGCCGGCGCCGTATTCTCCGACCGGAATATTTCCCTCGAAGCCGCCGTATTCGAGGGGATGATCCTCGACGTGGACCGCGAGCCGGTTCTGTGCGGGGGTTACCGGCACGCCGCGGGGCAACGCCCACGACACGAGTACCCCGTCGTGTTCGAGCCGAAAGTCCCAGTGCAGGCTGCGGGCGTGGTGTTCCTGAATAACGAACGACGAGCCAGCGGATGCCGCAACTGACAAGACCGGAACCGGTTCGGGTGTCTTCGCGGCGTCCCGCTTGCCGCGGTACGCCGTCAGCCGGTCCGGCGTGACGAGCGCCGGGGCCGAGCCTTTGCTCGCTGCGCCGGCGTCACTCACCGAGTGTTCGAAAGACCCGGCTGTGAGCTGCGCGAGCGGATCTTCCCGTCGTTTCAGGCGCGCAAGTACCTGCTTGTAGTCGAGCTGCTCGAGGTCGGCCGAGGCGAGCTCCTTCCAGGTACGCGGGGCTGCGACCATGGGGTGACTGAGCCCTCGCAGCGAGTACGGCGTGATGGTGGTCTTCGCGGCGTTGTTCTGGCTCCAGTCCACCAGGACTTTGCCAGGTCGGAGGCTTTTCTTCATGTCGCTGACCACGAGGTCACGGTGGTCGGCCGCAAGGGCGCGCGCCAATTCATGCGCCACCGCCGAGACCTGGTCAGAGCTGTATGACAGGTCGAGCGCCGCATAGAGGTGGATGCCCTTGCTTCCGCTGGTCACCGGCATCGGTTCCAGCCCCATATCGTGCAAAATCGCGCGGGCCAGCCGCGCAACCTCGGCGCACTCGAGCAGTCCAACCCCCGGCCCCGGGTCGAGGTCGAGCACGAGCCGGTCGGGATTGCGCGGGGTACCGGTGCGGCCGAACTGCCACTGTGGCACGTGGATTTCGAGGGTGCTCATCTGCCCGAGCCAGGTAAGGGTGGCGAGGTCGTTCACCAGTGGATAGGTGTTCACATGGTCTTTGTGCTGGATCTGGTACCGTTTCACCCAGCTCGGCGTCGATGGGTCCAGATTCTTCTGAAAAAACATCGCGCCGGGGTTTTCGATCGTGCCGATGCCGTGCACCCAGCGCTTGCGGGTGGCCGGGCGGTTCGCGGCATGACCGATGAGCACATCGGCGCTCGCCGCGTAATAGGCCAGGACGTCGGCCTTTGTGGTTCCGGTCTTCGGGTATAGGACCTTGTCGAGATGGGTGAGCGTGATGCGGTGTCCCTCGATGGAGACCACCTGGCTGCTGGCGTTCATGCGTCAACTGTGCCGCGGAAACTCTGGGTCTACTAGACGACGAATGTCTCATTCGGGTGTGTACTGGATGTATGAGAAGCATCTGGACCGGTGCGATCACCTTCGGGCTCGTCAATGTGCCCGTCAAGGTATACAGCGCCACCGAAGATCACGACGTCGCACTTCACCAGGTTCACGATGCGGATGGGGGGCGCATCCGCTATCAACGTCGCTGCGAGATCTGCGCCAAGGTTATTCCCTACGACCACATAGACAAGGCCTACGACGACGGCGACCATACGGTTGTGCTCAGTTCCGGGGACTTCGCCTCACTGCCTTCCGAACACAGCAAAGAGATCGACGTGGTCGAATTCGTACCGAGCGACCAGATCGACCCGATCATGCTCGACAAAAGCTACTTTCTCGAACCCGACGGTAAATCGTCGAAGGCTTACGTGTTGCTGCGGCGCACGCTGGAAGCGACCGATCGCACGGCTATTGTGCACTTTGCGCTGCGACAGAAGACGCGCCTCGGCGCGCTGCGCGTACACGGTGATGTGCTGATGCTGCAATCCCTGCTCTGGGACGACGAGGTGCGAGAGGCCAAATTTGCATCCCTCGATGTGCGGGTGAAAATCAGCGCCAAGGAACTGGACATGTCAGCGGCGCTGGTCGAGTCCTTCGCGGCGGATTTCGCACCGGATGCCTTCAGCGACGACTATCAGGATGAGCTACGTGCGCTGATCGAAGCCAGGCTGAAAAGTGGTGATGCCGTGTCGACCGAGGCGACCCACGGCGAAGCCGCCGAAGAGGGAGAAGGCGGCGAGGTGCTCGACCTGATGGAGGCCCTGCGACGCAGCGTCGAGGCTAGCCGTGAACGAGCCAAGCCGACGCGCAAACGCACGGCGAAGCAGTCCCGGTCGGCCTCCTGAATCGGTCTGCTCACCGACCGTGACCAGGTCTGGTTCCAGGCCCAACGGATGGTGTCACCGCACCTCGGCATTTTCCACAACGGCAGTTAGTTCGACACATCGACCAGCCGCTCGATCGCGGCGAGAGGGATCGGCAGCCAGGTCGGGCGGTTACGTATCTCGTAGACGGCTTCATAGAGTGCCTTGTCGAGTTCGAACGCATCGAGCAGGGTTCTTTGATCGGCAAGTTTCACGCCGGAGCGTTCCGCATAACCGTTGAGGAAGGCAGTGCGGCAGGCCATGGCCCACTGGAAAATAGTGGCTCCGGCAGCCGTCGATTCACCGGCGACTGGTTCGCCCGGCGCCACCGCCCTGGTCGAGTCGCCCGTCGCTTCCGTCATAGCACCCGCAACGTAGGAGAACGATCGCAGCATTCCGGCGATATCGCGCAGCGGGATATCGGGCCGAGTCCGTTCCCGCAGGGTGCGCAGAGGTTCCCCCTCAAAGTCCAGCAATACCCAGCCACGACCCCGCACGTCCAGCACCTGGCCGAGGTGGAAATCACCGTGAATGCGCTGCAATCGCGGCCAGGTCGCCGTCTCCGCGCGAGCGAAGACCGCCTCGATGGCAGCGCCGTACTGGGTCAGAATCGGTACTTCGTGCAGGGCCTGGCGGCAACGCTGCCGCATCTTGGCCATTTCGTCGGCGATGACCGCGGGGGTCACATCCAGCGTCGGCAAAGTGCGGGCGAGGTCCTGGTGCACATCGGCGGTAGCCTGTCCCAGTCGAAAAGCCGGACCCGTGAAGTCGCTGCCGGAAGCCGCGGCGACCAGGGCTGTGCGCCACGCATCGGGGGCATCGGGCAGAAATTCCTGGGCGAACGCCAGATGGCCGACGGCCCGACTGTCAGGTTCGGCGGGGTCGTCCCATTGGCCAAGAATGTCACCGAAAGGGAGCGGGATCCGCTCTGATCCGGCGCTGGACAGTGCGGCCTGCACCACTACATCAGGATTTTCACCGGCATGAATGATGCGAAAAATCTTGCAGATGATCGGCGTTGTCGGCGTACCGGTTGCGTCCGTGCGGTGCACGACGATCGAGGTGTTGGATTGCTCACCTTCGAGGACGCGGCTGGAGACCACAGCAGCCTCCCGAGGGGAGGCGGAATCCGGTCTCAAATCTTCGCCGTGCGCGCTGGCGGCGGTACGGTCATGTGCCGGAGTACCGGTCGAACTCGTCACGCCCTGCAGTTCCATGAAGCTGAGCACTGCAGAGGCGAAGATCGGGTCATAGGCGGCGTCATAAATGAAGCGTGCTCGGTCGGAGCCGGTTTTGCGCTCGGTGATCAGGGCATTGGCTGAGCCGGCAAGTTCATAAGCCCGCTCCGTGGTCGGCAGTTGGTAGAGGGTGAGGCCCAGGCTCGCCGTGTCCAACATGAGGTCGACGCGAATGGTGACGTCCGGGTCGACCGAGTCTAGAGAGAAATGGCCAATGCTGCGAAGAACCGGCATCTGCCCCTTGTTGCCGAACCACCGCTGTGTCGATACCCACGCGTTGACATAATCGGGCATCGGAATGCCCCGATGGGCCGGGGCGAGGTCGGGATTAGCGGCGGGGCCTGCATTCGGGGCGCTGTCTCCATCGATCATGCCGCCAGCGTATCCTCCCCGCCCGGGTTAAGCCGAGTGTTCGGGCGTGCCGTCGCCCGTGTTTCGCGCAATGGGTGCCAGCGACAGCGCCGCTGAGAGCCGAGATAGGCTTTCACGAATATCGCGAGGCGCTGAGCTACTGTCACAGAC
This sequence comes from Cryobacterium lyxosi, assembly GCF_004403345.1. Classification (NCBI taxonomy): domain Bacteria; kingdom Bacillati; phylum Actinomycetota; class Actinomycetes; order Micrococcales; family Microbacteriaceae; genus Cryobacterium; species Cryobacterium lyxosi. Next base: position 22,820 of record NZ_SOGT01000013.1, read on the forward strand.
TCGCGCGACTCGCCCCAGGTGCACCGCTGACCGGTCGGATTGATGGGTCAACGGCACATGTGGGGGAGGAGCCGGGGGCAGGACGTCGCGGTCGAGCAGTTAAGCGGAGGTGAGGGCGTGCGGCAGACGCACGGGTTCAACACGGATGCTGGTGCGCTCGCAACCCGTGCATTTGAGAACGTAGAGGGGGAGCGAGAGCCGGAGGGCTTGCGCGGGGTTCGGTTTCAGGTCGGCCTGTGACTTGCAAAACGGGCAGGTAATTCGCATCGAGGGTTGTCCCTTGGCTTGGTTCTGCGCAAGCGGTAACTCGCGTCCACTAGACCATAGGGGGCAATTACCTGTTGCCGCGCCCCCTTGAACTTTCAGCTGATCTATGTATACAGACCAGTATGTCTGCCCCCGTTTTCGCGGACGCAAGGCCATTTCTTCTGCAACTGGTCAAACGAATGGATTCAGCGACCTGCGACTGTGTATACAGAGAATCGACGCGAACATCGCCGTGACGAACGACTAGCCACTATCAGTGACAGCGGTCTTCCCTAAACGGTCGCCGCGAGCAGGCTCACGACGACGGTGTCGGCCTTGGTTGACAGCTGGCCAACCGAGGCGAAGCCGAGGCGGCCGTGAAAGGCGAGCGAGCCCGGGTTCGGCGGCTCCAGGTTGACCTCACAAAACACCTCGGAGAGCTTCAGACGGCGGGCGGCCCCGAAAATCGCGTCGTAGAGCACCTGGCCGAGGCCCTGCCCGCGATGCCCGTCGGCCACGACGATGCGGTCGACATAGAGAAAATCGGTGGACCGGCTGGAGAACCAGCGGTAGTTCTCACTCGCGTATTCGGCCCCGGCGATGAACAGAATTGCGAAGCCGATGGCGATGTCGGACGTATCGTCGTCGACGACAGCAACGGCAAGATTGCTGTGCTCGACGAGCGCGGCCAGCGCGTCGGCATCCAACTCGTTGACCGCGGGAACCGCAGCATTGTTGAGCGCGAGTACGAGCGGCAGATCTGTGGGAATCAGGGAACGAATCGAGTAGGTCACCCGTCAACGATAGGCCAGTGCACGATAAGTCTGCTGTTCATGGCTTGGGTCGCCACATCCCGCAGTGACACGTGGTCATCAGGCTGGGTCCGTTCCTCGGCTCGGGCACGCTCGCAGGCATCCGATTCGGGCGCGTTGCTATCGGCCAGGCCAGGCCCGGTGCGGGCCGAGCTGCAGCCCTGAGAGAATGGACTGTCGCCGTTTCGCTCGTGGCGGCTCGTTCAAGGAGACAACGGCGTATGACTCACCAGGTGAGCACCAGTAACTACCGTGCCGCACGCGACCAGCTTCTGGCCCTGCGCGACGATCACGCTCGCGCCGCGCAGGAATTTCGCTGGCCAGATGTGGGAGAACACTTCAACTGGGCCACGGACTGGTTCGACGTGCTCGCCCGCGGCAACGACAAAATCGCGCTGTGGATCGTCGAAGAAGACGGCAGCGAGCAAAAGCTCACCTTTGACGAGATGGCTCATCGATCCGACCAAATCGCTACCTGGCTCAGCCACCACGGCGTCGGGCGTGGAGACCACGTCATGCTCATGCTCGGCAACCAGCGGGAGATCTGGGAGGCGATGCTCGCCATCATGAAGGTCGGCGCCGTCATCATGCCCACGAGCGCCGTGCTCGCCTCGCACGACCTGGCCGACCGCGTGCAGCGCGGCGGCGTCGCCCACGTGATCGCCAATTCGGCCGACGCGGTCAAATTCGACGACGTTCCCGGCGACTACACCCGCATCGCTGTCGGCGCGGCCCGCCCTGGGTGGGCCGACTTCGCGGATGCCTATCGGGTGACCCCGGAACCCATCACCACGGTCGTGGAATCCGCCGACCCCTCGCTGATCTACTTCACCTCGGGCACGACGAGCAAGCCGAAGATGGTGCTGCACTCGCAGACCTCCTACCCGGTCGGGCACCTCTCCACCATGTATTGGCTGGGGCTGCGCCCCGGCGACGTGCACCTGGCCATCAGCTCGCCCGGCTGGGGCAAACACGCCTGGAGCTGTTTCTTCGCCCCGTGGATCGCCGAGGCCACCGTGTTCGTCTACAACTACTCCAAGTTCGATCCGGCTGCCCTCATCGCGCAGCTGCACCGCGCTCAGGTCAACACGTTCTGTGCACCGCCGACAGTCTGGCGCATGCTCATCCAAGCGGATATCGGCGCCCGCCCGGCTAGCCTCCGCGAGTTGCTCTCGGCTGGAGAACCGCTCAACCCCGAGGTGATCCGGCAGATCGACAACGGCTGGAAACTGACCATTCGCGACGGATTCGGCCAGACCGAGACCACCGCAATCGTCGGAAACGGTCCCGGATCCATGCTAAAAGCCGGGTCGATGGGCCTGCCCCTGCCCGGCGTCGCGATCAAGCTGCTCGACCCGATCACCGAGTTGCCCGCCGACGAGGGCGAAATCTGCCTCGACCTCTCGCAGAGCCCGGTCAACCTCATGAGCGGCTACCACGGCGAACCCGACCTCACTGCGCACGCCATTCGCGGCGGATTTTTTCACACCGGCGATGTCGCCACGATGGATTCCGATGGCTACCTCACCTTCATCGGCCGCACTGACGACGTCTTCAAGTCGAGCGACTACAAGGTATCGCCGTTCGAGGTGGAGAGCGTTCTGCTCGAACACCCCGCTGTTGCCGAGGCCGCTGTCGTTCCCGCTCCCGACGCAACCAGGCTGAACATTGCCAAGGCCTACATTCATCTCGCACCCGGCTGGGAACCGACGGCGGAGACCGCAGAAGCCGTGCTGCGACACGCCCGCACCGGGCTGCCGGCTTATATGAGAGTGCGGCGGGTGGAGTTTTTCGACCTGCCCAAGACCATCTCGGGCAAGATTCGCCGGGTCGAGCTGCGCGAGCGTGAAAACGACGCGGCCGGTTCGGGCACCCGCCTGCCGGACGAGTGGCGCGATGACCAGTTTCCGGGACTCAAGCGCTAACAGCATCCGCTGGAAAGACGGGGCTCACGTCCCGTGGCGCGGCCCGGCGGCTCCGATACCGTTGAGGCAAGACCCTTCTCGGAGAACCGCGTCGCACTCGACGAGCAACCGAGTGCCGAAGACGTGATTCGTTGCCGCGAGGAGAACGCCGAGTAGGTACGCGCCCTGAAAGAACTCATACAAAGGGCCGCGTCTTAGTAGCGGGCGAGCAGCTCCGTCTTTTTCGCGACGAACTCGGCGTCCGTGACGACGCCGGCGTCACGCAGTTGCCCCAGTTGGGTCAAGTGCAGGGCGATACCGGTGGATGCCGCTGGCGCGAGTTCGCGACGGATGGGCGCGGCATTCAGGGCCGTGACCGGCTCCGGGGCGATGGCCGGCCCATGCGCGACCGCGGGTGATGGTGTGGGTGGGACTGCGTGCCCGGCCTGGGACATGCGGTCGATCCAAGCCAGCGCGATCGCCGAGAGGATGAACACCATGTGGATGATGACCTGCCAGAGCACGCCGTCCCAGGTGTAGACGTTGCCGGTGATGGTCTCGCTCGGGCTGGAATCGATCGGGGTGCCGCGCGCGGCCAGATCGCCGACCTCGATGAAAGTTTTGAGCAGGTGAATTGACGAGATTCCCACGATGGCCATGGCGAGTTTGACCTTGAGCACGTTTGCGTTGACGTGGCTGAGCCACTCCGGCTGGTCGGGGTGGCCATCTAAACGGATACGCGAGACGAACGTCTCATAGCCGCCGATGATGACCATGATCAGCAGGTTCGCGATCATCACGACGTCGATCAGGCCGAGCACGGAGAGCATGATCGCTGCTTCTTCGACGTGGATGCCACCGTCGTCGCCGGGCACGGTCAATGAGGTCCAGACGTCGCCGCCGAGGTTGATGAGCTCCACCATGAACACGATCACGTAGATGATCTGCGCGATGATGAGTCCGATATAGAGGGGTGCCTGCAGCCAGCGGCTGAAGAAGATCATGAGCCCGACGCTGCGTACCCAGCGGGACTGAGGGCGAAAAGGGCGGGGGAGGGCTGTTTCAATCACCGGTTGATCATAAATGGAGCCCGAGTGTGAACCCCCTGTGAGCGGAGGGCTCAGGTGCTCGAGGTGGCAGCGCCCGAGCAGGTGCTGTGACGACACCCTTCGCATCCGGCGCAGGGGCCTGCGAGACTGGACTCACAGCTCGGCGACACGGGAGACAGACCGGATCGCCGAAACGACGTAGGCGCCACGCGCTTCGGAAGGACTCCATGCTCGATTTTCTGTTCAGCCCGATCCCCGGGATCATTTTCACAATCGTTGTGGTTCTGCTCATCGGCCTGATTTACGCCAAGACGATCTATAAAAACGCGGGGCCCGATGAGGCCCTCATCATCACCGGCAAGAAGAGTCGCAAAACCATCGTCGATGGTGCCACGCTCGAGGAGTCCGGCCAGCGCGTCGTGCACGGACAGGGCGTCTTCATCACTCCCTTCTTCCAGAAGGCGTTCAAGATCAGCCTGCGCAGCCGGGCGATCGAGATCACTGCAGTCGCTCAGGACCGCAACGGCATCACGCTCTCCGTCGACGCCGTGGCCATCGTCAAGGTCGGGGACGCACCGCAGTCGATTCGTGCCGCAGCCCAGCGGTTTCTCGGCCAGGACAAGAACATCGACGGCTTCGCACAGGAAGTACTGAGCGGCTCGTTGCGCTCGTCGATCGGCGCGACCGACGTGATGACCGTCATTCAAAAGCGAGACGAGCTCGGCACCTCGGTGCTCGCCACCGCCCGGGAGTCGCTCGCCAACCAGGGCCTCGACGTCGACTCATTCGAGATCAAGGGCATCACCGACGAGAACGACTACATCCGCGACATCGGCCGTGCCGAGCAGGCCAAGGTTCGTCGTCAGGCGGAGGTGGCCGAGCACGTGGCGAACCGCGAGTCACAGGAAGCTTTGATCACCGCCGAGCAGGCTATTGCCGAAGCGCAGAACACGCTCGCCCTGCGTAAAGCTGCGTTGCAGCTCGACACCGACAAGGCCTCCGCTGAGGCCGCCGCGTCACGGCCCCTCGCCGAGGCGAAGGCGCAGCAGGCCATCGTGCAGGAGCAGGAACTCACCGCCCAGCGCCGCGCCAGCCTGCGCAAGGCCGAGCTGGAATCCGAAGTCAATGCGATCGCCGACGCCGATGCCTACCGCATCCGGGTGACCGCCATTGCTGCCGCCGAGGCATCCGTCGCCAAGGCCACCGCTGATCGCGACAGTCGTGTCGCCAACGCGGACGCCACCCGCGCCGAGGGTCAGGCCGAGGCCGATGCCATTCTCGCCCGTGGTACCGCCGAGGCCACGGCCACCCGCCTGTCCGCCGAGGCCGTCGCGCAGCAGTCGGAGGCGCTCATTCAGCTGCGCCTGGTGGAGATGCTTCCGCAGATTGCGCACGAGCTCGCCGCCCCGATGGGCAACATTGACCAGCTCACCGTCATTTCAACGGATGGCGCCAGCCAACTCTCCAAGAACGTCGCGTCGGGCTTCAGCGAGGTTGACGCCGTGCTCGGCTCCACCATGGGAATCGGCATCAAGGACCTTCTCGGCGGGTTGCTCGGCGGAACAGCCGGAGCCGCCCTGCGGAACGCCGCGCCGGCCCACGCCGGTGCATCCGTTTCACCCACTGTCGCGTCGACGCGTTCGACTGCGACCGGCGCTGCCGGTTATGACACGACGCCAGCCTCGACATCGACCGCCGCCGCACCGGCAGGAGCGGTCCCGGCGGTTGTTCCGTCGTCAGTGTCTTCATCGGCGGCGACGGACGCCGCTTCGGCCCGGCTCCCCAGAAAAGAAGGCGACCACCTGCTGCCGTAGCGAATACGCCCGGCTGGCCGCAGGGGTAGCCAAACATCACAATGATGGGCCAGAGGCGGCATAATCCTGCGAGTGCTCGCGCGGTACCGCAGGCGCGGTTTCTACCTGTCAATCGGCAAGGCTGGCGGAAGGTGGTCGTGCGGCGCGCCTCGGCAACAGCAGCCGGGATCGTGGGGGTGGACGTTGCGGGGTTTGGCGGTCAGCACCTGCCCGAGCATGGCGGCGCGGGTTGAGCCTGAAAAAACGGTATCAAGCCGATATCTTCTCAGCTCGGCCAGCCAACCCCATGGGTACCCACATATGACTAACATGACGTTTAGTCACGCACCGATGTGTAGGCGTGGGCTTTCGTATCGGGTGGATTCGGTGGGGGGTAAACGTGGTTCAGGTGACCGAGGTTCCGGCTGGCGCGGCCCAATCATGGCGGCGTTCTCTTCATGGCGTTCTGGGCGGCCTGCTCGGGTTCGTCGCCATGAGCGCAGCGGCGGGCATTCTGGTTGCCGTGTCGGTGACCCCGGTCGTGGCGCTCTCGGGCATAGCTGCGACCAACACGATCTCGGTGTTCGAGAATCTGCCGGGTTACGTCAACATCGAGCCTCTGTCGCAGAAGAGTGACATCTTCGCCACCCGCAGTGACGGAACGGTCGAACTACTCGCGTCGTTCTACGATCAAAACCGCATCGAGGTGAGTTGGGATGCGATCAGCCAGTTTGCGAAGGATGCCGCGGTGTCGGGAGAAGACCCTCGATTCTTCGAGCATGGCGGGGTGGATCTGCAGGGCACGTTGCGGGCAACGGCCACGACTGTGGCCGGGGGAAACACGCAGGGTGGGTCGTCTATCACGCAGCAGTATGTGAAGAATGTGCTCGTGCAGAAGTGTGAGCTGCTCACCGAGAAGCGGGCTCACGACGCGTGCTACAGAGCGGCGACCGAGACCACGCCTGATCGTAAACTCAAGGAAATGCGGCTCGCCATCGGAGTCGAGAAGAAATACAGCAAGCACGACATACTGCAGCAATACTTCAATATCACCGGCTTCGGGGGCACGGTCTACGGCATCGAAGCTGCAGCCAATTACTACTTCAACACCACCGCGGCCAACCTCACCCTGACGCAGGCGGCGAGCCTGGTCGCGATCGTGAACAACCCGGTGAAGTTTCAGCTTGACAAACCCGCGAGCGAGACCAATGGGGCCGCAAACGGTTACGCGGCCAACAAACAACGCCGCGACTACATTCTGCGCGAGATGCTGCGGTACAAGAAGATCACGAATTCCGACTATGACGCCGCCGTAGCGTTACCGGTCGAACCCGTGATCACCGAACCGAGCACAGGCTGCCAGACTGCCGCGGCCAACGCGTTCTTCTGCGACTATGTGACCAAGATTCTGCAGAACGATCCCACTTTCGGCACCGACGCTGCCACTCGTATGCTCAACTTTCGCCGGGGCGGCTACGACGTGTATACAACCCTTGATCTCGACGTGCAGAACGCGGCTGTCACCACCATGAACCAGCAGGTTCCCAAGGTCTACGCTGGCGGCGATGTCGGCGCGGTGATCACGAGTGTGCAGGTCGGCACTGGTCGAGTCCTCGCCATGACCCAGAACAAGGACTACAGCCAGGACCCCACGGTGCAGGCGACCGGAGCCAACTACACCGGCATCAATTACGCCACCGACCTTGCCGAGGGTGGCTCGAGCGGGTTTCAACCCGGATCGACCTACAAGGTTTTCACCCTGGCCGAGTGGCTCAAGGAGGGCCATTCCCTCAACGAGCGCGTCGACTCGAGGCGCAAAGCGAACTGGGGTAATTTTCAGGACAGCTGCCTCGGGCCCCAGAACTACAACAAGGAGGGCTTCAACCCGCGCAACGATGCAAACGAATCCGGCGCCAATTACAGCGCGCTGCAGGCCACTGTCGGTTCGATCAATACCGGTTTCATCGGAATGGCCAAGCGGCTCGACCTGTGCGGCATTCGCCAGACGGCTGAGGCATTCGGCGTGCACCGGGCCGATGGCAACCCGCTCTCGCAGTCCGCGGCATCCGTTATCGGCACGAACGAGATCGCCCCGCTGACCATGGCTGTTGCCTTTGCCGGCATCGCGAACAAGGGAGTGACCTGCTTGCCGATTGCCATTGATCGCATCGTCGGTCCGGGTGGGGTGGAGATTACGGTGCCCCCGTCGGTCTGCACGCAGTCGGTCGATTCGACGGTCGCGGCCGGCATGGCCTACGCGATGCATCGGGTTATGACGAGCGGTACCGGGCGGCAGTCCAACGCCAACGCCCTGCCTGCGGTGCCGATGATCGGCAAGACCGGAACGACGGATGGTGCCAAAGACACCTGGATGAGTGGCGCCAGTACCAAGGTGGCCACGGTGGTCGCCGTGGTGAGTCTGACCGGAGCGCTCAGCCAGCGGCGGCAGTTCTTTGGACGTGACCAGATCGCGACGGCCCGGCACCGAATGTGGCCGGTCGTGATGTCGGTCGTCAACGCCAAGTACGGCGGAGATGCCTTCGATGAACTCGCCCCCAAGTACATTCCACCGCCCGTGGTCGTGGCGCCACCGGTGGCGCCACCGGTGGCGCCGCCGGCAGCGCCGCCGGCAGCTCCACCGGCAGCGCCGCCGGTCGCTCCGCCGGCAGCTCCACCAGCAGCTCCGCCGGCAGCGCCTGCGCCGCCGGATGCCGCTCCCATCACGCCTGACCAGTAGCGCCGCTTCGGAGTGGTGTGCCCGTTAGCACCGCCCAGTAGTGGGTGGGCCGTTAGCGCCGCCTCACGCGCTCTGCGCCGCATTGAGATGGTGCAGGGTGCCGCCGGGGCGCGATGACAGCTGAGCCGCCGGCTGCGCGGCGAGTTCGGCCGCGTAGGCCGCTGCGCTGGCCGCTTCCTCGGCAGCCAACCGTTCAACGGCGTGCCGCTCCTTCACCTGGCGGGCCACATCGAACAGGTCCCACAGATTCTCCCCGGTCACCGAGACGCCGCGCGCACCGGAGCGCCGGGTGCGACCGCGCACCAGCATGTAATTGGTCTGGAACACGTGCCCACCGACCCGCTCCTGCGCGTCGTGAAAGAACACGACGTTGGAGACCGGGCCGGTGCCATCGTCGAGGCTGATGAACACCACGCGGCGGCCGCCGCGCATCGGAGGCGTATTCGTGGCCCGCCGAACTCCGGCAAGCAGCACCTCGGTGCCGCCGGGCAGGTTACCGAGCTCGCTCGCCGGGGTCACCCCCAACTCCCTGAACAGGGCGTGAAAGCGTTTCATCTGGTGTGATCCGACGGCCAGGTTCAGGTCCTGCAGCTCCAGATCGGTCTGGGTGCGGCCGCGCAGTTCGAGTGAGGTGATGGTGCCGGCGCGATCACCCGAGTACTGCGGCACCGGCAGCTCCACCTCGAACGCTAGCTGGTCGGCGCGAATGACCACGGCAGTGCCGCGCAGCGATTGAATATGCGCGAGCAGTTCGTGCCGCCGGGCCCGGTCGTAGCCGATGAACGTGTCGAGGGCGCCCACTCGGGCGAGTGCTTCGAAGGTGCGCCGCCTAGGGTGCACCCGGTCACGAAAGTCCTGCAGTGAGCTAAACGGCTGGTGCTGCGCAATGCGCTCCCGCTCCGTCTCCGTGCTACCGACCAGTTCGGGCAGCGCCAGACGGATGCCCTGGCTTCCGTCGGCGAGATCCTCCACCCGGTAGTCCAGCGCACTCGACTGCACGTCGAGGGGGAGTACCGGCACCCCGAGCACCCGGGCCTCGGCGACAATGAGGTCTTTGGGCCACATGCCGGGATCGTGGGTGAGTAGCCCGGCCAGGAAAGCGGCCGGGTGATGGGTTTTCAGCCAGGCAGACTGGTAGGTGGGCAAGGCGAAGGCTGCGCCGTGCGCTTTGGCGAAGCCGAAGCTGCCAAACCCGGCCAACACCGTCCAGACCTGGTCGATGACGGCAACGCTGAACCCGCGCGCAAGCGCCCGTTCGCGCACGTACTCTTCGATCTCGGGGAGTTGCTCGGGTTTACCCAGGTGCCGGCGAAAGACATCCGCTTTGCCCAGGCCGCAGCCGGTGAGTTCGTCGAACAGCCGCATCACCTGTTCGTGAAAGATGACAACGCCGTTGGTTTCGCGCAAAATCGGCTCGAACCGGGGGTGAATGTAGTCGGGGGCGACCTCGCCGTGTCGGGCCTGCAGATATTTCAGCGGCATGTTGTTTTTCATCGGACCGGGCCGAAACAGCGAGATCTCCACAGTGAGGTCGTTGAACACCTCCGGTTGCAGCTTGCCGACCAGCTCCATCTGACCGGGCGATTCGATCTGAAAAATACCGAGCGTGCGCGTGGACCGAATGAGCTCGAAGGTTTTCGGGTCGTCGAGCGGCACCCGGTCAAGGTCGATACTCTCGCCGGTGAGTCGGTGATGCTCTTCAACGGCATGCGCCATCGCCGACTGCATGCGCACGCCGAGAATGTCGAGTTTGATCAGCCCCATCGGGTCCATGTCGTGTTTGTCGTACTGCGACATCGGCAGGCCCATGCCGCTCGCCTGCACCGGGGTGCGGTCGAGCAAGCTCGCGTCGGAGAGGATCACGCCGCAGGGGTGCACCGAGATGTGTCGGGGGAGCCGGTCGAGTTTCGCGGTGAGGTCGACGAGCAGGTCGAGCTGTTGCGACTCACGTACCTCGGCAGCGAGGGCTTCGAGTTCGGGCTTCTCTTCGAGGGCGCGGCGAAAGTCGCGGGCGTTGAATCGCCACATCTGCTTGGCGATCACGTTGATCTGGGCATCGGGCAGGCCGAGGGCGAGACCGGCGTCGCGCACGGCGCCACGGCCGCGGTAGGCGTTGGTCATCGACATGAGCGAGACCCGGTCGCTGCCGAAGGCACGAAACACTTCACGGTAGATGTCGTGGCGCCTGGCCGACTCGACGTCGATGTCGATATCGGGCAGCGTCTGGCGTTCGGGGGAGAGAAAACGCTCCCAGAGCAGCCCGTTGCCGATGGGTTCGACCGAGGAGGTGCGCAGCGCGTAGTTGAGCACCGAGCCGACCCCCGAGCCGCGCGCCTGAATGCGGATGCCCATCCCGCGAATAATGTCGGCCACCCGTGACACGGTCAGAAAGTAGCTGGCAAAGCCTAAGTGTTCGACCGTTTTCATCTCGTGGGCGAGCTGGGCGTGGGCCGCTTCGACCGCGCGGGAGCCGCTCGCCGAGTACAGGTCGGCGATGCCGCTTGTGGCGCGCCGCCAGAGTTCGGTGACCGGGTCGCCGGTGACGCCGATGATGCGCGCCTCCGGCATGCGCGGGCGCCCCAGCCCGATATCGAGAACCGGGTCGAGGCTGCACCGGTCGGCGAGCTGCTCGGTGTCACGCAGTAGTCGTTCGAGCGCCCCGTCATCGTGCAGGCCGGCATCGACGACCATGCGGGCCACCTGGCGCATCGCTTTGGCCGGTTTGAGCCAGGCCTGGCCGTTGGTTTGGGGGGTTTCGAGTTCGGCAAGCGGCAGCAGAAAGCGTGCGGCATCGGCGAGATCGGCGGTGACTGCCTCGCCGGGCGTGCCGTATCGCACGGCATTGCTGAGCACGGCGGGGAGCCCGGCGTTCTCGGCGAGGGCGAGCATGCGCGTGGCCGGCGTCACGCTGCCGATGGTGCCGCTTTCGGCCAGGTGACAGACGATTTCGAGTACGACAGCCTGGGCGGGCAGGGCACGCTGCCAGTGGGCGAGCCGCGCCGCGGCATCCGCATTGTCGCGGCGGGCGATGGCGAGACCGACGTCGGAGTCGGGGCCGAGCAGCACGGTGAGCGAGGCGAGGCCGGCCAGGTCGGCCAGGCGATCGCGCGAAATGCTCGGTCCGGTGCTGCCGGGCGTGAGCGCGGAGCGTTGACCGGAACCACCGTCGTGGGCGGAGCTGACCGCCCGGCAGAGCGCGGCGTACCCGCGACCATTGGTGTGGCCGTGGGCGAGCACGACCACTCGACCGAGCGGGCGATACTCCTCGTCGTGTACGGCGAGTTCGGCGCCGAGCCCGGGGCGGATACCCACCGCTACGCAGGCTCGCACGTGTTTGACGGCGCCGTAGAGTCCGTCACGGTCGGTGACGGCCAGAAAATTCGCGCCCTGCGCGGCCGCCTGCTCGGCCAGGGCTTCGGGAAGCGTAACCCCGTAGTGGGTCGAGTAGGCGCTCGCGACGTGTAGGTGCGCGAAGCTCGTCGCCGGTGCGTTGCTCATCCCCAGTCCAATGCTAGAGTCCAGGACCCGTCAATGCCACGGCGCAGGTCGTAGCGGTGCTGCTCTTCGCCGCCGCGACTGGCGTCGAGCCGCCACAGCTCGGTGTCGATGCGGGTAGGGGTTCCCTCGTCTTCCCACCACCGGGTACGTTTGAACACCGCCTGCGGTTGTCCGATGACGGTGTGTTCGAACCGATTCCAGATGAATGCGCGCGGGTCGCCGTCGGGGGACAACTCAACGTCGACCGGTGCATCAATAATTTGGGGCAAGGTAGGCTCCCTAGGCTCGTGACGGGTGATAATGGTAAAAACCTGATGAGCGATGGTTAAAAAAACCCACAATGAGTTCGAACAAAATCTCGTTGAAACCAATCACTATCGAATATCTCTTCTAGATAAAAGTGTATGTCACCCCACCGACATGCGCCATGGGCGATTGCCTGCGGCCCAGCTGACGCTCGCGATCTACGATGGCCAGATGATCGAAGTAACACCGAACGGCACTGCACCGAACGGCAGCTCACCGACCGGCACTGCACCGAACGGCACTGCACCGACCGGCAGCTCACCCGGCACAGCGCAGATCACCAGGGAGCTCGCCCAGCGTCTGGTCGAACAACTTGCGCCGAGCCTGGTGCACAACGTGAACATCATGGATGCGACCGGCATGATTATTGGCTCGATGGACGCTGCCCGCATCGGCACCCGGCACGATGGAGCCCGGGACGCGGCGTTCCGCGGCGAAGCGGTACACATCGCCCCCGGTGACGAACACCAAGGTACCCGGCCGGGCGTGAACATTCCGCTGATCCTCGACGGCTACGTCGTCGCGGTCGTGGGGGTCACCGGAACCCCCGCAGAGGTTCTGCCGGTCGCGCAGGTGCTCGTGCTGACCGTTCACATGTTGCTCACCCAGGAACGACTGCGCGACAACGCATCGTGGCGAGAATCGGCGACCCGGGACATCCTCTCGACTTTGTCGCTGGGCAAACTCACCGAAAGCCGCCTGGTATCGGGATTGCGGGGCATCGACGTGCCCCTGCAGCCGCCGTGGAACCTGACCGGAGTCTTCAACACAGCGCCCGGCGCAAACTCGTCGGTGTCGCTGCTGCGCCAGCTGCGCGAGCTCTCCGGGGTGGTGGCCGCCGATATCAACGGCGCCGTCTGGGTGCTGAGCGGATCGTCGACGGCGATCGGCCTGTCCCTGCTCCGGCAACGCCTGCAACAGTCCCGCGCGCAGCCCCTGTGGTTTCTGACCGGGCGGGTCGGCGCGACGATGCCGCAACTCACCGGTGACGCGGAGCGCCTCGGCACGCTGCTGGCCAGGCCCGGACTGCTCGTCCCATTCACCACGCGGGCCAGCCCCGAGATTCGACTCGACTCACTGGGGCTCGAACTTGCGATCGCCGGCCTGCCCGACGCCATGATCGACGACCTCGCCGCGTCGGTACTCGCCCCGCTCAGTGCCACCCTGCGCGAAACCGCCCGGGTATTTCTCGGCAACGAACTGTCGATCGCCGGCGCTGCGCGAGCGCTCGGCGTGCACCGCAATACCGTCGTGCAGCGACTCGACCGCATCGAAGTGCTCACGACCCTCAACATGCGGCATTTCAGTTCCGCCGTCTCGATGCGGGTCGCACTGGCGGCCGACGACGCCCTCTATGTGGACGGTGCACAGTAATCGTCTCGAAACTTAGCGAAAAATATGGGTTCACTCCACCTGAATATGTGCACGATTGTGACCTAGCCTGAACTAATGAACGGTCGCCCGGCATTGAAGCCGCTCACAATAGTCATCGCGCCGGATTCGTTCAAGGGAAGCCTCAGCGCCTCCGCCGCCGCCGCCGCCATGGCCGACGGTGCCCGCGACGCCGCCATCGCCCTCGGTCAACCGCAGGCCCAGATCACGCTCTGTCCGATGGCGGACGGCGGTGAGGGGACCCTCGATGCCATCGCCGCTGTCTGGGGCGTCGAACCCTGCACCATGCCCACCGTCGATGCGCTTGGCCGCAGCCGACTGGCCCGCTATGCCCGGTCAGCTAATGGCCGGGTCGGCCTGATCGAGGCAGCCGAGTCCAATGGTTTGCCGCTGGTAGCGGATACCGCACCCCAGCCCCAGCGCGCCGACACCTTCGGCGTCGGTCTGCTCGCCTGGGAATTGCTCGATCAAAATGTCGAGGAGATTCTGCTCTGCATCGGCGGCTCGGCCAGCACCGACGGTGGAACCGGCTTGCTCGCCGCGCTCGGCGCACGCTTCCTCGATGCGGCCGGCGAAATCGTCGCTCCCGGCGGGGCCGGCTTGGCGCAGATCGAGTCGATCGACCTCGCCGGACTACACCCGCACGCCCGCGCCGTGCGTTGGCGTGTCGCCGTCGACGTGAACAATCCGCTCTGCGGCCCGACCGGCGCTGCCGCGGTGTTCGGCCCGCAAAAGGGTGCCGCGCCGAGTGACATTGCCGAGCTCGACGCCGGTCTGGCCCACCTCGCCGCCATCGTTCTGGGCGAAACCGGCGAGGACATGACCGACCGGCCCGGTGCGGGAGCGGCCGGCGGTATGCCGGCCACTCTGGTGCCGTTGCTTCGCGCCGAGCTGGTTCCCGGCTCCACCCTGGTAGCGGATGCCGTCGGCCTCGCCGACAAAATCGCCAACGCCAACCTCGTGCTCACCGGTGAAGGCAGCTTCGACTCCCAATCCCTCGGCGGCAAGGTAGCCGTGGCTGTCGCTCGTCTGGCCCCGGCAGGATGCCCGGTCGTCGTCATCGCGGGACGGGTGTCATTGCCTGCGGCCGACACCGCAGCATCCGGGGTCACCGCCGCCTTCTCGATCGCCGGGGGACCGGCGACCCTCGACGACCTGCAGCACCACGCGGCCGAACGTGTGCGCGACACGACGGCGCAGGCCGTCGCCCTCTTTCTTCAGTCCCACTAGTTACCGCTCCACCCAGAAATAGAAAGATCGTCTCAATGCTGAGCATTGCCATCCTGGTGACTCTCGTCGCCGCCATCGTCTTCGCCACCGCGAAGCTGAAGATCAATCCCTTTCTCGCCTTGCTCGCCGCCGCCTTAGTCGGTGGTTTCGCATTCGGGTTACCAGTCGACACGATCGCCCCGACCATCACGACGGCCTTCGGCGCCACTCTGGGCAACATCGGTCTGATCATTCTGTTTGGCACGATCATCGGGGTGATCCTCGAGCGCACCGGCGCCGCCATCGCCATGGCCGAAGCCCTCATTCGGGTGCTGGGCACCCGGTTCCCGACCCTCACCATGAGCGTCATCGGCTTCATCGTGTCGATCCCGGTGTTCTGTGACTCCGGCTTCGTCATTCTAAATTCGCTCAAGAAATCGCTCGCCGCCCGCGCCAAGGTGTCGCTGGTGGCCATGACGATCGCGCTGATGACCGGCCTGTACGCTACCCACGTGTTCGTGCCGCCGACCCCCGGACCGCTCGCCGCCGCCGGCAATCTCAACGTCATCGACCAGCTCGGACTGATCATCGGATTCGGCCTGATCGCCGCTGCGGTTTCTGCGGTGGCCGGGCTGCTCTGGGCGAACCGGTTCCTGAAGAAGAACATCGAGCTCATGCCGGAAGTGGCCGGCGAAGAAGATGAGCAGGACTACGACAAGATTCGCGCCTCCTACGGCAAACTGCCCAACGCGTTCATGGCCTTTTTGCCGATTCTCGCGCCGATCCTGCTGATCTGCATCGCCTCGATCGCCAAGCTTCCCGGTCTACCGTTCGGCGAGTCCGGCCTGTACATAGCCGTCGTCTTTCTCGGCACCCCCGTCATCGCCCTGGCCGTCGGCTTGCTCGCCTCTCTGTTTCTACTGCGGGGCAAGGGCAAGCTCGACATGTTCGGCGAACGCGTCACAGAGGGCATTCGCATCTCGGCACCCATCCTGCTGATCACGGCCTCCGGTGCTGCCTTCGGAGCCGTTCTCGCCGCCTCCGACCTCACCGAATTTCTCGGCAGCTCCCTGTCGACCCTCGGTCTCGGGCTCGCTGTGCCGTTCCTGATCTCGGCCGCGCTCAAGACTGCCCAGGGCTCATCTACGGTAGCGATGGTGACCACCTCGGTGTTGCTGTTGCCCCTGCTGCCGGCGCTCGGCCTTGATTCTGACTTGGGCAAGGTGCTTTCAGTGCTCGCGATCGGCGCCGGCGCCATGGTGGTATCGCACGCCAACGACAGCTTCTTCTGGGTCGTGTCGCAGCTCAGCCGCATTCCAGTAGCGACCGCGTACCGCACGCTCACCCCGGCCACGGCAATTCAGGGTGTCGCCGGTTTCGCCGCCGTTTGGGTGATCGGCCTCATCGTTCTGTAGGCCTGTGTGACTGTAGGCCTGTGTGCCCGGCGACACCGAGCGTTCATGTTCGGTTAACCCTTGAGACACCGCGCGGCGGGAGGGTAGACTCACCCCTAGCTCGGGGCTCACCCTAACCATGAGGAGCGCTCGCATGTTGAATCGTGAATCCACCGGCCCCCGTCAGCACACGACCGATCGTGATCGGCCGTTGCTGCCGCTGCTGCCCATGGAGGGGCACACGCTCGGCAAGCGCAGCGCAGTCACCTGCCACCTCAAGTGCGCTGACGCCTGCTTTCACCCGGTACCCAACGAGAGTAAGAACGACTACTTTCGTGACATCGTCGGCGCTGCACTGAGCCGCCGTTCCCTGCTCGTGGGTGTGGGCGTCGGTGCTGCGGCGATCGTACTCGGGTCGGGCCAGTCGGTACCCGCGCTGGCGGCATCCGGCGGTCCGGTCAGCCGTGGCCTCGCATTCACGCCGATCGCGCCCGTTCCGGCCGCAGTCGACGCCTTCTCGGTGCCCGCCGGCTATTCCTGGAACCCCATCATCCGCTGGGGAGACCCGCTGTTCGCCGCCACTGATCGGTTCGACCCAGAACACCAGACGGCCGCCTCGCAGGCGCGCCAGTTCGGCTACAACAACGACTACCTCGACATCCTCGAGGGTCCGGGGCGCAAAGGGCGGGATGGCATCCTCGTCACCAACCACGAATACACCAACGAGAACATCATGTTCGCCCCCGCCACGACGCCGGCCGAGGCAGATGAGCAGCGTCGCATTGCCATGATGGCCCACGGCATGTCCGTGGTCGCCCTCGAACGAAAGCGCGCCGGGCAGCCCTGGACCTACCGGGTGGGTGACCGCCTCAACCGGCGCATCACCGCGAGTACGCCGTTCACCGTCACCGGTCCGGCCGCCGGCAGTGATCTGCTGAAGACGAAGGGCGACCCCACCGGCCGCACCGTGCTCGGCACCCTCGGCAACTGCGCCGGTGGCACTACCCCCTGGGGCACGGTGCTCTCCGGCGAGGAGAATTTCAACGGATACTTCCGCGCCAACGGCACCAGCACAGCTGATGCCCGCTACGGCCTGGCCAACCGCCCCACCGGTCGGCTCTGGGAGCAGATCGACGACCGCTTCGATGCCACCGTCGCCGGAAACGAGAACGAGCCCAACCGATTCGGCTGGATCGTGGAGATCGACCCGGAAGCACCGAACGAGCCCCCGGTCAAGCACACTGCGCTCGGCCGGTTCAAGCACGAGGGCGCCAACGTGATCGTTGGAAAGACCGGCCATGTTGCCGCCTACATGGGCGACGACGAACGCTTCGACTACCTCTACAAGTTCGTCTCCCACGACCGCTTCGACAAGAAGAAGAGCCCGAAGGCGCGCACCCACAACAAGTCCCTGCTCACCAGGGGATCCCTGTACGTGGCCCGGTTCACGGGCAACTCGCCAGCCGCCGAGATCACCGGCACCGGCCAGCTGCCCGCCGACGGCCAATTCGACGGCACCGGCCAGTGGGTGGCGCTCGTCATCGACGGCGTCTGCCAGGTTGCTGGCTTCACCACGGATGATGCGCTCGTGAACACCCGCCTGGTCGCGGATGCCGTCGGCGCCACCAAAATGGACCGCTGCGAAGACGTCGAGCCGAGCCCGGTGACCGGCAAGATCTATGTCGCCTGCACCAACAACAGCGATCGCGGCCGGCTCGGCAAGGAGGGTGCCACCGAGGCCAACCCGCGGGCGATCAACCGCGACGGTCACATCGTGGAGATCACTGAAACCGGATCCGATGCCACCTCGGTGACCTTCGACTGGAACCTGCTGCTGGTCTGCGGCGACCCGAAGACCAACACGAGCACCTACTTCGCCGGTTTCCCGAGCGACAAGGTGTCGCCGATATCATGCCCAGACAACGTGGCCTTCGACACCGAAGGCAACCTGTGGATCTCCACCGACGGCGCACCGAGCACGATCGGATTCTGCGACGGACTGTTCAAGGTTCCGCTCGTCGGACCCGAGCGCGGGCGGGTGCAACAGTTCCTCGCGGTGCCGCGGCAGGCGGAGACCTGCGGACCGGTCATCCGCTCGGAGCAGTCGATGGTCTATGTCGCCGTGCAGCATCCGGGGGAGGACGGCAGCTGGGCCGCCCAGGCCAGCCGATTCCCGGACTATGTTGCGCAGAGGGCGACCGCTCCGGCTGGCGCGTGGGCCGGGCCGCGGCCATCCGTCGTGCAGGTCTGGAAGCCCTGAGTCGTTCCCCGTTCTGGCCGTTCCTGTAGCCAGAACGGGGGTCACGAACTGGGAGTTTGCTGATTGTAATTTCTGAGATTCGTGGTGAAGTAAAGGGGCTGCTGTCAGAAATGGCAGCGCTCACCCAGTGCGGAGAAGGTCGTCTGGCCTGCTCCGCGAAGAAAAACGAGGAAGGTAATTCATGACGGGGAACAGAGCAGTTGCCTACAAAAGTGCTGGAGTCGTCGAGGTCATTGACATCGACTACCCCACGTTCGAACTCAAAGATGGACCGGGGGTCAACCCGGCCAACATCGGCCGGAAGGTGCCGCACGGCGTCATTCTCAGAACAGTAACCACCAATATTTGCGGCTCCGATCAGCACATGGTGCGTGGCCGCACGACCGCACCGGCGAACCTGGTGCTGGGTCACGAAATCACCGGTGAAGTGGTCGAAACTGGTCCCGACGTCGAATTCATCAAGGTCGGCGACATCGTGTCGGTACCGTTCAACATCAGCTGTGGTCGCTGTCGCAACTGCAAGGAACGCAAGACCGGCATCTGCCTCAACGTCAACCCGGACCGTCCGGGTAGTGCATACGGCTACGTCGACATGGGCGGTTGGGTGGGAGGCCAGGCCGAGTACGTGCTGGTTCCCTACGCCGACTGGAACCTGCTGAAGTTTCCCGATCGGGACCAGGCGCTCGAGAAGATCATGGACCTCACCATGCTGTCCGACATCTTCCCGACCGGATTCCACGGCGCCTACACTGCCGGTGCCGGTATCGGATCGACCGTCTACGTGGCCGGTGCCGGCCCGGTGGGCCTCGCGGCCGCCGTCTCGGCGCAGCTGCTGGGCGCGGCCGTCGTCATCGTCGGTGACATGAACGCGGAGCGACTCGCGCAGGCCCGCAGCTTCGGCTGCGAGACCATCGATCTCAGCAAAGGCGAGCCGGGGGAGCAGATCGAACAGATCCTCGGTGTGCCAGAGGTTGACGCCGGCGTCGACGCGGTGGGCTTTGAAGCGCGTGGCCACGGTAAGGACGCTGACCACGAGGCTCCGGCCACCGTGCTCAACTCACTCATGACGGTTACAGCGGCCGGTGGTGCCCTCGGCATCCCGGGCCTCTACGTCACGGGTGACCCGGGGGCCAAGGAGAAGGCAGCCCAGGTGGGCTCGCTGTCGATTCGTTTGGGACTCGGCTGGGCCAAATCGCTGTCGTTCACCACCGGCCAGTGCCCGGTGATGAAGTACAACCGCCAGCTGATGATGGCGATCCTGTACGACAAGGTACACATCGCCAAGGCCGTCAACGCCCAGGCGATCAGCCTCGAAGATGCCCCGCGTGGCTATGCCGAATTCGACGCCGGCGCGGCGACGAAGTACGTGCTGAACCCCAATGGCTACGTCAAGGGTTAGCAGCAGGTAAGCGGATGGCCCGCCCGGGGATTCTCCCGGGCGGGCCATCCCTGTTTCGGAATTGATCAGCATCCGCTCAGAACTGGTGTTCTGGGCATCCCCGTGCGGGGCGCGGGGTTAGGCTGGAAGTATGACCGGCGCCGACTTTGCACAATCAGCTCCGCGCTTCTATCGAGAACGCGCGGACATTCCGTTGAACCTCGAAACGCCCACAGGGACCGTGACCGACCGGATGAACCGGCCGTTGCATGACCTGCGCCTGAGCGTGACCGACCGCTGTAACTTTCGCTGCGTGTACTGCATGCCCAAAGAGATTTTTGGTCGCGACTTCGCGTTCATGGAGCACGACGAACTCCTCAGCTTCGAGGAGCTGACCCGGCTCGCGCGTATAGCCGTCGCCCACGGCGTTGAGAAGATCCGACTGACCGGCGGAGAGCCGCTGCTGCGTAAGGGGCTCGAAGATCTCATCTCCCAGCTAGCCGAGCTGCGCACTCCCGACGGCCGTGAGATTGACATCGCGCTCACCACGAACGGGTCGGCGCTCGCTGTCAAGGCGCAGGCGCTCAAGGACGCCGGACTGAAACGAGTCACCGTGTCGCTCGACTCGCTCGACGACACGACTTTTCGCACCATGAACGACGTGAAATTCCCCGTTGCGAAGGTACTGCACGGCATCGACGTGGCCGAAGCGGTCGGGCTCGGCCCGATCAAGGTCAACATGGTGGTGCAGCGCGGCAAGAACGATCAGGACATCGTGGCCATGGCCCGCCACTTCAAGGACACCCCCTACATTTTACGGTTTATTGAATTCATGGATGTCGGCACCAGCAACGGCTGGGAGATGGGCGCGGTCGTGCCGTCGAAGGACGTCATCGCGCGCATCCATGCCGAGCTGCCGCTCGAAGAGATCGCCCCGAACTATAGCGGTGAAACCTCAAGGCGTTGGCGCTACCAGGACGGCGGCGGCGAGATCGGCGTCATCTCGAGCGTGACCCAGTCGTTCTGCCAGTCCTGCTCCCGCGCCCGCGTCTCCACCGACGGCAAACTGTTCACCTGTTTGTTTGCCACCGAGGGCCACGATCTGCGGGCACTCATGCGCGGCGGCTGCTCCGACGCCGAACTGTCCACCGTCATGGCACACCTCTGGCGGGAGCGCACTGACCGCTATTCGCAGCTGCGCAGCGCGAAGACCAGTGAGTTACGGGCATCCGGTGCCAAGAAAATCGAAATGTCCTACATCGGCGGTTAATCAATAGCGCTGGAGTGCGGTAACAGCACCAGCGTGGGAGACTTTAAGAATGAGCAGAATTACCGCGCGACGCAAAATTACCCGAATCACCGTCGGTGCCCAGCCTCTGGCTGGCGAAGACCTGTTGGCGGTTGAAGAACCCCTGGAAATTCGAGTGAACGGCCGCCGCCTCGCCGTCACGATGCGCACCCCGGGCAACGATATCGACCTTGCGGCTGGGTTTCTGGTCTCGGAGGGCGTCATCACACGGGGTGACGATTTCAATTCTGCCCGCTACTGCGCCGGGGCGATCGACGGAGTCAACACCTATAACGTGCTCGACGTCACCCTGGGTGCCGGCGTCGCGCCACCGGCACCCAGCCTGGAGCGCTCCCTCATCACCAACAGCTCCTGTGGCCTGTGCGGCAAGGAGAGCATCGATGCCGTGCGCACCAAATCAGTCTTCGAGATAGCGGATGACGCGGTGCACGTGACTGCCGAATCGCTCACGACTTTTCCTGACAAGCTGCGCGCCGGGCAGAACGTATTCGAGAAGACCGGTGGCATCCACGCTGCCGGACTGTTCGATGCCGCCACCGGCGAACTCCTGGTGCTGCGCGAAGATGTCGGCCGGCACAACGCCGTCGACAAGGTCATCGGCTGGGCAGTCAAGGAGAACAGGCTGCCGCTGACCGGCACGGTTCTCATGGTGTCGAGCAGGGCGAGCTTCGAACTCACCCAGAAAGCCCTGATGGCGGGCATTCCGGTGCTCGCGGCAGTCTCGGCGCCGTCGTCACTCGCCGCGGAGTTCGCCGCCGAGGTCGGCATGACCCTGGTCGGTTTTCTCCGCGGCAACTCCATGGTCGTCTACGCCGGCGGCGACCGGATCATCGACGCACAGCGTGACGAGCAGGCCGCCTGACCCCGGCTAGGCGGTGACGACGGCCTGATCATCGACGCACAGCGTGACGAGCAGGCCGCCTGACCCAGGCTAGGCGGCGGCCCCGGCTAGAACGAAGCGCACGGTCATGGCCTTGTAACCGGGGGTGTTCGATTCACGGGCCACGAGCTCGCGGTGCATGAGCGCGTTCGCCTCCGGGAAGTACGCTGCCGCGCAGCCGCGCGGTGTCGGATAGACCACGAGGCGGAACGTGTCGGCTCGGCGCTCAACGCCCTGGAAGGTGCTGATCACGTCGACCATATCGCGGTCGGCGAAGCCCAGCTCGGTGACGTCGTCTTCGTGGATGAGGATGACGCGACGACCGTTCTTGATGCCGCGGTAGCGGTCGTCAAGCCCGTAGAACGTGGTGTTGTACTGGTCGTGGCTGCGGATGGTCTGCAAGATCAAGTGGCCCTCTGGCGCCGACAAATACTCGATCGGGCTCACCGAGAACCGGGCCAGACCAATGTCGGTGGCAAAGCTGCGTGTATCGCGCGGGGGGTTGGGCAGCACGAAGCCGTTCTTGGTCTTGAGCCGAACGTTGAAATCGACGAAGCCGGGCACGACGCGGGAGATGTGGTCACGAACGACGTCGTAGTCATCCGCCATGGCCTTCCAGTCAACCGGGTGGTCGTCGCCGAGCGTGGCGTGGGCCATGCGGGCAATGATCACCGGTTCGGCGAGCAGGTGCTCCGACACCGGCTCGAGGCGTCCCTGGGTGGTGCGAACGACCGACATCGAGTCTTCCACCGAGAGCACCTGGCGGCCAGACGGATGCTTGTCATCGGTATCCGTTCGGCCGAGCGTCGGCAGGATGAGCGAGGTCAAACCGTGCACGACGTGCGAGCGGTTCGGCTTGGTGGAGACGTGCACGGTGAGACCGACGCGCTGCATGGCTTTCTCCAGCAGGTCGGTATCGGAGCAGGCCAGGGCGAAGTTGCCGCCCATGGAGACGAACACGTCGACGCGGTCATGCACGAAGGCATCCACCGTGTCGACGGAGTCGAGGCCATGCTCCCGCGGGGATACGATGCCGAACTCGGCGTCGAGGGCGGCGAGCATGGGCTCCTTCGGCTTCTCCCACACACCCATGGTGCGGTCGCCCTGCACGTTGGAGTGGCCGCGCACCGGGCACGCGCCGGCGCCAGGCTTGCCGAAGTTGCCCTGCAGGAGCAGCAGGTTGATGATTTCCTTGAGGGTGTTCACCGAGTGTGGCTGCTGGGTCAGTCCGAGCGCCCAGCAGATGATGGTGGCTTTGCTCGCGATGAGCAGCTGCGCCACGGTCTCGATTGCGGCACGGTCCAGGCCGGTGGCCTTCTTCGTCTCGTCCCAGTCGATCACCGATCGGGCTGCCCGATAGGCCTCGATTCCGTCGGTGTTCGCGGCAACGAACTCATGATCGATGACCGACCCTGGCACGCGCGCTTCTTCTTCGAGCAGCAGGTGGCCGAGCGCCTGGAACAGGGCCAGATCGCCCCCGACCTTGATCTGCAGAAACTCATCAGCCAGGTTGGTGCCCTTGCCGACGACGCCCTTCGGGGTCTGCGGGTCCATGAAGTTGAACAGTCCGGCTTCGGGCAGCGGGTTGACGGCCACAATCTTGCCGCCGTTGTCCTTGCATTCGGCCAAAGCCGACAGCATGCGCGGGTGGTTGGTGCCCGGGTTCTGGCCGACCACCAAAATGAGTTCAGCCCGGTGGATGTCTTCGAGCGAGACCGTACCCTTGCCGATACCGATCGTGGGGTTCAGCGCTGAGCCCGACGACTCGTGGCACATATTGGAGCAGTCCGGCAGGTTATTGGTGCCGATGGACCGTGCGAACAATTGGTACATGAACGCCGACTCGTTGGCGGTGCGGCCGGACGTGTAGAAGACGGTGCGGTCGGGCACGGTGGCGCGAATCTGCTCACCAATGAGCTCGAATGCATCATCCCAGGAGATCTGCGAGTAGTGCGTGTCGCCCGGGCGAATGACGACGGGGTGCGTAATGCGGCCCTGGTTTCCGAGCCAATACTCCGTTTTCGTAGCCAGCTCGGCGATGGAATGCTCTGCCCAGAACTCGGGCGTCACCGTGCGCAGCGTGCTCTCTTCAGCGACGGCCTTCGCGCCGTTTTCGCAGAACTCCGCGGTCTTGCGATGTCCCTGAGATTCCGGCCACGCGCATCCGGGGCAGTCGGTGCCGTCGCGCTGATTCAGGCGCAGCAGTGACCGCGCGGTGCGCATGACACCAGCCTGGGCGATACCTCGATCGAGCGCCACCACTACGGCTCCGACACCCGCCGCGTGGGTCTTGGGGGCGGTGACAACGAGATTATCTTCGTTGATGTCTTCGATGGGAGCTGAACGTGTCATATACCTATCCTGCCTTGCCGCAAAGGGGAATTCCCCCGAAATATGAAATGGGTATGAATTTGGGGACGAAATTTGCACGGTGAATCGTCTAGGATAATCTCCGCAGACTATTCAATCTATCCGTTTGCGGAGTACGTCCACGGCCATCGTGGACAGCCGAAACGCACAGCAGAGTCGCTATCGCCATACCGGCAGCAAGGACATCTCCATGAGCTGGCTCGACCGAGACCGCACCATCGCCCCACCTGGATTCAACCGTTGGCTGATTCCGCCCGCCGCACTGGCCGTACACCTCTGTATCGGCCAGGCCTACGCCACGAGTGTGTACAAGACGGCACTCGTGGCGCACTTCGACGCCAGCCTGGTGCAGGTCGGGGTGATCTTCTCGATCGCTATCGTGATGCTCGGCCTGTCGGCGGCCATCATGGGTACCTGGGTAGACACCAACGGGCCGCGCAAGGCCATGTTCGTCGCGGCTCTGTTCTGGTCGGGCGGATTCCTCATCGGTTCGCTCGGAATCTTTTCGAACCAGCTGTGGCTGGTCTACGTCGGCTACGGCTTCATCGGCGGCATCGGGCTCGGCATCGGCTACATATCGCCCGTTTCGACGCTCATCAAGTGGTTCCCGGACCGCCCGGGACTCGCCACCGGCATGGCCATCATGGGCTTTGGAGGCGGCGCCCTCATCGCCAGCCCGGTGTCGACGGCGCTACTCGGCATCTATGACCCCAACTCCGGGGCAGCGAACTGGGTGGCGAGCGGCGATTCCGTGGGCAAGCTTTTTCTCACCCTCGCGGTGATCTATCTCGCCTACATGATGTTCGGCGCTTTCACGATCAAGGTCCCAGCTGCTGATTGGGTACCGGCCGGATTCGATGCGTCCAAGGTACGGGTCAAGGCCCTCGTCACGAGCAACCATGTTTCAGCCAAGAACGCCATTCGAACGCGTCAATTCTGGCTACTCTGGGTCGTCTTGTTCTGCAACGTCACGGCCGGTATCGGCATTCTCGAGCAGGCCGCACCGATGATCCAGGACTTCTTCCGGCAGAGCGACGGCAACTCGTTGGTCTCGGCGGCCGTTGCCGGAGGTTTTGTGGGCCTGTTGTCGCTCGCTAACATGGGCGGACGATTCGCCTGGTCGGCTACGTCGGACAAGACCGGACGCAAGAACATCTACATGGTCTACCTCGGCGTTGGCACGGTGTTGTACGTGCTGCTGGCCCTCGTCGGGTCAAGCACGACAGCGCTCTACGTTGTTCTGGCCTTCATCATCATTTCGTTTTACGGTGGCGGTTTCGCTACCGCTCCGGCCTACCTGCGGGACCTGTTCGGAACCTTTCAGGTGGGGGCCATCCATGGCCGGCTGCTGACGGCCTGGTCGGCGGCCGGTATTGCCGGTCCGCTCATCGTGAACTCGTTCCTGGATGCTCAGGGAGCTCCGGGTGCGTTGACGGCAGCGGCCTATCAGCCGGCCCTGCTCACCATGGTCGGGCTGCTCGTTGTCGGTTTTGTGGCGAACCTGTTCGTGCGACCGGTTCACACCGACTTTCACGAACCCGAAAAGCCGCTCGTCGGTGCACAAGCAAAGAAGGCGCACGCATGAAGGTCCTAAAAGTCATCTTGGCCTGGGCGCTGGTGGGAATCCCGCTGGCCTTCGGTATTTCTCAGACACTCGCGAAGGTAACAGCGCTGTTCGGATAAACCCGACATTTGCAGACCTAAACACATAGAGCCACGCCCCACTCACTGGGGCGTGGCTCTTTTTTGCGTATCGAGCGCTCGGCACCGATTAGGGCACTCTGTCAGCCCGGCTGCTCTCATTCATGCAATGATGGCGAGTGGGGAAGTTGCTAGCCTAGCTAGCTAAACCTGATTCGTGCGCTTTCGTGTTCGGGCTCCTCAACATTTCTCGAACCGGAAGTACCGAAATTCACCATGTTCACTCGTGGCAACCCCCAATCGCCACGATTGATCCGCGGAGTTTCACGAAAAGGAGCAGCCGATGGCTACCCACACCGCACTCGACGATCAACGATCCGCCGCAACGCTGCTCGAGGGAATTCGACGCGCCGATGACCTCACCGTGGCAGCCAGCCGCGATGGGGGCGCCCGCGCTGTGCGACTGCTCGCCCAGGCCGCGACCGATTTGAGCGACCAGCTCACCGCTATCGCTGCTGTTCACGCCCTCGCCCAGGTCTTCGACGACTCCGCCGATGAGGTGCTGGTGGCCCTCCTGTACCACGACTCCGCCTTTCTGCGCGAGCATGCCGCCTGGGCCTTTGGCGCCCGGCTGCCGCGCTATGACGCTATCGCCGGCCTGGTCACCCTGGTTCGGCAGGGTGGCTTTTCCGGTATGCTCGCTCAGCGCACCCTGGAACAGTGGGGTTCTTCGGCTGCGGACCAGGTGGCCCTGCTGCTGGAGGGTTCGCTGCTCGGCATCTCCGAAACGGATGCCCGCGCCCGCCTCATCGAGACCATCGGCCTGATTCCCGGCCGCGTTCCCGAACGCCTGCTGCGTCGGGTGGCTACCGACAGCGCCGAGAGCCTGGATGCTCGTACCGCCGCAATTGCCGGCCTCGGCGATCGTTCCCCGAGCGAAGCCGTGCTCGGGTTGCTCAGCGGTCTCACGCAAGACAACGCAGCTTCCGGCGACGAGATCGAACTCGCAGCCGTAGCCCGGCTGGCTCTGTTCGATCTCACGGCGACGAACACGCCGCGGCCGAAATGGAACCGGGGTACCACGATCGCCCAGCTGTTCCTCCACGCCGACATCGACGGTGAACTCTCCACGGTGGGCGTCGGCGACAACGGCGGCATCGCGACCCTGCTGGTACGGCTCGGTGACGCCCTCGTTGCCCGGCCAACCGTCCGGCCGGGCGGCGAAACGCAGAGCGCCGCCGCATCCGCTCTTCGTGCGCCTTTCGTCGGCAGCCGTTTCAGCGCTGGCCGCGCGAAAGAAACGGAATCGGTAGAACGGGTCATCACCATGTCGCGTGGCACGCACGAGTCGGCGCTGAGCGGCCTGGCCAATATCGGGAAGACCCGGCGTGGGCACTCATTCGCGGCGATTCCATTCGTTGGCGGCGCAGTCCCCTCGATCGATGCGTGGCCTCGACGGGTTGCCGCGCAGCGCGGCATTCGGCGCATCCTCCGCTCGGCCGGTGTGGTCGATGCGATTCACCTGCGCATGGCCGACGTCGGCAGCCTCGCCGCTGCAACGGTGGCGCGGGACCTGGACATTCCGGTCGTCTTCACCGTCGCGCCAGACCCGCACGGCGTGATCGACTCCCTCGACGCGAGTGGCGCGCTGACCCGGGCCAACTTCGGCACCGTCGATGCCGTCGAGCACTTCTGGTTTCGGGCTCGCCTCGTGCAGCGGCTCGCGGCGGATGCCGCTCACACCGTGCTGTTTCCGCGACCGCGACTGCAACAAGATATGGAACGCCTGACGGGAATCGACATTGACGCGCACCCGGAACGGCACTCGGTCATTCCCGAGGGAATCGATCTCGCGGTGATCGACCGCTCCCGCACGGATGCTCTCGGGTCTCTCGGACTGACCGGCGGAAGTCTGCTGGTTTCTGCCGATGCGCATACCCGAGCAGCGGCGGAACCCGCGGCGGTGGCCTTCACCCAGCTCGACAACCTGCTCGGGACGCTTCCGACCGCTCGGCGAGGCCTGCCAGTGCTGATCAGCGTCGGTCGGCTGCACCGCGTGAAGGGTATGGCCAGCCTGGTCGAGGCGTGGAACGCTGACGCCGAACTGCGAGCTCGCTGCAACCTGCTGATTGTGGGAGGCGACCTCGAGCATCCGTCGTGTGATGAAGGCATCGAGTTGCGGCGCATGACCCACATCTTGCCCGGCGGCGACCTGGCCGGCGGCGACCTGGCCGGTGGCGCCCTGGCCGATCTGGCTGCCCGGGGCCTGCTGCTGGCCGGTCATCGCCCCAATGACACCGTCGCTCGGTGGCTGGCGGCCGTACGCTACGGCCGCCCGGGCCTGGCGGCACCGTTCGGGGTATACGTCTGCGCGAGTATGAAAGAGGAATTCGGAATCGCTCTACTCGAGGCGATGGCCACCGGACTCACGGTGGTCGCGCCGAATGGAGGCGGACCGGCCACGTACATCGAGCACGGAGTGACGGGCATTCTTGTCGACACCGGTGACGGCGCCGCTCTCGCTCGCTCCATTGCGAAGGCCCTGGACCTCGCTGGCGGCGCGCAGGGTGGCGCCAATGCGGCACGGGCCCGCAGCATGGTCGCGAACAAGTTCACGATCGAAGCAATGGCGTCGGCACTCGGTGAGGTTTACCGCGGCGTCGCCGTGGCGACCGAGCCGGTCGCCTGGGAACTGAGCGTTTCGTGACCCTGCTGATCATCAGCCCGGACTACGCCTCGCACCTATACCCACTCGCAACGCTCGGTGTTGCGTGGGCGCAGGCCGGCGAACGCGTCGTGGTTGCGAGCGGGCCGGCCACGGCCGATATCGTGACCGAGTTCGGGTTCGAACGGGAGCATCTCCAACTGGGCCGCGGCTCCAACCCCGGCACGATCCGGGCCGAGCAGCAGCCCGCTGGCGAAGACGACGCCCTGCGGGGTTTTTTCAACGCGACCCGCCGGGGAATGGTCGACACTTTGCGATTTCAGGCTGAGGCGCGCAGCAGCGATCTGCTCTACAACCCGGTCGTCATCGCGCGCGAGGTGCAGCGCATCGTCGCCCGGGTGCAGCCAGACCAGGTCATCGTCGACCACCTGGCCTTCAGCGCACGGCTGGGCTTACTCAGTGCCGGCGTCGCGCACGCGGATGTCGTACTGGGGCATCCGTCTGCACTGCCCGTGGCCGCCGAGGTCTACGGTTACCCGCCGGCCTGGCCCGCCGTGTTCTCGCCAGCAGCCTCGGAACTGGCCCTGCTCCACGGGCAGTGCGCGGCCGTGCGCGACACCTTCACGGCCCAGTGGAACAACGCCCTGCGCGAGCTCGACCCGCATGCCGAGCCAAGCCGGGACGCCTTTCAGGAATCGGGCGACGTGCTACTGCTCAACTACCCGGGCGAATTGCACGCACCGGCGCGAACGAGGCAGCTGCCGCCCCACGTGTTTCTCGGGTCTGCCGTGCGCTCCGAGTCCGTCGACCCCGAGGTCGAGGCCTGGCTGGCAGCCGATTCGCTGCCCGTTGTCTACGTCAGTTTCGGAAGTTTTCTCTCGGTGCGTGGTGACGTGCTCACCCGCGTCGTCGCCGCCCTCGACGGCCTTCCGGTGCGGGTCGCCATCGCCGCCGGGGCGACCGACCCCACCGAGTTGGGGGCCTTGCCAGCAGACTGGCTGGTGCGCGCGTTCCTGCCGCAGGTGCGCCTGCTGCAACAGGCCGTACTCGCCGTCACCCACGGCGGCAACAATTCGGTCACCGAGGCGATGACGGCCGGAGTTCCGCTCGTCGTGCTGCCGTTCTCGACCGACCAGTTCGCCGGCGCGGCCGCCCTCGATGACGCGGGCTTCGGCATCTCGTTGCCGCCCAATACCGCTACGGTTCTCGAGCTCCGGGCCGCCTGCGAGCGGATGCTGCGCCTGAGCGCTGACTCGAGTGCCGACCCGAGTGGCGCCCCGCGCGCCCGCCTCGACGCACTCGCGCTGTCGTTGACCCGGCAATCTGGGGCCGAGCGGGCCTACGCAGCCCTCACCCGGGTGCCCGCCCGGAGTTAGGTGAGGAACCGGTCAGTTCGGCCGGTCGACGTCGACACCCGTTCCCAGGTCACCGCACTCGATGTGCTCGACCGGGTGCGTGCGCAGGTACGGGCGGGCACCGGTGTCACCGGCGAGGGTATCAAGGAGGGGCGTCCAGTGCTCCCGGCCGATGACGACGGGATGCCCCGGTCGGCCGGAAAACCGGGCCTGGCGCAGAGTGCTGGCCGAGAGAACGGTCGCGCCCGGTGCAGCCGTGGTGCCGAAATTCGTGCCAACCATTCGCTCGACCGTGGCAGCGTTCAGATCGGGCACGTCCACCGGAATGACCGCGATGGCTCTGAGATCGGGGTGTTCGATGGCGCAGCGCAGACCGGCGCGCAGGGACGCGGAGAGCCCTTCGGCCCAGTCGGCGGCCTGCACGATGAGAACGGATGCCGGTGGCCGGTCCCTGCCCCAAGCTGGTGCACTGGAGGGGTCATCGTCGCCAGCGTCGATCAGGGCCGCCGCCTCGGACCCGCAGGCGCCGAGCACGACGATAACGGGGGAGCATCCGGCCTCGGCCAGTACGTCGACGGCGCGTTGCAGCCAGGAGCGCCCGGCGCCGTCGCGCACGAAGGCCTTGGGCATGCCGTAGCGCGAACCGGCACCGGCGGCAAGCACCAGCCCAGCCACGCGGCTGGGCGACGGCGGAAGAAACATGACTGTCATCGTAGAGTTTTTGTGGCGGCCTGCGAAACCAAGCCCGGCCTAATCCACGCTCACGCGGCGACCCCGTACATAGACGCCGGTGATCGCGGGCTCGCGCAGGGCCAGGAGCAGTGCGAACAGGGTCTGTTCGGCCGCCAGCGCGGCGTCGTCGGCGCGCACAGCGTTCTCCAGGACGAGTGCGAGGGGTTCCCAGCAGCCCGGGTCGATCAGCAGGAAGTCCGCATCCTTGCCGAGGTCGAAGTTGCCGAACCGCTCCTCCATGTCGAGGGCGCGCGCCCCGGCAAGGGTGCCGGTGAACAACAGCGCGGCCGGATCGAGTGCCACGCCGGAATCTCCCGGCTCGGACAGGTGTACTTTGTAGCAGTCGTTGAGCACCCGTGAAACGAGCCATTCGTCGCCGCCGCCGACATCCGTTCCGATCGCGACGTTCACTCCGAACTGGGTAGTGCGGCGCCACGGCATGGTGCCCGACCCGAGGAACGCCTGCGAGGTGGGGCAGTGCGCGATCGACGTGCCGGTGTCGGCAAGACGGGCCAGCTCACTGTCCTGGCAGTGCACGGCGTGGGCGAGAATGCTGCGGGGACCAAGCAGGCTGGAGCCGCCGCGAAGCGAGCCCGGCAGGAAGTATCCGTCATAGGTGTCGAGGTAGGTCTTCGTGCCGAACACCGAGCGCACGGCGTCGATCTCCCCGGAGCCTGGCCGATCGTTCTCGTTGAGATGGCTGTGAAAGTACACCCCGCGGCCGCGCACCGAGTCGTAGAGTTCACCCAACCCGGCCAAGGTCGTCGGCGTCACCGACAGGCTGAATCGCGGCACGATCGCGACCTGCAGCAGCGCGGTGCGGGCGTCACCGGTATCAACAGCGTGCCAGCGGTCTATCTCGGCCATGCTGAGCTCGATCGCCGCCTGCTCGCTTGTGATGAGCGCGCGAGCGGAGTCGGTGCCGACGGTCTGGATACCGCGTCCGCTCACCAGCCGCAGGCCGGCCGCTTGCGTTTGTTCGAACAGGGCGTCCTGCGCGGGCGCAAACGCCGACCCGAACACGAGGGCGCTCGTCGTACCGACGGATGCCCGCTGCCGCGTGAAATCGCGCGCCACCTGGCGCGCGAACCCCGGGTCTTCCAGCCGTGACTCGGCCGGGAACACGCACTCATCGAGCCATTCGAGCAGCTGGCCGCCGCCGTAGGCATCCGTGGTGTAGGTCTGCGGAAAATGGATATGGGTGTCGACAAAGCCCGGCAGGATGAATCCGGTTGGGGTCACCGGCAGCTGGGCGAACGCCGTCGGCAGCTGGGCAAACGAGCCGACCCAGACAATGCTTCCATCTTCATCCGTGACGAGGGCGCCATCGGGAATCGAGACGAGGTGTTGGCGAGCCTCACCGACAGTCGGAGCGCCAGCAATGTGAAAGATATGACCGCGAAAAACTTCGTGACCCGCTGATTCGTACATATCTACGTAGAATATCCTCATTCACGGGATGCAGCGGACAATTCCTTCCGTTTCGGCGGCACTCTCCACACCGATGCTGCCGGCCGATGCTGCCGGCCGATGCTGCCGGCCGACGCGCAGCGCCTGCTCAGCCGTGCAACAGCCGCCAGATGCGGTCGCGCGACATCGGCAGCTCGGTCGGGCGGATGCCGATCGCGTCGCGAATCGCATTGGCCAGCGCCGGCGCGACCGGGTTGTAGGTCGATTCGCTCATCGATTTGGCACCGTAGGGCCCGAGCACGTCGTGGCTCTGCGCAAAATAGACCTCCGTGACCGGCAGATCCGCGAGCTGGGGCACGTGGTAATTACGCAGCACCCGAGTCGTCACGGCCCCAGCGCCATCGAGGACAACCTCTTCGAAGAGGGCGGTGCCGAGCGCCTGGGCCACCCCTCCCTCGATCTGTCCGCGACACTGCTCGGGATTCATGACGAAGCCGGCATCCGCGGCCTGGATCGACTGCAGAATGCGCACCTCACCGGTGTCGGTGTTCACCGCCACTCGAAACGCGTGCACGTTGAAGGCCAGGGATCGCAGCGCACCGTTTTCTCGCCGCGTGGCGGTCAGGTCCACGTCGTTGGCTGCGGCCCAGAGCGCCAGGTCGTCAAGCGAGAGAAGCCCGGAGTCTGATTCCACGGCTCGGAGCCCGTCGCGCTCCAGCTGCCAGGCCACCGCTGAGTCAACCCCGGTGCATGACGCCGCGGCCTCGGCGAGCGATTCGGCCAGCGCCGACGCCGCGGCCAGAACGGCCTTGCCGGCAACGACGACACCGGCCGAGCCGAACGCACCCGAGTCGTACCCGGCGGCGTCAGTATCGGAGTGCACCAGATCGATTCGGTCGATCGTCGTGCACAGCGCCGTCGCGGCGATCTGCGCGTGCACGGTCGTGGTGCCGTTGCCGAATTCGCTCGTGCCGACCCGCACCAGGTAACGGCTACCGGGCATCAGCTGAACGGATGCCTGTGAGCGGTGGCCGCGCGGCGGTGTCGTGGCGATCATCGACGACGCCATGCCGGTACCGAACCGCCACTGTGACCCGGCCGGTGGGACGACCCGATTGCCGCGCTTCAGGGCCGCTTCAGCGAGGTCGAGACACTGGTCGAGGCCATAGCTGCCGAAGACGAGGTCGGGGCCTTCTTCGTGGGTGACGACGAGCGGATCTCCGGGTTGCACCGAGTTGAGCCGCCGTAGTTCGAATGGGTCCACAGCAAGTTCGCGGGCCAGCTCGTCGAGGGCGCATTCGATTGCGAAGGTGATCTGGCCGAGACCGTAGCCGCGGAAGGCACCCGACGGAGGATTATTCGTGTAGACGCTCTGGGCATCCACTCTCTTGTTGGGCACGTTGTAGAGCGCGACGGATTCGCTCGTACCGTGAAAAATCACGCCGGGTGCGTGGTTGCCGTAGGCGCCCGTATCGGCGAGCACTCCCAGCTTCAACGCGGTGAGACGGCCGTCCCGCCCTGCTCCGAGAGTGACATCGATCGTCATCGGATGTCGTACCGGGGCGATGGTGAACTCGTCGGTGCGGGTGAACGCGTACTGCACCGGGCGGCCGGTTGCGAGCACGGCGAGGGTGACGAGGTCTTCCGTGAGTAGCTCCTGCTTGCCGCCGAAGCCGCCGCCGACTCGCGCGGTGAAGACGCGCACCCCGGCCGGGTCGAGGTTGAACAGGCGGCAGATCTCCTTCTGCACCAAAAACGGAACCTGCGAGCTCGTGCGCAAGACCAGTCGGCCGTGGTCGAGCCAGCCGATCGTGGCGTGGGTCTCGAGGTGGGTGTGCGCGATGCGCTGGGTCTGCCAGCTGCCCGAGACGACGGTAGTGGCCTCGGCCAGACCGGCTTCGACGGAGCCGTATTCGCCGTGCAGCTCAGCGACGAGGTTGAGCCCGGGATCTGCCAGGCGCGAGACGACCGGATCTTTATCGCCGTGCACGAGGGGAGCCCCCGGTTGTCGGGCCAGCTTCGGATCGAACACGGCGTCCTGGAGGTCGTACTCAACGTCGATCAACCGACAGGCCGCCTCGGCGATCGCCACCGAATCGGCCACGACTGCCGCCACCCGCTGGCCGCGAAAGCGCAGGGTCTGGTCGAAGACCCGGGTGTCGTCGGGGTCGTCGAACCTGCTCTCGTGTCGCGCGGTCGAAAACAGGGTGGTGGGGGAATCGGCATGGGTGAGCACACGGTGCACGCCCGGCAGCGCGGCAGCTTTGGCGACATTCAGAAATCGGATGCGTGCGTGGGCGTGCGGACTACCCAGCACGGCCAGGTGCAGCAGGCCGGGGACGGCCACGTCGAGGGTGTACGGCTCCAGGCCGCTCACCACGCGCTCCCCGGCGATCGCGCCGGGGGAGGTGCCGACCAGGCCGACGGCGCGCGGAGCCCCGGTGCGCCCGGTCGCCCGCACCGGTCCGAGGCTCGACGTCTCGGTGTGCTCGCGCCCCGGCGCGGTGTGGCAGGACCCGTCCAGCGGGGTGTGCTCGCCGACGATCGAATCGGAAATCGAGCGGTAGCCGGTGCACCGGCAGAGATTTCCCTTCAAGAGACGGGGCAGGTCGTCGACGCTCAGACCGGTATCCGCTTCGATGGCGGTGGCGGTGACGATCACGCCCGGGGTGCAGAAGCCGCACTGAAAGCCAGCGGAGTCGACAAAACGTTGTTGCAGGGGCGAGAGGGTGCCCGGCTGGCCGAGGCCGGCCGCCGTCGTGATGTGCTTTCCCGCGGCTCGGTACGCGGGAAAGATGCAGGAGTGCACGGGCGTGCCGTCGACCTGCACCGTGCAGGCACCGCAGTCGCCGGTATCACAGCCCGTCTTCACCTCGAAGTGTTCGTGCTCGCGCAGGAGCGTGCGCAGGCACTGACCGGGAGGCGGCGTCGCCTCGACTTGGGTGCCGTTGACCTCAAAGGTCATGGCGCCGACAGCCTCGATTTTCGCCTGTTCCAGCGTCATTGGCGGCCTCCGGCCAGTTCGAGTTCGACGCGAATCTCTTCGCCGAGCAGCAGACCCATCGCGCGTCGCCAGTCGGCGGCGCCGTGGGCATCCGTGAACCAGCAGTCGATCGCGGTGATATCACGGGCGAGAACGTGGGCGGCGGGTAGCGCCGGGTAGCGCAGCTGCACCGGTCGCAGCGTCGCTGCCGTCACTGTGAGCACGAAAGCACCGAGCGCGTCCAGTCGGCCGGCGAGCACTGCGCCCGAGCGCCCGAGCGGCGACAGGGCAATCTTGCGGTACGCCGTCTGCGCCTGCAGCGAGGCGAGCGGCACGTGAATGGAGCGCAACACATCGCCGTCGGCGAGCGCATTGGTCATGTTGCCGGTCACGAACGAACGGGCCGGCACGATGGCGTCGCTGCCGTCAGCCCGCCAGACCAGCAGTTCGGCGTCGAGGGCGACCGCGAGGGTGGTCATGGGGCCGGCCGGTAGTGAGGTGGCCAGGTTGCCGCCGACAGTCGCGACGTTCCACACCTTGAAGGACGCGAACAGGGCCGTGCAGCACTGGTAGAACAGCGGATGCGCCGCCCAGCCCACCCGCATCGGCAGCCGGGAAAGCTCGGCGAAGGTGCATGTGGCGGCAATCTCGAGACCATCCGCGGTGATCGTGAGCGCCGGCCACCCCAGGGTCAGCAAATCGACGAGTGCCGTGAGGTGCACGCGCGGGTCGGCGAACAGCTCGGATCCGCCGGCTAGCGGTACGACGCTCGGCCCGAGCGCGATGAGGTCGCTGCGCTGCCGTGCTGCGGTGATGTGGGTCAGGGTGCTGAGGTCCATATGTCTTCCGTGGCATGTCGTGAAGCCAATTTGAGAGGCGGTGGCGCATCCGCGCAAGCGTCACTGGCACACGGTTTGACGGCCCGGGGCGAACCAGCCGTGGTAACGGGTGCCCCACCGGGTCGCGACCAGACTACCTGTGGAGGCCCGGGATTAGCAGGGAAGAGAGCACCCCCAAACAGGGGTGTCTCGGTCACTTTGGCGCAGGTTGATTCCCAGCCGACACTGTCAGTATTTCGTCGATTACGACGGTGGGAGACCGAGATGACCGCTGCCCCAACCCCCGAACACACGATGCCGTTCGAACAGCAGCATGCTGATGTGAGCGGGCTCGTTCCTGATCATTTCGATGTGGTCGTGATCGGTGCCGGCCCGGCTGGAACGGCTGCAGCCCTGCGTGCGGCGGAGCTGGGCGCATCCGTCGCCGTCTGCGAATCTGACCGCCTGGGCGGCACGTGCGTGAACACCGGATGCGTACCCACCCGCGTGCTGGCGAAAACGGCTCGGCTCATGCGAGAGATTCGCACCGCCGACGCCTATGGCATCTCAGTGACTGAACGCCCGATCGACTGGCCGGCCACGGTCGCCCGCGTACGGCAAACAGTCGACCGGGTGCGTGTGATGAAAAATGAGGCAACGCGGTTCGCTGACGCCGGTGTGGAACTCATTCTTGAGGGACGCGCCAGGTTTCTGGATGCCTCCACGCTCAGGCTGGAGTCTGGGCGCCGGGTGACGGCCGGTGCCGTACTGGTATGCGTCGGTGGTCACTCCCGGCGGCTGCCGGTTGCCGGAGCCGAGCTCGCAACGGTACCAGAGCACCTGCTCGACCTCCCGAATGTTCCCGCTCGCCTGGCCGTGATCGGTGGCGGAAACACCGGAGCCCAACTGGTCACTGTGTTTCGTTCCTTCGGCTCGGCTGTGACCCTGCTCGATGTTGCCGGCCGCGTGCTCGCTACGTCTGACGAGTCCGTTTCGCAGGCTGTCGCCCAGGCTTTCGTCGAACAAGGTGTCATTGTCCGACTGGGAATTGACGGTATTGACGGACTGCAACGCGCCCCTGACGGCTCGATCACCCTCACCTGGCGTGAGAATGGACTCGAAAATACAGGCAGCTTCGACGCGGTGATCATGGCAACCGGCTGGCCGGCAGATATCAGTGACCTCGGACTGGAAAATACCGGTGTGGTCACGACGAGGTCGTCCATTCCCGTCGATGCGAATTTTCGAAGTTCGATACCGCACATTTTCGCCGTTGGTGACGCCAACGGCCAAGACATGCTCGTGCAGGCCGCACAATTCGAAGGAGAGGCCGCAGCCGAGAACGCCGTGCTGGATGCCAACCGACGAACCCCGCACCATCTGCTTCCTGCGGGCGGGTTCACCGATCCGGACTACGCCGGCGTCGGCCTGACCGAGGTTGACGCCCGGAGTCGCGATGAGCTGTGCGTCGTCACGGTGGTGCCCTATTCGCTGCTGGATCGGGCGGTGATCGACGATCGGCAACGGGGATTTCTCAAGCTCATCGCCGACCGCCGGCATGAGCTCATTCTCGGTGCCCACGCGGTCGGTGAGAACGCCGTCGAGGTCATCCAGTCCGTCACGACGGCGATGGCCGCCGGGATCGACTTGGCCACGCTGGCAAACGTGCGATTCGCCTACCCCACCTACAGCGCAGTGATCGGGCTCGCTGCCCGGGCCCTGCTGGCCGAGCAGGCCGATAGCGCGGTCACGTTGGACGGTCAGACGTCGATCGCGTAGACCAGTTCTTCCTGCAGCATGCCCAGCCATTCATAGAGTTCGCGCAGAAACGGAGTGTCCTCGGTGGCGAGGTGCACGACTCCGTCTGGGGAGATCTGCAATCGATCGGCGAGGGTCAGGCGCAGGTCGGTGAGGCTGCGCAGCCAGGCCTGCACGGCGTCGGAGTCGATACTGACCACGACCGGTTGGCGATCGCCGCTGTCGGGCGTGGCGGTATCCGGTTCGCTGGCACCCAATGAGTCCAGCACGATCTGGGCATTCAGGGCTTTGCGTTCGAGCAGGCCGTTCGCCGTAAAGCGGCGAAACTCGGCCGCCGCTTCGTCGTCATCTCGGTAGGCGTCGGGCAGTAGTCGGCCGAAGACTCCGTCGCTCGCGGCGAGCTGCGGGTCGGTGGTGCCGGAGTCGAGCATTTCGAGAAGCTGGGTGGTGGCCAGGCGTAGGAGGTCTGCTTCGATCGGTTCGAAGCGGCCGAGCAACCGGCCGTCCTGCTGCGGCGTGAAGCGCCGGGGCACGCTCATTCGTCGGCCTTCGCGAGTGTCGCCCAGAGACCATAACCGTGCATGGCCTCGACGTGGCGTTCCATGGATTCGCGATTGCCGGTAGCTACGACGGCCCGGCCGGTGTTGTGCACCTGCAGCATGAGTCGTTCGGCTTGCTTGGGGGTGACACCGAAATAGCTGCGAAAAACGTAGGCGACATA
Source organism: Cryobacterium lyxosi (assembly GCF_004403345.1). Taxonomy (NCBI): domain Bacteria; kingdom Bacillati; phylum Actinomycetota; class Actinomycetes; order Micrococcales; family Microbacteriaceae; genus Cryobacterium; species Cryobacterium lyxosi. The sequence goes on from NZ_SOGT01000013.1 coordinate 61,440, forward strand.
CGACATGAGGTTGACCGGGTCGTCCCAGACCAGGGTCACCCACGGCCGGTCGAGTGATACCTCCTCGCGCAGCTCGGTGTTTTCGGCAGTCTTAGTCATCCCTCAAGCCTCACATGCTACCGCCGGGTTTTCCACCGCTGTGTCATACTCCGCTTTGCGGTGCCCACGTTCGGGGCGAGGGAATATCCTTGGGGTATGACGTCTTTTGCCCCATCGTCCGCCAACTCTCCAGCCCATGCCGCCCAGCACCCAAAATTGGCTCCGCTGACCAACATTGACGTTGAACGCATTCGCAACGACTTTCCGGTGCTGCACCAGACGGTGAATGGGCATCCGCTCGTCTATCTCGACTCGGGAGCGACCTCGCAGAACCCGATCAGCGTGATGGAAGCCGAGCAGGAATACTACGAGCAGCGAAACGCCGCAGTGCACCGCGGAGCTCACACGCTCGCCGTCGAGGCAACGGAGGGGTTCGAAGCCGCCCGCGACAAAGTAGCCGCTTTCGTCGGCGCAGGGACCGATGAGATCGTCTGGACTTCCAACGCCACCGAGGCCATCAATCTGCTCGCCTACAGCTTCTCCAACGCCTACCTCGGCCTCGGCGGCCCGGCCGCGCGCCGGTTCAGCCTGGGCACCGGCGACGAGATCGTGGTCACCGAGATGGAACACCACGCCAATCTCATTCCCTGGCAGCAACTGGCGCAGCGCACCGGGGCCACCCTGCGTTTCATTCCCGTGCTCGATGACGGCAGCCTCGATCTGCTGGCCGCAGCGGATATCGTCGGTCAACACACGAAGCTCCTCGCCTTCACCCATGGCTCGAACGTCACCGGAACCATCAACCCGGTCGCCGAACTCGTGGCGCTGGCTCGTAAAGTCGGGGCACTGGTCGTGCTCGACGCCTGCCAGACCGTGCCGCACCTGCCGGTCAACGTGAAAGCGCTCGATGTGGACTTCGCCGTCTTCTCCGGCCACAAGATGCTCGGCCCCACCGGCATCGGCGCGCTCTATGGCCGGGCCGAGCTGCTCGCCGACATGCCGCCATTTCTGACCGGCGGATCGATGATCACCACCGTGGACATGCACACTGCCGAGTTTCTCGCGCCGCCGCAACGCTTCGAAGCCGGTACGCAGCGCATCTCGCAGGCGATCGCGCTGGCGGCGGCCGTCGACTACCTGAGCGAAACCGGCATGGATCGGGTCGCTGCCTGGGAAGCCCAGCTGGGCCAGCGCCTGGTCGCCGGGGTTGCCGAGATCTCCGGCGTACGCCTGCTCGGCCCCGGGCTCGGCGTGGAACGGCTCGGGCTCGCCGCCGTCGATGTCGCCGGAGTACACGCCCACGATGTCGGCCAGTTTCTTGACGATGCCGGCATCGCCGTGCGGGTGGGCCACCATTGCGCCCAGCCGCTGCACCGCCGGCTCGGTGTGACCGCATCCACCCGGGCAAGCACCTACCTCTACAACACCACCGACGAGGTCGACCTGTTTCTGGCCACCCTCGCCGAAGTCGCTCCCTTCTTCGGTGTCAAGCCATGAGTGACCTGCAGCAGCTCTACCAGACGATCATTCTCGAGCACGCGAAGGCCCGCCACGGGGCGGTCGAGCTCACGCCGCTGGCCGACGCCATAGCGATCGGCACGGCGAGTGCCCTGCGGGTGGCCGAATCGCACCAGATCAACACCACCTGCGGTGACGAGGTCACCCTACGTGTCTCGATCGACGCCGAGACGGTCACCGACCTGGTCTGGACCGGTGAGGGCTGCTCGATCTCGCAGGCATCCGCTTCTATTCTCACCGACACCCTGCGTGGCCTCAGCACGATCGAGGCACGCGCCCTGCTCGACAACTTTCGCGAGATGCTGCGCTCCCGCGGCAAGATCGAGCCCGACGAGGAGATTCTCGGTGATGCCGCCGCGTTCGGGGGAGTGTCGCGCTACCCGGCCCGGGTCAAGTGCGCCATGCTGCCCTGGGTCGCCTTCGAGGCTGCGCTGATCGACGCCGAGTCGCGCTAGCCGAGTCGTGCACCGGGTAACCAGTCGAAGCTAGGCGGCAAGGGCGCCGAGCTCGGCGTGCAATGGCCAGTCCTGGTCATCGAGGATGACCTGGGCGCAGGCACCGGTGTGGGCGTTGACCACGATGGGAGCCATCAGGTTCACCGTCGTGGTGCTCTCGCCGGGGTTGATGACGACGAGCACGAGAGCGTCGTCGGGCGTCGTCAGCGACAGGGCCATGGACTGCTCGTTGGAGATCGCCGGGGTGTAACTCGGCAGAAAGATGGCCGCGTCGAGCACGAACAGGCGCGTGGTCGGCTGAGCGGATGCCTGCAGGGAGTACAGACCAGCGGCTCCGTCGATCTCGTCGAGCACAAAGTCGGTGAGCGGAGCCAACCCGGGTGGGGGAGACACAAAGCTCAGAGTCGGACTGGTGAGAGTACTGCTCATGCGAGAAAGTCCATCAGTGTCGGTTGGAGCACACGGGCAGTGACAGCGAGCGCAGCCTGATAGGTCATTTCCTGGAGTTTCAAATCGAGGATGACCTGGCCGAGGTCGGCGTCTTCAATGCCGGAGCGCTGGGCATCCAGTGTGCCGGCTTTTTCGAGCAGGGTGGACTGGGCGCGTTCAATTTGTACTTGGCGGGCGCCGATTTCTGCGTGCTGACCAACCATGACTGCCATCCGTTCATCAATAGTCGTAAGACGTGCTCCCACATTAACGGGCGGCGTCGAGCGCAAGTCTCGCACGATGTCGTCGAGCAGGTCGAACACCGAGCCGGAGCCCGGGCTGGTCGGAGCGTCGAAGATCGCGCCGCCGTCGGCGTCGACCCGCACGGTGCTGGTGGCGCTGATGCGCCGTTCGACGCTGCCCGTGCCACCCATATAGTCGTATGTCTCCGGGTTCGTGCCCAGCGCGATAAACGCCGTGGCATCATCCGAATTACCGGCAAAGACGCTACGGCCGAGAAACGTCGTGTTGGCCTGGGTCGCGAGGTCGGTCTTGAGACCTTCCAACTCGACGGCGATCGCCTCCTTCGCGGCAGCCGTGAGCGCTCCGGAGTTCGCGCCCTGCACCGTGAGGTCGCGCACGCGGTTCATGATGTCGGTGGCCGATGACAGGGCAGAGTCGATCGTGGTCAGCCAGTTGTTGCCGTTGTCAGCATTGGCGCTGTACTGGTCGACCGCGCGTATCTCGGCCCGCACCGACATCGCGGCTGCGGCGGCGGTCGGGTCGTCGGAGGAACGATTGATGGTTTTCAGTGTGCTGGCTTGTTCCTGCAAGCGCGCCAGCTGGCTCAGGTTCTCTTGAAGATTGCGCTGGGCCGCGCGCATCTGGGTCTGGTTGGTCACTCGATCGACCATGATCTACCTCCCAACCAATCCGGTGCGGTTGATCAGGGTGTCGAGCATTTCGTCGACGGCCGTCATCATGCGAGCCGCTCCTTGGTACGCGTGCTGGAACATGAGTAGGTTCACGTTTTCTTCGTCGAGGTCGACCGAGGAGTTGGCCAGTTGTTGGTTGGCGGCCCCCGACGACATCGAGCTGGCCAGCGCTGCCGACTGCAGCTCGCTCTGAGTGAGCACGCCGGTCTTCGTCACGAAGTCCGACCAGACCGTGCTCGGTGACACGATGACGCTGCCATCCGGAGCGAATCCGGCGCCCAGCTGGGCGATTGCATCCGCTATTGTGCTGTCGTACGCGCCAGAATCATTTGACGCGCGAACGGCCATATCAGCGGATGCCTTCGGCACAATACTGAGAGCCTGCGCGGCCGGTGTGCCCGCCGCGATGGCGAAGAACTTTTGCTGGGTCTCGCCGGCTTGCGTGAAGCCGGTCTCGTAAATATCGTTGACCTTTTTGGCGAGGTCCTGGGCGAACGAATTATAAGCATCTGCGGCTTCGGCCAAAGCACCACCCGTGGCCAGAGTGTCTTGACTGGCTGGGCCCAGCAATGACAGCGCGCCGGCGATTTCGCCGCCATCTACTGAGACCGGTGTCCGAGCACTGCCTCTCCACTCAAGCTGCACGGACACGTTGTCCTGCATGACCCGTGCACCAGTGACGTCTAGCTGATGAGCCGTTTCCCCAGAGACGAGCGCGTTACCGCCCACGAGCACGTTCACGGTGCCGTCGGCCTGCTCGGTGACGGTGGCTCCGGTGAGGGCGGCGATCGTGGTGGTGAGGGAGTTGCGCTGGTCGAGCAGTTCATTGGCCGTACCGCCCGTGGCGAGGCTCTGGCGAATCTGCACGTTGAGCGCGGCGACCTGAGTGGCCGCGCCGTTGAGTTCGGAGACCATATTGTTTAGGTCGGTGCGCACCGATGTCCACTCAGTCGAGACGGCCCGGTAGCCCTCCGAGATCTGCGTGACCAGTTCGCCAGCGGTTCCAAGCAGCAGCGCGGCGGGAGCGGCTGTGTCCGTGCCATTGGACAGTGTCTGCCAGCCGGCCCAGAATTCGTCGAGCTTGGCGGAGATGCCATTCTCGCCGGGTTCATTCAGCGAGTCTTCGATCGAGGCGAGCGCATTCGCACGTACCGCCGTGTAACCGGCGGTTGCCGCAGTGGCTCGCACCCGCGAGTCGAGTTGGGTGCTGGCGAGGCGTTCGATCCCGACCAGGGCTACCCCTTCACCGACTCGAGCGCCCTGCGAAAAGACGCCGGTCGATGCCGTGGCGCCGAGAGCAGAGGTTGACACGCGTTGCCGGGTGTAGCCGTCTGTATTGGCGTTGGCGATGTTCTGCCCGACCACGTTCAGGCCTTGCCGCGCGGCGACGAGGCCAGTGTACGCGGTGTTCAAACCGCCGAAAGTGCTCACCGGGTGGTCCAGTCCTGTCGCTTATAGGTCATAAGGTGCCTTAGAGGTTGCGGTCGAAGATGCGAGCGACGGTTTCGGGAGCGGCGGTTGCGCCACTCGCATCATAGGTACGGGTGTTGACGTTCAACGTGCTCAGAGTCTCCTGAGTGGAGCGAACGGCTGCACGAATAAATCGTTCGTTCGTGTCCCGCAGTTCCCTGATCTGCAGGGTGAGATCGCCCATGGCCTTCAGGTGAGAGGCAAAGATTTCGCCCCACGGGCCGGCCGGGGAGTGTGCAGCGAGTTCGCTCAGGGTGGCGTCCTCGGAAGTGCCCCACTGGGTGGCCAGCGCAGCGACTTCGACCGTGCGGGCGAGCCCTGCTTCCCGTACCAACATCAAAACCTGTTCGACTTCCCGTGTGGCGTATTGCAGCCAGCGCGATTTGCCGCCCTGGAGCAACAACTGCTCCTCCTGGAGTTTAAAGATGAGGAGCTCCAACAGCTCGCGTTCGCGCCACAGCAGCGCAGACAGTTCATTGGCGCCCATGACCACTCCACCCATCATTTTTGGCCTAGGCCAGCGTCACACCAATGCGTGCCGTCCGGTTCATTCGTGACCACTATCGGCCACCGTGTCATGCCGGTTAGGGAATTCACGGTGAGAATAGCGAGCGTGTCCTCTAAAGAGAGGACGAAACTATGCCATAAATGGGCATTAAGTGGTCCCCATTTGCCCACAACTGGGGTAGCTTTGACCCTGAGGCCGATGTGCCTCGCGTTGGGGTGATCAGGTCATCTCCCCACGCTGGAGACACGTGACATGTTTCGGGGGCCGCTGTGAATCGGAAAGACCGTAATGCGCTTGTCGTGGAGAACCTGCCGCTTGTCGGCTATCTCGTATCCGAGGTTTGGGCCAAAGCTCGTCACCTTTCCCGCGACGACCTCGCGTCGGCCGGCGCCCTGGCACTGATCACATCCGCGGATGCCTTCGATCCCGCTCTCGGAGTTCCCTTCGGTGCCTTCGCTCGCCGCCGCATTATCGGCGCTTTCGCCGACGACATGCGCTCGAGCGACTGGGCAACCCGCTCGGCTCGCCGTCGCATCAAAGAAACACTCGCCGTACAGGACACGCTCTCGGCAGCGCTCGGGCGCACCCCCCGTGTGAACGAGATCGCTGACGCTCTCGGCGTCGACCGCGACACCGCAGCGGCGGGCCTGGCCGATGCGGCCCGCACCCTCTCGGCCCTCGACGACACAACCGCCGAGTTTCTCGTGGCTGATACGGCCATGCCAGAAGAATCACTGCTCTCCACCGAACGCCTCGTCTACCTGCGTGCAGCGGTCGGCGCCCTGCCCGACAAGATGCGTGCCATCGTCGAGCAGGTCTATTTCGACGATCGCTCGGTCAAGGACATCGCGGCTGAGCTCGGCACCACCCACTCCGCCGTGTCGCAAACGCGCGCCGAAGCGATTCGCCTGCTGCGCGACGGGCTGGTCACGCACTACTCCGACGAGACCGTGGCAGAGTTCAAGCCGGAGTCCCGCATCGCGCCGGCCCGCCGCAGCGCTTACCTCGCCCGCCTCGCTGGCCTGGCAAGCGTGGGAATGACTCGTACCGCGCAGGAACCCCAACGTCTCGACACCGCCCGCGCTGCATCCTGACTCTTTCCTGACGCTGCACGTCGGCGCCGGCGGTGGCGCCGCAATCGCGCACGCTCGCCAGTGAGCACTACGCACGGTGCTGACAAAACAGTCCCTGCGGATTTCTAACCCGCCTCCGAAACTGGCCGATAGCTCAAAGTGCTGGCCCATGGATGGGCCGGTGTATTCGACCCAATCACGGAGGATTCATCATGGCCATGCAGGTAAACACAAACATTGCGGCGAACAACGCGTACCGCAACCTCGCAACAACACAGAACGACCTGTCGAAGTCGCTGGAGAAGCTTTCCAGCGGTCTTCGCATCAACCGTGCAGCGGATGACGCCGCCGGCCTCGCAATCTCGGAAGGCCTGAAGTCGCAGGTCGGTGGCCTCACCGTCGCTGCCCGTAACGCTCAGGACGCCGTCAGCGTCATCCAGACCGCTGAAGGTTCGCTTAACGAAGTGCAGTCCATTCTGCAGCGCGTTCGTGACCTCGCCGTTCAGGCCGGTAACGACTCGAACAACGCAGACTCACGCCAGGCGATCACTACCGAGGTAGATGCGCTCCGCGAGGAACTGGTTCGTATCAGCGATTCGACCAACTTCAACGGCACCAAGCTCCTCGCAGGTGGTGCTGACCTCAGCTTCCAGGTCGGCGCGAACGGCGACGCGAGTAGTCAGATCGCAGTCAAACTTAGTACTGCGAACGTCAACACTGTGGTCAACGCACTCAAGGGGTTGGACGCCGATGGAGTTGCACTGAAAGGAGCAGTTCAGAACCTTGATGTTCAAGTTAAGTCAGCCACTCTAACGACAGTAAGTATCGCTCAGACCGGTGGAGAAACCAAGACGATCGATCTGCTGGCTACCGATTCTGACGCAAGTGTACTGAAGAAGCTGCAGGCCGGTGTGGGAAGCGAATTCACGGTGACCGCTGGTACAGTGGCGGGCAAGTACAACATCTTGTCGAACAACACGGCGCTGACTAATACGACAGACAACAAGATTGTGGTTTCCGGCACGGCCGCTACCGATGTGACGGATGTCTCTTCCGCGAACGCCGTTGGGGACGTTAAATTGGACTTCTCGACTGCAGACGGAGCCGCCGCTGCGATCGGCGTATTGGACAAGCAGCTGACAAGCGTCTCGAGCGCCCGTGCAGACCTCGGTGCTTCGCAGAACCGGTTCGAAAGCGTCATCAAGAACCTGGCCGTCTCCAAGGAGAACCTCACCGCTGCCGGATCGCGTATTCGCGACACCGACATGGCTGAAGAGATGGTCAAGTACACCCGTGCGAACATCCTGTCGCAGGCCGGTACCGCCATGCTCGCGCAGGCGAACCAGTCCAACTCAGGCGTTCTGCAGCTCCTCCAGTAACACCCGCTCAACCGCACGACCAGATCGATCCTGATCTGAGCTTGGTGGTGGCCGAGGCGCGTTTTGGATACGCGCCTCGGCAGCCCCAAGCTTTTTTCACACAGCACGGGCATCTGCTCTGTCAGAATGCACCAGAGCACTAAACCAAGAGAAGGTCACGCAATGTCTCTCGCAGTCGATGGCCTGATCAGCGGCCTGGACACCACCGCGCTCATCAACTCGCTGATGACCCTCGAGGCCGGCCCGCAGAATCAGCTGAAGGCCAGGGTTTCCAGCTCGAACACCCTAGTAACCGCGCTCCAGGGGTTGAATACCTCAATCGCCTCGCTCGCCACGCTCGCCAACAAGAGCGCCACGACCGACTCCCTCAATATCTACGCTGCTACGAGCAGCTCCGCGACGGTGACGACCTCCGCGTCGAGCAACGCCGCCACCGGCTCGCTCGACATCGTCGTCGCTCAGCTCGCGCAGGCCCAGTCGGGCGTCACCGCCGCGATGACCGAAGCATCGACCGTCGACTACACCCTGGTCGCAAACGACGGCACCGAAACAGCAATCACCGCCGCCACGACCGCGCTCGACGACGTCGTCACGGCCATCAATGCGGCAGAGGCCGGCATCACCGCCACCAAGATCGCCTCCGGCACCGACGCCGCGGGCGTGACGCAATACCGTCTCCAGCTGATTGCCGACGAAACTGGCCGGAACGGCGCCTTCGCGCTGCATGCCGGAACCTCCGCCATGGTGGCCGATGGCACCTCGAGTAACGTGCTCACGGCACCCGGTGCCGCGCTGATCCGCACCGCCCAAGACGCCTCGGTCACCCTGTGGAAGGGCACCGCCGCCGAGCAGGCGATCACGTCGTCCACCAACACCTTCGCCGACCTGCTGCCGGGCGTTGCGGTCACGGTGTCGGCCGTGTCGGCGGAGCCGGTCACGGTGAGGGTGAGTCGTGATGATGCGGCGGTCAGCTCGCTCGCCAAGGGCCTCGTCGATTCACTCAACGGTGTCTTCGCGCTCATCTCGACGAAGTCTGCCGTTGTGAACAGCACCGACAGTACCGGAAAAGCTATCGTCTCGGGCGGAGTGTTCAGCGGCGACAGCACCGTGCGCGATGTCAAGCAGCTCATTCTGAACGCGGCGTCGTCTCCAGTCGACGGCCGCTCACCGAGTGAGATCGGCATCAGCATCACCAAGACCGGCACCCTGCAATTCGATGCTGATAAGTTCGCCACGGCGATGAAGGACGAGCCCGAGTTCGTCAAGCGGGTCCTCAGTGAGATCTCCAGTCGCGTCGCTACTGCTGCCTCGAGTGCTTCCGACAAGTACGACGGCATGATCACATCGAAGATCACCGGGCAGGAGTCTCTCGTGAAGAGCCTCGGCACCCAGATCGACAGCTGGGACCTTCGACTGGCATCGCGCCGGTCTACCCTCGAACGCACCTACGCTGCGATGGAAGTACAGCTCAGCAACATGAACGCTCAGTCGGCCTGGCTCACCGCCCAGGTCAGTGCCCTGACCAGCTCCACCTCGAAATGATGACGATGACCATGAGTGCAGGATCCAATGCCCAGCGTTCGCGCTACAACCGCGACGCGGTGCTCTCAGCCACCCCGGTTCGGCTGCTCACGATGCTCTACGACCGCCTGCTGCTCGACCTGAACCGCGCCGAAGCGGCCCAGCAGCGTCAGGACTGGCAGACGGCGTCAGACAATCTGCTGCACGCCCAGGCAATCGTGTCGGAGTTGAGCACGTCGCTCATCGTCGAGGCGTGGGACGGCGGCGAGGGACTCTTCTCGCTCTATACCTATGTCTCCACCGCTATGGTCAGCGCGAACACCAGCCGCAATCCCGCCCGTACGCACGAGTGCATCGTGCTGCTCGAGCCGTTGCGGCAGACCTGGCACGAAGCGGCCGATCTGCTGCCGGCCACGCCAGCGCCAGCCACAGGCCGAAGCGGTGAGCTCGGCATTGGCTAAGACCGCCACAACGGATGCCGCCGCTCGCGTCGCATGGGCGGCCGCCCTTGGCGCGCTCGAACTCTCGCTTGATGCTGCGGCGCGAACCATTGCGGTGTCAACCATGTCAGGGTCAACCAGCGCAGAGGGGGAACTCGCGTCGGCACTGACGACCTGGACACCACCGGTTGGCCTCGGCGCCCTGCCTGCCGATTTCGCCGTTCGAGCCAGTGATTTGCTCACCAACCAGCAAAAAATCATTATCGAGCTCGAACAAGCGCGTAGCGTCACTCTCAAACACCTCACGGCCGTGCGGTTGGTACCTTCGAAGCGCGATGCGCGGGCATCCGTTTATCTGGATGTTGCCGGTTGAATAACCGCCATCACCCGTAGCGCAACAATCCGGGAGAATGTTCTCACGAACTGCTTACGGTTCTGTCGGGCTGACCGATAGCAAGTGGTGAGCACGGAGTGCTCATAATCAGGCCAAGGATCGGCCGACGTGTCTTTCGTCGACGAAGCGGGTACGAATGCTTGATTCCGTGACCTCCCTAGCCCTCACCAGCGCATTGGACGGTCTGGCCCTGCGCCAGCGCACGATCGCGAACAACATCGCGAATATCAATACGCCCAACTATCACGCAAAGGTCGTCTCCTTCGAGAGCGCTCTGGCCCAGTCAGTCGCCGATGGCAGTGGCCTGGCGGCGGCCACAACCGAGCGCTCACTCGATCCGACCCTGCTGAACGGCAACAATGTCAACCTCGACACCGAGACCCTCGCCAACATCGACGCGTTGCTGCGCTACCAGTTCGCGGCTCGGGCAGTCGAGGGGCCGGCCACGTCAATGCGCGCCGCGATGAAGACCGCCTGATGGTCGACGCCATCGGTATCGCCGGAAGCGGAATGACCCTGCACCGCAAATGGCTCGACGCCATCGCCGACAACCTCGCCAACGCCAATACCGCCACGGCAACCAACGACGCTGCTTTCCAGGAACGCTACATCGTGGCGCAGGAAGGAGCCGGCAACGTCGGAGCCAGCGCGAGTGCCGCATTTGGCGGCGCTGAGGGAACCCTCGTCTACGAGCCGGAGCATCCTTTGGCCGATGCCGACGGTTACGTGCGGTACCCCGAAATCGACCTGGCGAAGCAGATGGGCAACCTCATCATGGCCCAACGTGGCTACCAGGCCAACGCCGCCGTCGTCGACCGGGCCAAGACGGCCTACGAAGCCGCACTACAGATCGGACGTGGCTGATGCCGCTCAGCGCTATCAACGCAACCACCGCCGCAACGTCGCTCTCCGGAGTCATGGGCACTTCTGCCACGACCCCCACGCAGCGCATCGATGGCTCCGGCTTCGGCACCGCGCTCTCGGGCGCCGTCGACAATCTGCAGCAGCTGCAAGGAACGTCGAACGCCCTCGCCATTCAGGCCGTGACCGGTGACCTCAATGACATTCACACCGCCACGATTGCGTCTACTCGCGCGCAGGTGACCATGGAACTCGTCGCAGCCGTGCGTAACAAAGGCGTCGACGCGTTCAACGAGATCATGAGGATGCAGGCCTGATGCCCCGGCAGGTCACCAGCGTGTTCAAGCGCTTCGGAAACGCTATTCGCGAGTTCACCATCGCCCAGCGCACGGTCGCCATCATTGGCGTCGCGGTGCTCGTACTCGGCATCGCCGCGCTCAGCATGTGGGTGACCAAGCCGGCATTCACGCCCCTGTTCTCCGGCCTCAGCGGCGAGGACGCCAATAGTATCGTCGAACAGCTGAGGGCTGACGGTGTGGAGTACGAACTGGCAAATGGCGGCGCCACCATTCTGGTGCCCGAAGCGAACGTCTACGACGAACGCATCAAGGCGGCTTCGGCCGGCCTGCCCACATCGAGCACCGGGGGATATTCCCTGCTCGACACCATGGGTGTCACGTCGAGCGAGTTTCAGCAGTCGGTAACGTATAAGCGCGCACTCGAGGGCGAACTTGCCAAGACCATCGGTGCGCTCGACGGCGTTCAGATTGCTTCGGTACGGCTGGCGATCCCCGAAGACAGTGTGTTCGTATCGGAGAAGAACGACCCGACGGCCTCCGTTTTCGTTGAAACTGAAAACGGCGTTTCGCTCTCCAACGACCAGGTGCAGGCGATAGTCCACCTGACGAGCGCCTCGATCGACGGCATGGCCGCAGCCGACGTAGCTGTCGTCGACTCGACCGGCGCCGTTCTCTCCGCCGTTGGAATCGGCGCCACGGGGGGAGCGGAGCAACAGGCCTCTGACTATGAATCTCGTGTCGGCAACGCCGTGCAGGCCATGCTCGACAAGGTCGTCGGTGCCGGCAACTCCACCGTCGTTGTTGCTGCCGACATGAGCTATGAATCAGCCGAACGGGTGGAAGAGTCGTTCACCGCCCCGATCGAGACTCCGGCCCTCAACGAATCCGTTGACACGGAAACCTATACGGGAACCGGGGGCAACGCCGCCGGTGTGCTCGGTGCAGAGGCGGCCGTCGCGGCCGATGGTGCCACCGACGGCACGTTCTCAAGCGAATCGACCACCCGCAATAACGCGGTCAATAAAGTGACCGAGAGCCGTACTATCCCGGCCGGGGCAATCACCCGACAGACGGTCTCCGTGGCCGTCGACGCGGATGCCGCCGCCAATCTCAACGTGGTCGACATCACGTCCCTCGTCACCTCCGCTGCTGGAATCGACGCCATTCGCGGTGACGCAGTCACCGTCGAGGTCATGGCCTTTGACACCGCCGGTGCGGCAGCGGCAGCGGCGGCGCTCCAAGCGGCAGCGGATGCCGCGGCCGCCGAACGGTTCGCCGATATTCTGCGGGTGTCCGTGATCACCGCCGGCATTGTCATCACGCTCGTTGTCAGCCTGATTCTGTATGCACGCCGATCACGGCGCCAGAGCCGGGAATCGGTCGAGATCGGTGACCTTGCCCCAGTGCAGGACGCGCTCGGTGAAGTGCCGACACCGCTGTCGGTCACCGCGTCACCGGCAACCCTGTTCCTTGACCAGGGCAATGACACCCCGACCCAGATCCTCCCGACCGTGGCGTTCGTGCCCAGCGACACCGACATCCGTCGTGCAGAAATCGACGCGCTCGCCCAGAGCGACCCGCGCAGCACCGCGGAGTTCCTGCGCGGACTCATGGACGATCGGCAGCCAGCATGAGCGATGTACTCACGGTCTTGAGCGGCACCCAGAAGGTCGCCGTCGTGCTCATGAACATGGACCGTCAGCGCGCGACCGAGGTCATGAAAGAGTTCAGCGATATCGAAGCCGAGGTCATCGCGGGCGAGATTGTTCAACTGCGCAACGTCGATCCGGCACTGGCCGAAGCCACGCTGAACGAGTTTCACGAAATTAGCCTCAAGGGCCGCCGTCTGTCCAGGGGCGGGCACGACTTCGCGATCGGCCTGCTCGAGGCTTCCTTCGGCGCTGAGCGCGCGGCGGGCGTCATGAACCGGGTCGCCACGTCGATGGCCGGCAAAGCTTTCGAGTTTCTGGACCCATCAGAGCCCGGCGACGTACTCACCCTGCTCGATGGCGAAATGCCCCAGACCGTCGCTCTCGTTCTGGCGCACTTGAGGCGCGATCAGGCATCGGCTGTTCTGGCCGGCATGGAAGCCAGTTTGCGCACCGACGTAGCGCAATGCATCGCCACGATGTCCAGTGCGACCCCCGAGGCCATCCGCATCGTCACGGACACACTGAAACTGCGCACCGGCAAGATCGTGGCTCGCGCCAGCGCAGAAGTCATCGGCGGTATCCAGCCGCTCGTTGACATCATCAATCGAGCGGATGCCGCTACCGAGCGGGCGCTGCTGGAAAGTCTCGAAGAACGCGACCCCGCCCTCGCCGAAGAGATTCGTTCACGCATGCTCACTTTCGCCGACATCGTCAAGCTCGAAAGCCGGGACGTGCAGCAGGTACTACGCGGAATTGACACGAATGTGCTGGCCCTGGCGATGAAGGGCAGCACCGACGCCGTCATCGAGGTCATTCGGGCCAACCTCTCCGAGCGCAACCGCGATGTGCTCGACGACGAGACCAAGAGCCTCGGTCCGGTGCGCATGCGCCAGGTCGAAGACGCCCGCGCCGAAATCGTGCGCGCTATTCGCGATATGGAAGCGCAGGGAAATATCACGGTGCAGCGCGGTGCCGAGGACGAATATGTCAACTGACACCGGGTTCGGCCGTATGGCTTTTCCGCGTTTGCACGACGAAGAACAGGACCGTGCTGCCGAGCAGTCGCGCGCAGAAGGCCACGCCGCCGGCTATACCGAAGGGCTGCGCCTGGCCGCAGGGGATGTCGCGCGCCGCGCCGAAGAGATCAACGCCGAACACGCCGAAAACGAACGCTACGGTGAAACGCAGATCGACCACGTGGTGCGTTTGCTCGCTGCCGCCGCCCGAGCCCTCGACGAACGCAGCATCCCACTTATTCAGCAGGCGGAATCCACCCTCGTGAACACGTCGCTCGAACTGGCCGAAGCCATTCTGGGCTGCGAACTCAGCCACACCGAGCCGTCGGCTCGCCGGGCTTTGGAACGCGCCCTGTACCAGCCTGACCAACTCGATCGCAGCGAGGTCCACAGCATTCGCATGCACCCGGAGGACCTTGTCGTGCTGCACGCGCAGACGCGGGCGCTGGAGAGCATCCGCTTCGTCGCCGATTCCGAGCTCAAGCGCGGAGACGCCATCACGGAATTCAGTGACGGGTTTCTCGACGCACGCATCAGCACGGCGTTCGCCCGCGCGAAGGCCGCCCTTGCCGAGGTCGAAGCATGATCACAGCCTGGCGTCCACGCACCGCGCAGCTCGCACAAGCGATCGAAGCCGGCCGCCCTGAGCGGGTCGGTATCGTGTCGTCCATCGTCGGGCTCGGCGTGGAGGTGCGTGGCCTGCGCTCGGCAATCGGCGACATTGTCACTCTCGACGCCCGTCCAGGCCACGAAGGAATCGATGCGGAGGTCGTCGCCACGACCCAGACCAGCATTCGGTGTATGCCGCTTGGCCGTATCACCGGGTTGCAGGCGGGGGCCCGGGTGCGATCAGCCGGTTCGTCCCTGCTCGTGCCCACCGGTCGCGGCCTGTTCGGGCGCGTCATCGACGGTCTCGGCCGCCCGATCGATGGCAAGGGACCGCTCGATTCCGACGGTGCCGTTTTGCTCGAACACGACAGCCCGTCGGCCATGCACCGGGCACGCATCACGACCCCGCTGCACCTGGGCGTACGCGTACTCGACACGCTCACGACGGTCGGTCGCGGCCAGCGCATGGGACTGTTCGCCGGTTCCGGCGTGGGAAAGTCGTCATTGCTGTCGATGATCGCTCGTGGAACGGATGCTCAGGTATCGGTCATCGCGCTGGTGGGGGAACGCGGGCGTGAGGTTCGGGAGTTTCTCGAAGACGACCTTGGCCCGGAAGGCCTGGCCCGTTCCATCGTCGTGGTCTCCACCTCAGACGAACCCGCAATGATGCGGTTACGCGCCGCGTTCACCGCGACCCGCATCGCCGAATCGTTTCGCGATCAGGGCGCCGACGTCATGCTCATGATGGACTCGCTCACCCGCGTCGCCATGGCCCAGCGCGAAATCGGCCTTTCGGTCGGCGAACCGCCGGCTACCCGTGGCTATCCGCCGTCGACTTTCTCGGTGCTGGCCCGACTCCTCGAACGCGCCGGAACTGGTGAAACCGGCTCGATCACTGGAATTTACACCGTGCTCGTCGACGGCGATGACCACAACGAACCGATCGCAGATGCGGCGCGGTCTATTCTCGACGGTCACGTTGTGCTCGACCGTAAGCTTGCCGTCACCGGCCATTTTCCGTCGGTCGATGTGCTCGCCTCCATTTCTCGCGTTGCCTCGCGGGTGAACAGTCCGGAACGAAACGCGATCGCGACGGCCCTGCGCACGGTGATGGCGGCCCGTCAGGGCGCCCAGGACCTGCTCGACGTCGGAGCGTATCGGGCCGGCACCAACCCAATGGTCGATGCGGCCGTTGAGAATGACTCGGCCATCAAAGCTTTCCTACAGCAGCGGATGAACGACCAGACTCCCAGCGAGCAGGCCTGGGCCCAGCTCACCCGACTGACCCGTGCGTTCGGGGCTGTCGCATGAGCCGCCTCTTTCCTCTTGCCGGACTGCTGCGATTGCGCAAGCTGCAGCAGGACCAGGCTGCCCTCGACCTGGCCGAAGCGAACGCCCGGGTGGCGACGATCGAGGCCCGCCATGGGCGCGCCCGCACTGCGCTCGGTTCCCTCGGCAATTCCCCGCAGACCATCGCTGCTCTCAACGCCATGGCCGCGGCGCGGTCGTCGTCGCGCAGCATGCTTGCCGAGCTTGAAGCCGTTGGCCGCAACCACCAGGAGAGCCTGGACTCGGCCCAGACTACGTACAACGCGGCCAGGGCCGAGTCGGTCGCGCTCGAAAAACTGCACGAGCGGCACGCTGCCGCGCTGCTGGCGCAAGACCTGCACGCCGAGCAGACCGTGCTCGACGAAATTGCCGGGGCGCGGTGGCACCGCTCCCATCCCGGTACGAACAATACCGCCACGAACAGTACCGGCACGAACAATACCGCCACGATGAACGAGGAGGAGACACCATGACGATGATCGCGGCCATGGGGCGAATCAGCCAGATCCAGGCCACACTGCAGCAGCTCTCCAGCGTGGCTTCAGACCGGGTACCGACAACGGCTACAGCGACAACGGCCACAGCGGCGACGACCGGTGCGGCATCCGCTTCGGCTGGTAGCTTTGCAGCGACCCTGGCGGCGGCGCTCGGCACTGCCGGCACGACCGCAACCAGCGTGACCGGATCGGGCACGGGCGCAAGCGGCACTGACGTGGTCGCCTCCGCACAGAAATACCTCGGCGTGCCCTACGTGTTCGGTGGTGAAGATTCCAGCGGAATGGACTGCTCCGGACTCGTGCAGACCGTCTATGCCGATATCGGTATAGAACTGCCGCGACTCGTGTCGGGGCAGATGAAGATGGGAACGGAGGTCGCTTCCCTTGCGGAAGCCCAGCCGGGCGACCTCATCGTCACCAGTGGTGGCGACCACATTCTCATCTACGCCGGCGACAACAAGGTCATTCACGCGCCGTATCCAGGCCGCACCGTCTGCCTGCGCGAGGCGTATATGACGGATGCCGACATCACCACCATCCGCCGCATCATTCCGACCGACACCGCTGTCACGGGCGCCGGCCCTGCCGACATGCTCAACGCAGCCTTTACCGCTTTCGCCCAGCAGAACCCAACAGTCACGGGAAGCGCACTATGACTCTCATTCTCGGTCACTTTCGCCCAGCCGCAGCGCCGTCTGCGCCCGTCGCCGCGCGCGAGACGAGGTCGGTGTCGCCGGGCGCCGATGCCTTCGGGTCGATCATGGATGACGCCCTTGCGGGGCGCACTGGCGCTTCATCGGCCCCGGAGCCGACGGAGCCGCCGGTGTCGACGGAGCCGCCGGAGCCGACGGAGCCGACGGGGGATCATGCTGCGGATTCCACAGCCGGTTCGACGTCGTCGTTGTCCGTAGTGCACCCTGATTTCGTCGCAGCGGATGCCACCATTCCGGTCGTCCCCGTGTCGTTCCCGGCGGCTTTTGCGTGGGATAATACGGCCGCAGTGGTAGCCGACGGCACTGGCCATTCGGTAACCTCCGTTTCGGCTGCTCACTGGAACGCACTCGATGCGGCGGCACCTGTCACGGCGGCCGTTGCGGCACTGGCCGCAACGGCAGGTACGTTCGGTGTCACGGCGGGTTCAGCGGCCTCGATTGCTTCGGCCGCCGTAGCAACGATCCCCGCACTTCGTACGCCCGACCCTGCAACAAGAACTATCGCTGTTGTACTCCCCACCGGCGATGCGGGCGCAGCAGCCCCGACCGCCACGACGTTCGCCTCCGTCGTCGTCGCAGCTCCGACCGCTGCGGCTCAAGCGGCGGCGGCCTCGAGCCGTGCCACCGTCACGGCAGCGTCCGCGGCTGATGCCACACCCACGGCGTTCACCACGGCTGAAGTCACAGCGGATGTCACAGCGTCTGTGACAGCGTCGACGGCTCCGCCGCCCGCCTCAGCAATCTCCGGAGTGGTAACTGCGTCACGTGTCCCGGCAACTGCGGTAGGTGTCCCGGCAACTGCGGTAGGTGTCCCGGTAACTGCGGCAGACGTCCCGGTAACTGCGGCAGACGTCCCGGCAACTGCGGCAGGTGGTGCGGCGCAGGCTGGTGCGGCGCAGGCCGGTGCGGTGCAAAACACTGCCACGCTGAACACCGCGGTTACCATCGCGGGGGCGTCTAGCTTCGCGGTGCCCGAGTCCGTACGGCTGACCGGGCGAGGCACCGACGCCGTTGCCGACACCGACACCGACGCCGTCGCGCACTCGGCATCATCGGCGCCCGCGGCATCCGCCCTGCCCACTGCTGGGGCCATCGGGTTGCCGGCCGTGGTGTCGACCCCCACAACCGCTGGAGTGGCCGCGCCCGCTTCGGTCAACGCCATGCCGCTCACCGCCCAGATCATGAAGCCACTGTTCTCGCTCACCACCGCGGCCCCCGGTGAGCACGTGCTGACCATCAGCGTGTCGCCCGACAATCTGGGACCGGTCACCGTGCGGGCGCATGTGACGGGGGAGGGTATTCGGGTGGAGCTGTTCGCTCCTACAGACCTGGCCCGCGACGCCCTGCGCGTGATTTTGCCCGACCTACGTCGTGACCTCGCCGGTTCCGGGCTGAGCGCCCAGCTCAACCTGTCGTCCGATAGCCAGGCCGGCGATCCGAGCGCCACCCGTCAGCCGCGCTCCGAGGCTGACGCACGCAATAGCGACGCTCGTAGCGCAGACGGCCGAGCACCGGATACTCCGCGCGAGCAACGACCACCCCAATTCGGATCTACCCACACCATTGACGTACTGGCTTAGAAGGAGAAAACCGTGACTATCGACGCCCTGGCGGCCACTGCCGCCGCTCCGACCGGAATGTACTCGTCTACAACTACGACGCGCACCCCCAAACAGTCCATGGACTCGGAGGTGTTCATGTCGCTTCTGGTGACGCAGTTGCAAAACCAGGATCCCAGCTCCCCGATGGATACCAACGAGATGATCGCCCAGACTACCCAGCTAGCCATGATGGAAAAGCTCACCGAAATGGCCACCGCGAGCGAGGAGGGCTTCTCCTTACAGATGCGCACCTCGGCGACAGCCCTGGTGGGGGAGACGGTCACCTATACCGACGCCGACGGCGTCGAAATCACAGGGCTCGCTTCGTCGGTATCATTCGCCGGCCCCATTCCCACGGTCACCGTCAACGGTGAACCTGTGGCCCTCGACGTCATCTCCGGCGTGACCAGCCCCACGGTCACCGACGACACCTCAGTCGCTAAAGACTCCGCGGAGTCGACCACCGCGGCCTGACCCCCGGCCCCAAGCCCAGCGATCCCGTCACTTCACCAACTTCACCACGTACTCCTTCTTTCTCGAAAGGCTTGCATCTCATGCTTCGTTCTCTCTACTCCGGTATCTCTGGCCTTCGTTCACACCAGACCATGCTCGACGTGACCGGCAACAACATCGCCAACGTCAACACGACGGCGTTCAAGGCGTCTGCCACTCAATTCCAGGACACCCTGTCGCAGTTGACCGAGGCCGCCGGCGGCGCCACGGCCACCACCGGTGGTACCAACCCGGCCCAGGTCGGCCTCGGTGTGCAGGTCGCCGGAATCTCCACGAACTTCGCCCAGGGCTCCGCGCAATCTACCGGCAAGACCACCGACCTTATGATTTCCGGCGATGGCTTCTTCATCACGTCTCTCGGCGGTGAAAGCCTCTACACCCGCGCCGGTTCCTTCAATTTCGACTCGGCCGGCCGGCTGGTCTCGCCCGACGGCGCGATCGTACAGGGTTGGGGCGCCGTCAACGGCGTCGTCAACGCTGGCGGACCGGTCAGCAACATCACGCTACCCGTCGGCGCGATTGTTCCCGCGGTCAGGTCACTCAGCGCGACCTTCACCGGAAACCTGCCAGCGGATTCCCCGGTTGGCGAGTCCCTTGTGCGCACCGTCGATGTCTACGATGACCTCGGCAATTCCCGAACGGTGTCACTGACGTTCACCCGCACCGGCCAGCCCGGCGCTGATGGCTGGATTGTGTCGAACACGAATGACGACGCTGCTCAAACCCTGCAGCTCACCGCTGAGGTCGACGCGCAAGGCAAGGCCACGGGTAATTTCACCAGCTTGAATAACCTGACGGTTGACGAGATCGCCATGGACCTGAGCGCCCTGAAGGGCTTCGCCGGTCTCCCCACCGTTGCCGGCAACACCGACGACGGCAGCGCGGCCGGTACGCTCAACAGCTACACGCTCGGTGCCGACGGCACGCTCATCGGCCTGTTCAGCAATGGCGAACAGCAGGCCATCGGTCGCATAGCCCTGGCCACCTTCGTCAACCCCGGCGGGCTCGAGAAGGCTGGCTCCTCCGCGTACCGCGCGACCTTCAATTCCGGTGGCGCCGAACTGGGCACCCCGGGCGCGGCTGGCCTCGGCTCCCTCACCAGCGGTGCGCTCGAAATGTCCAACGTTGACCTCTCGCAGGAATTCACCAACTTGATCGTCGCCCAGCGCGGCTTTCAGGCCAACGCCCGAATCATCACCACCTCAGACGAGGTCTTGCAGGAGCTCACCAACCTGAAGCGGTAAATCTCCGGGAATGTCGTCTGTCTCCTAATCCAGAGCTGCTCCAAGTCATGGTCCCGGGTAAATACCGGGACCATGACTATCCCTCAATTCTGCTTCACGTCATACTGGTGTCACTCAGAACGAGAGGCTCCAAATGCGACGGGTTCGGATCCAACAAGGCGGCGTCTGGGACCCCGACCTCATCGAACAGGACCTCGGCCAACCCCCGCTCGACATCCCACCCCTGCTCGCCCCCGTCCTCACCATCGACGGCCACATCGAACCTGACGCCTCAGCATGGCTCGCCTACGTCGCCGCCCGCACGGGCGGTCCCTACAGCACGAAGACGTCCGCCAGCTACGCCGAAAGCCTCTCCCAGTACGTCGCCTTCCTCGTCGACCGAAACACTTCTCTCCGCGGCGCCACCAACAGACACATCGTGGCTTACGTCAACCAACGCACCGTCAACGACCAAACCCGCGTCGCCGGAACAACTTGGAGCCGCGACCGCACAGCCATTAAGCAGTTCTACGTGTGGCTGCGCGACACCCACCGCATCCAAGTCCCCATCACCCTCGACAACATCCGGACGCCCCGAGGCGTCGTAACCTCCATGCGTGAAGGCCGCAACGTACCAAAGGCCAGCGCCGCCGGCACCCCCCTTGAGCCACCACAGATTGACGAACTCCTCGGCACCGCCTGGATCCACGGCGCCAACCGCGCCACCACCGGAAGCCTCACCGGCGCCCGCGACGCCGCCTTCATCGCACTCGGCGTCGCCTGCGGCGGCCGCGTCGACACACTCGCCCACCTCACCATCTACGAACTCCCCGACCAAAGCCGCCCCGGCGACCTCGTCGAGATGTACCTCCCCGGCGCGACCAGCAAAATCCGCCGCGAAGTGCGCCTCCCAGCCTTCCGCCACCACCTACAACGCGTCCACGACTACGCCAACCCCGACGGTGGTTCCCGCAACGCACTTCTCAAAGGCTGGACACCAGCCGACCCCATTCACGTCGCCCAACTGCCCACACCCACCTTCCGCGGCATCATCGACACCACCGGCACCGCCCGGCTCTTCAACACCATGACCGCCAGCGAACGCCGCCGCCTCGTCACTCCCAGCGGCGAACCCGCCATGCTCTTCATCTCCACCCGCGACGGCGCACCACTGCAATACGCTACCGCGCAAGAGATCACCGGAGACGTGTCCGCCATGGCCGAAACAAACGCCCACAAGCGCGGCACCTTCTTCCCGCACGTCCACAGTCACGACCTCCGCCACACCTACGCCACCCATCTCGCCGCGCTGTTCTTCCTCGGCGTCGCCACCGGCGCCGGCCGTGACATGCACGGCAACCCCCAACGCGTCGACATCCGCAGCGCCGTTCAAGACCCAGCAACCGCCGCACGATTGCGGTGCGGTTCGTCCAGGGGCATGCCCGCGCGGCCACAAGGCGATATCGACCGGTCTGGACGGGTCAGCCGTCCCGCGCGTCACGGGTGATGCAATCTTCGATGTAGTTGGTGTCGCGATCGAAGGGCTGGCCGGGTTCGATGTAACGGGGCGTCAGGTTGGTCATGCTCTCACGCTACAACGAATGCCTCCGTGCCAGCCGGTGTGTTCCTGCCTGCCGGTGCGTAGCGCACCGGGTGATTAGATCTGTTCGGCGATTTCCGCGTCGGAACGGGCGTCGACGATGCCCCACATCATGTGGGTGGGGCCGCTGCCGTCGCTGCGCGGCTCGGCCGGGCGAGACGCCCAACGGTTCGCGACCGCCGCGCTGCTCAACGCGGCCAGCGATGAGGCAATGGTGCGGTGCAAAATCTTGCCGGCAATGACCCGCCCGTCTGGAGCCAGCCGCCAGCCGCGCTTATGCGCGATCACCTGGCCGATCTCGTCGTCGCTCAGCCACCGCGAAAAGCTGCGATCCGGGGCGCCAACGTCGGTGAGTTTCATGATGATCGTTCCATGAAGATCACTGTATCGGCTACTCGGCCGAGGCCTGCAGATGATGAATGGCCCACCCGGTGGCGTCGCCGAGGGAGACCAGCAGCGTCTCAGCAGCAGCCCGGGCGTCGCTGTCACTCCGCGGATCGGTGACGTCGATGGCCAACGGGGGCGCTTCGCCGAACTTCGGTACCTCCACCGTGACGCGACCCCCGTCGGGCAACGCGACGAACGGATGCGCCGCGCTACCCTGCACGGGCCGGCCCACAACCTGAGAAATCGCGCTCAGCGCCTCCGGCTTGGTCACGGCCGCCACCACAATGATCGTTGCCTGATAGCGCATGGGTCTCCTCTAATAACGCGTCTGATCAACGCGGTCGAGCCGAATACCCTGACCCTAGCGCTGCTGGTGCCCGGTCACCCGGCAACGGTGGTTTCTGGGCTCCGCGCCGGCCGTGTCTGCTGCACGTTCCAGGCGGCCAGAATGCTCAGCGCATCGGCGGACGGCGAGCCGACCGGGGCGCTGTACACAAACAATTCCTGATCCGGTTCTCCGGCAACGGCAAAGTTCTCGAAGTCCACATCGATGCGCCCGACGACGGGGTGCACCAGCCGTTTGATGCCGAAGGTGCACTCGTAGACCCGATGCTCGGCCCACATCGCTTCAAATTCGGGGCTCTGCTCCATCAGCTCCTTGATCAGCATTGTCATGGCGGGGTCGTGCGGGTGCCTCAACGTGTCCCGTCGGAGGATCGCGGCCACATCCGCTGCGATCAGGTCCCAGTCCTGGTAGTACGACCGTGCAGACGGGTCGAGAAAGGTCCAGTGCGCCAGGCTCCGCCGGTGACCCGTGCGAGCGCCAAAGTCGGCCATCAGCGCCACCGCGAGGGAATTCATGGCCAGAACCTGCATCCCCGGTCCCAGCACGAAGGCGGGGGAGCCGGTGAGGGAATCCATGATGCCCTGCAGCGGCGCGCGCACCGTGCTCGTGCGTCCCCGCACGTCGAGCCGCCCACCCGTCGACGCTGACAACAGCGTGAACAGGTAGGTGCGCTCGGTCTCGTTCATGCGCAGGGCCACGGACAGGGAATTGATCACCGCGTCGGATGCCTGGGTCACGCGGCCCTGTTCCATGCGGGCGTAATAATCCACGCTCACCCCGGCTATTCCGGCAACTTCGTCCCTGCGCAATCCCGGCACCCGCCGCACGGTCCGGTTCAGGGGCAGTCCCACGTCGCCGGGCGCAAGCCGAGCCCGGGCAGAGCGCAGAAAATCAGTGAGGGTGCCAGCGGTGTCCATGACTCCAGTATCGCCCAGGCCGGCTGCACATCAGCCGGGGACAACTTGTCCTAGGAAGACGGGGGCGCGGTTGTGCGGGCATATCCGGGCGCTCCGATGGTTCCCCTAGGTGTGGGCATTCACGTCCGCACGAAAGGAACACCATGACTTTGTCCGCAAACCTCAACGGCCGCGTCGCGGTCATCACCGGCGCGTCGAGCGGAATCGGTGAGGCAACTGCACGTCAGCTCGCTTCCCGCGGCGCATCGGTTGCACTGATCGCGCGTCGCGCTGACAAGCTTGAAGCGCTCGCCGCTGAGATCACCGCCGCCGGCGGAACCGCGCTCGTGATCGTCGCGGACGTGACGGATGCCGACGCCATCAGCCGCGCCGCCGCCACCGTTGAGAAGGAGCTCGGCACCACGAGCATCCTGTTCAACAACGCCGGCATCATGCTCCCCGCCCCCATGCAGGAGCACGCCGTCGATCAGTGGAAGCACCAGATCGACCTCAACGTCACGGCGCTCGTCACCACCATCGGTGCGTTCGTCGACCAGCTCGTTGTCAGTGCCGCGAAGGGCGGCCCCTCGGACCTCATCAACACGAGCTCCATCGCCGGGCAGAACATCTTTCCCAACTTCTCGGTGTACTCCGCCACGAAGGCGTTCGTCACGCACCTGACCACCACACTGCGTGTGGAGCTCGGTGCACAGGGCGTGCGCGTGGGATCGATCGCACCGGGGCTTGTGAAGACCGAACTGGCCGGTCACGTGACCGACGCCGGCGTGTCGGATTGGATTGCCGGTGCTGACGACAGCATCACACTGCTCAACGCTGAAGACATCGCCGAAATCATCACCTTCACGGTGAGCCTCCCCGCACACGTGAATCTGCAGCACATCGCCGTCCTTCCCACCGGACAGCCCTCGTAACGCAGCCGCAGCACCGAAACGCCCCCGACCTCCTGTACCGAGGCCGGGGGCGTTTCGGTGTGATGGGTGAGGTGAGCCGGTCAGCCTCCCACCAGCACGTCAAAGATCGCGCTGAGGCCCGACACGGCGGCCGACACGAGGACCCCCACCACCGTGACCAGCCAGGCCGTTTTTTTGTTCGCGTCGAAACCGGACAGGGGCAGGCCCTGCCTGTCACGCTGTGAACCGGTCAGCACGAGAATCAGATCGATGAGCCACCAGAGGCCGAAGCCTCCCAGAGTGATCAGTTTGAGTGTTCCGGTCTCTGCTTTGCCCAGATAGAACCGGTCCACGGCGAGAAATCCGAGCAACCAGGAGAACAGCCAGGTTGCTACGAAGGAGCGATCCGACACGGGGGCGTAGCCGGAAGATGCGGGGTACGGCGGGTGACTCGCAGACAGATTGCGCGCGGCGCGGTCGGCTTTTCCTGTGCTCATCGGACTTCTCGTCTTCGGGACCACGCCGTTGCCGCCGCCGGTTCGACACAGGCACGTCAACGACGAGCAAAACGTTGCCCCTATTCTGGCCACTCCGCTGGTGCCTGTCGACCCTCAGACTCGGGTTTCATTCACCGCGTGCGCAGCGCAATGAGCGCTCGGCCACGCGCTGAAAAACCGGGGGAACCGGGACATAATGGCTGAATCCAGCAGTCAGCGCACACTCACCGAGGAGAATTTCGATGACCACTCTGAACCCGTATTTGGGCTTTCGCGACGGTCATGTCCCATTGAGTGGTGGAGTTTCCCGGCCTTGAGCGTTGCTTCGCCAACGCGAGGAGCCACCGTGGGATGGTCAGTGAGTACCGACTAAAGCAACTCACGAAGGACACCACACGATGGCTCTAGACCAGTCTGCCCTGCTCAACCTGCTGGGAGAACTCAAACTCACCGATGTCACCGACCGCATCCGCGTCGCGACCGAAACTCTGTACCAAGAACTGATCGATGCGGAAGCGAGCGCATTCATCGGCGCCGCCCCGTTTGAACGCTCCGGCGACCGCACCACTTACCGCAACGGCACCCGATCCCGGACTTTGAGCACCACGGCTGGGGACCTCGATCTGAAGATCCCCAAGCTGCGCGCCGGGTCGTTCTTCCCCGCCCTGCTCGAGCGCCGCCGCCGCGTCGACCAGGCACTGTTCGCCGTTGTGATGGAGGCCTATGTCCACGGTGTCTCAACCCGCAAGGTCGACGACTTGGTCAAGGCGCTCGGCGCTGATACGGGGATCTCCAAATCGGAAGTGTCCCGGATCTGCGCCGGCCTCGACGCGGAAGTGGCCGAGTTCCGCGACCGGACCCTGGCCGCGCAGGACTTCCCCTACGTGTTCCTCGACGCCACATACTGCAAAGCGCGCGTTGGACACCGTATCGTGTCCCAGGCCGTCGTCGTCGCGATCGGCATAGCCGCCGACGGACGCCGGGAAGTACTGGGGTTCGACGTGGGCGACAGCGAGAACGAAGGTTTCTGGACCAGCTTCCTGCGGTCGTTGAAAACTCGAGGTCTGGACGGGGTGAAGCTGGTCATGTCTGACGCCCACACCGGGCTGAAGAAAGCCATCGGGACGGTCTTTCAAGGCGCCGGCTGGCAGAGATGCCGGGTGCACTTCATGCGCAACGTCCTCGCCGTGGTCCCGAAAGGATCCCAAGAGATGGTGGCGTCGATCATCCGCACCATCTTCGCCCAGCCCGACCGTGAGCACATCGAGAAGCAGTTTCGGGAGGTCACCACCATGCTCGGTCGCTCGCACCCGAAGGTCGCCGCGATGCTCACTGATGCCCAACCTGACCTGCTCGCGTTCGCTGCTTTTCCGCGGCGTCACTGGCGACAGATTTGGTCGACCAACCCGTTGGAACGGGTCAACAAAGAGATCAAACGCCGCACTGACGTCGTCGGTGTCTTCCCCAACGCTGCCGCCCTGCTGCGCTTGGCAGGGTCTGTCTTGATCGAGCAACATGACGAATGGGAAGCCGGCGAACGTCGCTACTTCTCCGAAGCCTCGATGCTCGAGCTGACCACCATGAACAACCCCGTCGAGGTCCTCGACGAGGCGGTGATCCTCCCAGAACTCGCTGCCGCTTAAACTAAACCAACTGACCCGCACGGTGTTGAGAAACTCCACCACTCAGCGGGACGTGACCCTCACGGAGCTCGGGTCACGGGAGGTCGCTTGCCTCCACGCGGAGCGCCACGTCGCATCCGCCAGGCCCCGGGTGGATGGGTACCCAGGCCGCAAATCGATGCCTCCCTCCGACATTGTCCATTTAGCGGTGGATCGGTCTTCCTGAGGGTGCGGACTCGATGGGAGGCGGGGAATGTCTTCGACGAACGTCCCGCGACCTGGATAGCTCAGGAGAAAGCCCTCCCCAACGAGTGTGTCGTAGGCAGTCACAACTGTCCCTCGCGCGATCTTCAAGGTGATGGCAAGTTCGCGTGATGACGGGAGAGCATCGCCCGCTCTGAGGAACTGGTCGACAACCGCAGACCGTATCTGACGCGCGAGTTGCTCGGAGAGTGGCGTGTCCGTGCCAGGGCAAAGAGGCTCGAGGAGGATCATGGCTCTATTTTCCTACTGGTCCAGTAGAAACCTATGAAACTGGTCTATTACATGGTCCGCTTCGTCAGTTTTGATGATGGAATGGAAACTAAAGCTGAAGGTGCCCTGCCCTTGACTGAACAGACACAGGTGCGTCGTCTGGCTCACTACCAAACCACTGAACGTTCCGCCTTGTATTCGGTGCTCGACGAGGGCTTGGCCGCGAACGTCGCGATTGTGCGTGATTCTTTGCCAGTAGCACTGCCGGTCGGGTTCGCACGCGACGGCGATTCAATTCTCCTCCACGGGTCGACGGGTAGCGACTTCTTCCGACGACTGGCCGCGGGTGTGCCGCTATGCATCACCGTGACTCATCTCGATGGGCTCGTCTATGCTCGCTCGCTCTTCGATAGCTCAATGCGGTATCGCGCGGCCGTTATTCACGGGGTTGCGACCGCCCTTCCGGACGCCGAGAAAGAAGCCGCACTCGTGATGCTGGCTGAACACCTGATGCCTGGTCGGGCAGGGGAAGTACGGCCAATTCTTCAGCGTGAGCTGGCCGCAACGATGGTCCTTCGGGTGCCGCTCACGACGGCAAGCGTGAAAGACAACAGTTCGTCATTAATTGAGGAGCCAGGAGATGGAGAGGATCGCTCTGTGTGGGCTGGCCTACTCCCTCTACGCATCGTGGCAGGGGAACCAGAACCCTCCGCTGAAACGGCAAATGCCCCAGTCGATTACTCTGTCCTCGCCACTCGCCACCACCTCAACCAACTCTAAAACCCACGATGGTTCGCCACCGTTCAACGGGAAAGTACCCACAACGAAGAGCGATCCAACATTCACGGTGACTCCGAGGGCATCCAAGAGTGACACGAACCGAGCCGGATGCGAATGCCACTGCGGGCGCCAGCACAGGCCCGTAAGCCGAACCTTGAGCGGGGCATCGGAATTATGCCTCAAGGGGATCCGCAATGTTACTTCAGCTTGCCAGCGATAACAGCGAGCTCATCAACGTCACCATCCTGTTTCGTCCACGAAGGAACTAAGCCGTCGTCGTCGGAGCGAGGGACGAGGTGAAAGTGAACGTGAAGTACTGTCTGCCACCCAGCCGATCGGTTGG
>NZ_SOGT01000020.1:0-6193 GCF_004403345.1 Cryobacterium lyxosi
CGCTCCCGGCTCGGTTACGCGGAGGAGGTGTCTGCTTCGAAGCTGTTCGATACCGGCGTCACCCCTGATGACACCCGACCAAACCAGCGCCGCCCTCGGCATCAAGCGGGACGTTCACCGGACGGTGAACCGCGACAGTCGGCATCGCTTGTCGACGCTCTTTGAAAAGTACACCGTGGGCGTTATTGTCCTGCTTCTCGAATACCAGATGACCACATGGGCGCGGAGTGTCAGATGGGAACCCTTTGCGGGATCGCACAAAGTCGGGACGCTCAGAGAATTCAGGATGCAATAGTGAGGGTGATGGGGTCGGTCTCGGCAGGTCCGCCACATTGTTCAGTGCCGCCCACGCGGACCCAGTTGAGTGTCACGTCCCTCTCGGCGAGGACTTCTTTGCTTGGTGAGAGTGCGCGAATAGTGACATTTTCTGGAGTCGCCATTATTGTCGAGATTTCCCACGAGTGTTCATCGATCCCGACGGACTCGTCTGGTGATAGCTGAGTTGGGGCAGGGCCTGAACATTCGCCGTCGACGCACAACTCAACGACGCTGACGTTAGATGTTGTGCCTTCGAGCTCGACGGTGACAGTGTTGTCCCACCCGATCGTGGGGCACACGTCCGAGACTGAGCAGCCGGACACAACCGCACTCACCATGAGCGCGGCACTGAGAACGACCAATCGCCTTGTCGTATTGATCGATCGTGTGGAAGCCATGTCGTCCCCATTCATTGCTTGTGATCCGAGGATAGCTGAACCGTCTTAGCCATGGCTCAGATGAACAAAGCGTCACGTAAAGGGAACGCCTTGGGGTCAACGCCTGAGAGTGAGGGGTCCGCAAGAGGGACCGCGACTGCGACGATTATTGACCCGCTCTCCGCAAAGCGGGAGTGTTTCGCCATGGATGGATTACTGATTGGATACGCACGCGTTTCCGCGGAGGAACAAGATCTCACCGCCCAACAAAATGCCCTCGAACGACTGGGCGTTAGATCGTCACTGATCTACACCGATCATGGTCTGACCGGAACGAACCGGGCCAGGCCCGGACTCCGGGAAGCGCTGGCCGCCTGCCGTGCTGGAGACACCCTCGTCGTCGCCAAACTCGACAGACTCGCACGGTCACTCAGGGATGCCAAAGACATCATTGACGAGCTGACGGCCAAAGACGTCAAGCTCAGTATCGGCGGAGCCGTGCATGATCCAAACGACCCGGTCGGGCGCCTGCTCTTCAACGTCCTGGCGATGGTCGCCGAATTCGAGTCGGATCTGATCCGCGCCAGAACGCGCGAAGGAATGCAGGTGGCCAAGGCGAAAGGACGTCTTCGCGGTAAGCAGCCCAAACTGTCGATGACGCAGCAAAAACACTTGATCGAAGTACACAACGCCGGCCTACATTCCAGCGCAGAATTGGCGGAACTTTTCAACGTCGCGCGGTCGACCGTTTATCGCACCATTCAACGTCAGTTCGAATCGGGCCTTTGAGAGGGGCCCTCAATTGAAATCTCGTTGCCGGATTATCTGGTCCGGCAACGGGAACGTTCAGTGGGACGGTTACCTAAGCTGGCATCATGCGCAATGCAGAAGTGCGCGACGCATATAGCGCTTGCCCCCAGAACATACAGTTCTTCGGCGTCGACCGCGACGCCGTGGTCGTCGTGCAACAGGAGTGCCTGATCGATAGTCT
This sequence comes from Cryobacterium lyxosi, assembly GCF_004403345.1. Taxonomy (NCBI): domain Bacteria; kingdom Bacillati; phylum Actinomycetota; class Actinomycetes; order Micrococcales; family Microbacteriaceae; genus Cryobacterium; species Cryobacterium lyxosi. The sequence continues at coordinate 1,687 of NZ_SOGT01000020.1, forward strand.
GGCGACATGCCCAACAAGACACGCGGCGCCACGCGCTCACCTGTAGTCGCAGCTTGCGTCGTCCTTCTGGGCTTGCTAGTGCTTTGGATGGCGCAGCCGGTCCTGCCCGGTTGGGCCTGTTCGGCCAGTCTTCCAGCGGTGTGCCCACCGCAGTTGTTACCTTTTCGTGCGTCGCTGATTAGCGCGAGTATCCTCTTCTCGCTGCTCGCGACTGTCATCGTTGGGCTGCTGCTCCGGCTCAGAGCAAACCGGTGGCTGAGCGGTATGTCCCGAAGTACCGTCTTCGCCGTGCCGGTAATCCTGGCCCTGACAGTCGTCGCGCACTTTCTGATCCCGCAGCCCTAAGTCGAGCCTGCTTGGCTCGGATTGCCGACGCGGCCCTCGAACGTCGTGCCCGTAAGCCGAACCCTTTGCGGACGTCCGGCGATAGGGTGGGTGCATGGTGGGCCTGTGGGAAAGCATCACGCGCGTAGGCGCAACAGCATGGTTTGCGATTGCGGTTCTGCTGACAGTCGTTGGATACTTTGGCGGCGAGGAAGCCCTATGGTCTCTCCTCTGGCTGATCCCGCATGCAGTGATCTTGTTCGGCGTGTGGCGCGGCAGTCGCACCGCATGGGCAATATTAGTGAGCGTCAGCGCGGCCTTGGCCGCAACGCTGGGCATTGTCGGCATCGGAATGCAGTTCGGGTCCGGATTTGTCATGAACATCTATTGGTGGGGGCCCACGGCCCACGGCGCAGCGCTGCTGTGTCTCGTCGTTTTTCGAGCAAGCAGGCGGCGAGCAGTCACAGTCAAGCCTCAGGCGATCCATGACTCCCCGTCTGAACTTGAGCGGACGCAGAACGCCGCTCTTTGAATGCTCGATTCAGATTCAAGGGCTCGGCCGGGATGGATGGGCTTTCGTGCGGTCGCAGATTCAGGGGGCCTAGTCCGGTTCACGGCCGGTGAGTGCCGTCACCCAATGGTCCTGGAGGGAAGTCCGCAAGCGGAACGTCTTTCGGGACAGCTACGTTCCAGTAGCGGATCCTCTAACGGGCACCCGACTGCGTGGCGAGGATGACTTCGACCTCGCGGTGGACGCGGTCGTGGTTGAAGGACCGGAAGCCAAGGCCGTCCGCGAGACGCCTGCCAAGCCTGGCGAACAAGGCGATCGAAGCGCGCAAAGCCCTGGCAGAGTCCACGACGTCGAAATGTGCCCAGCACTGTTCAAGCGCTTGCTGCACGTCGGCGTCCATCCATTGCCGCATGCGGGACCCCAGGAAGCGCACGTCGTAGTCAAGACCGTGGCGCACGCAATGATCCCACTCAATAAGGGTCAGGAGTGACGCTTTCAGGTCTCTGTCTCGAATCTTGTTTGACCATGGTTCGTCTCGGACGATTGCCTTCGCGCACATCAGTGCAGCCGCGTACCCCCAGTTCAGTCGCTCCTGAAATGCCGCCTCGTCGGGCAATGACGACCTCACCGCAGCCACGTGCAGTGAGCCGGAAAGACTGTCTTTATCCACGAGGAAGGTGAAAGGCCGCTCATGGCGGGTCATCGGCAGCGCGTCAGCCCTGATGACGGTCAGGTCCAGCTTGCCCCCGATGTAGTAAACCAAGCGGGCCGGGTGCCAACCGGGGGTTGCCAAGCGTTCGACAACGAGCACCTCCCCAAGTTGATCCCACCAGGAATCGTCTGCAAGGAGCGGTGTCGGGTCCGTGGCGTAGATCTCGATATCGCGATCCGACAGGGGATGCGTCTCGTGCGCGGCTGCGGAACCAGTCATCACCATCGCGCGCACGTTCTCGCTGTTCTGCGCCCATGCGATCAGTGTGTCGATTGCGTTGTCGTACTCCACACTTCCAGCTTTCCACAGAGTACGCACCCAGCAGCGCCGGCCGCCCAGACGTCGAACCCCCGTACGGGACGATTGACCCAAGGAAGATCCATGAACGGGCGCATTCACGGTTCGACCCAGCGGCGCTCGTTGGTGTCGCCCTATGCTCAAGGCATGACTTCGGCACTGGACGGGGCCCTCAAATCGGCTCAAGCATTCGTCAGGAAGGTACACCCCGAGGCGGCAGCGTCCGCTTTAGCCGGCAGCATCGTGCTCGGCCGCGGGACCAGAACTTCTGATCTCGACATCGTGGTCTACTACGACGACCGTCCGGCGAGCTTCGCAGAAACGCTCAGACACGACGGCTGGCTGGTCGAGTCATTTGTTTACGGCCCCGAGGGCATCGATGAGTGGTTCGCTTTGGAGGCGAAGCAGCGCCGGCCCGTCGCCTTGGATATGTGGGCTGGCGGCATCCCACTTGTTGACAACGTCGCAACGGCGCTGCTGCAGGCTCGTGCGCAAGGGGTGATGGCCGCAGGTCCGGAGCCGATCGGCGCGACACAGCAAGCCGACCTACGATACGGGCTTACGGCAGCCATCGATGATCTCCAGGGACGCCCGGATCCCGGAGAGGAGTTCGCCATCATCGCGGACGTCTACAAGCGCGCCGGGGAACTGCTGCTCTTCGCCAACCGCAGCTGGCTTGGAAGCGGCAAGTGGCTGGTGCGACGCCTCGGGAATCTTCAAGATCCGGCTGCGAAGCGTCTCGTCCAGTGGGCGGAGTCAGTTCCACGATCATCTGAGGAGCTCTGCCGCATCGCGCATGAGGTCCTCGAAAGCGTCGGGGGACCGGTGCAGGAAGGGCATACTCGGGGCTCCCGCGAGGTTGGCTAAGCGATCCTTCACCAGGCATCAAGGATGCCGGATGTTCCGCGTTCTCGGCGATCAAGCACTGAATCCGCGATCTGCTGCGCGGCTTGGTCCGCTGTGATGTGTGTGGTGTCGATGACCTCGGCTTCTTTGTGTAGCCAGGTATGAGCTGCCTCGGCGTATGGCTCCAAGTACGCGAAACGGAACGTCGAGGGGCCGAGGTCTTTGTCGTTCTGTATGCGTTCGCGGAGTGTTGTCTGGTCGGCGTGGAGGACGAAATGGTGGATCGGTATGCCGTGCTCGGTAAGACCACCGCTGATCTCCCGCCAGTAGCTCTCGACCAAAACAGTCATCGGCATCACAAGTGTGCCTCCGGTGTACTCGAGCACGCGCCGAGCGGTTTCGACAACGAGCGGTCGCCACGGCTTCCAGTGCTGGAAGTTGTCCGTTGCAGGAAGTCCCGGCTTGATGTCCATGAGCACCTCGCCGACCTTCTCAGCGTCGAGGACGCGCGCGTCGGGCAGTAATTGCTGCACGAACTCGCTCGTCGTCGTCTTTCCCGCCCCATGGGTGCCGTTGAGCCAAACGATCATGAACCGAACTCTAATGCCAAGAAGTGTCCTTCATGGCGTGCCCGTAAGCCGAACGGTTTACGGGCTTGCCAGGGATGATCTCGTGAGCTCAGCCGTCGAATGATAGTCCTCATGGGAAGCTTGGATCTGACCGAGGCTGTCACCGAAGTCGCTGCCATGTTCCGCACAGACGGACTCGCACCTTTAGACCCAACGCCGAGGCCGCCACCCCAGCAGTCGTACACCGCAGGTGCATGCATCAACTGACACCACGACAATTCGAGGAAAATCATGAAGAAAATTTCTGTACTCTGCTCCGGAATAGCCGTCATCTTCTTCTTGACTGGCTGCGCTGGCCAGGTGAGCGGTGAGACAGCGTCTTCAACCCCGTCGCCCACGAGTGCCGGTTACCCTTTGGCTTCCGCTTCGCCCGTAGCGCCTGATCCGGGGGAGTCCGAGACCACTGGCGAAGCATCGGTCCCCGCAATCGATGCAGATGTGACGCCGATGCCCGGCGGAGCCGCTGAGTGTGACGGAGACAACCTGGGTATTTCTATCGCCGCACAGCCCATGGCCAGCGGAGCCGGTTCGTTCTTCTCCGAGATCACGTTTACTAACACCGGCGGCGACGACTGTTGGGTCGAGGGACCGCCTTCCATCTTCAACCTCGCGGACAGCGCTGCGGGGGCAGTCGTGGGGAAGCGCGCGGCAGACAGCGGCATGCCGGAGGTGGTGCAACTCGCTCCTGGGGCGTCTGCTTACAGCACCATTCATTTCAGTAATGCCGGAGCGTACGACTGTGACACCGCCGTCGCCGATGTGGCCTACGTGAGTCCACCCAATTGGGATTCGTCACGGACCATAACGCTGGAAAATCCCGTCACCGTATGCAACACACCCGCTACCTACAAGGTGTCGTGGATCAGCGCGACCAGTCTCTTCTGATCTAAGGCATGGGCAGCGACTGATTACGCCTATGCCGCGAACGAGTAGTCTCACTAGGTTTGGTTAGGCCACGGACGGCGGAGCGGTCTGGCGGAGACCGCGACCTCCTAATGGTCCCGCAGGAGGAACGGTTTGCGGGCTTGGTACGGATGTGATCACGAGCTCAGCCGTCGAATACTTCACCACTGGCGAAGTGAACCGTCCCTGATTTCCTGCCGCTTTCTTTCTGGTGAAAGGATTCGGATATGCCCAAGAAACACCCAACAGAGGTTCGCGAACGAGCGGTCCGTATGACTCTTGATC
>NZ_SOGT01000017.1:0-9010 GCF_004403345.1 Cryobacterium lyxosi
AGAGGGTTTGATATCGGAATGACGTTTTGATCGAGAACGCTCTAACCACGGTCACGTCAAGGCGCCGATCAGAAACGACGTGCCGAAATCTGAGCCCGCAAGGGGGACCTCCAGCGCGACAGGTCTGCAACCAATCCACCCACCGGCGTTGCAAGAAGATGCTGTGTCACTTGGGAACCCGCGACGGGCGGGATCAGCTAACAACGAGATTCCCTCCCACGTCAACTGTGTGGGCCTCAGCGGAGAGTGACGAGGAATCCGCTTTGTCTCGCCTAAGGTGACAGCCAGCTCCCGGTCGGGGCTCCTAATAGACTGATCGGCGTGCTCGATCCCAGCGGATTCAATCGCTGGTTGGAGCATCTGACTGAAATGGGGGGCCGTGCTTTGGCAACGGGCTATGAGCGTTACAGCAAGCATCCGGTGTGGGAGACTCTTCAGCTCAAGAGAGAGTCGCTAAACGCGGCTAGGTTCGATGATGCGGAGTCGGAGCAGGCGCGGAAGGACATCATTGAGTGGCTCGACGAGTCGCTCAAGACGCGGGTAGCTCGGCAGCCAGCGCTCTATCTAAGTGCCCTCGACCAGCTCAGCGCCGCGCTCAATCAGCTTCCCGTAGACACAGCGTCTTTTCGACAGTTCCTCGCATACCGTAACCAGAACGGTCAGGCTTACCAGCTGCTCGAGAATTCGCTTAGGGACCTGCCGTTGCCTCCTCCCAAGGATTTGAAAGCCGCTTACGTCGATCTCCTGGATAAGGAGGTCGACGCACGCAGCGAGCGGCTCGGTGAGATTGACCAACGTCTCTCCGAGACCGAGAAAGCACTGCGCGACCGACTGGACGAACTAACTAAGGTCACCGCCGAGGTTAATCAACTACGAACCGTGATTCAGAACGAGCGCGAGGCAATCGCCGCCGTTAGCCAGTCCGCCGAGTCGGAGATGCGGGCAGAGTGGGAGGCAGTGCTCGATGTCTGGGATCGGGAACGTAAGGCGACAGACTTGGAGCACGACACACAAGCTCTCAACAGCATCGCCACGCTCGCGGCGACGACCAGAGCGGGAGAAGCGCTGGCCGAGCACGCGGCCGGCGATCTGAGTGCAGCAGATTGGTACGGGCGCGCCAAACGCGAGCGTAAAGCAGCCCAATGGGTTCGCGCCGGCGCATGGGCGGCGTTCATCTTCGCGGGAGGGATTGGCTTCTATATTGTCAGCGAAGCCATCATTGAGAACTTCGATATTTCCCCAGGGGGCGGAATTCTACGAGCCTCCATTGCAATCGTAATTGGTGCCTTCGGCGCCTTGCTTCTCCGCGAGGCCGGTCGCCATTTCCGCGAAGCGGATACCGCCGAAGACGTAGCGTTGTCGTTGAAGGCGTTGGCCCCCTTCTACGCGAACTCCGCGGATCAGATAAGGCTTGCGGCACGCGTCGAGCTCGGGGATGCGGTTCTTGTCAAGAACGTACTTTCTAGGTTCTCCCACCGCGACGCGTCAAAGCATGGGGCGGAGGTCAAGACTGCCGAACTGCCTGGCCTCGTGAAAGAAGCCGCAGAGGCGCTAAAGGTGGCCGCAGACGCTACTCCCGGTAGGTAACGACCTCACCACAGGTCAATTTCGAAGATCGCACCGGTCCCGCACTCTGGAGACGCCCGTAAGCCGGACGCTCAGCGGTGACCGAATCGCGTGAAGCCAACCGTGTCGACGTCCAAACTGAGACGCCCGTAAGCGGAACGTCTTTCGGGACAGCTACGTTCCAGTAGCGGATCCTCTAACGGGCACCCGACTGCATGGCGAGGATGACTTCGACCTCGCGGTGGACGCGGTCGTGGTTGAAGGACCGGAAGCCAAGGCCGTCCGCGAGACGCCTGCCAAGCCTGGCGAACAAGGCGATCGAAGCGCGCAAAGCCCTGGCAGAGTCCACGACGTCGAAATGTGCCCAGCACTGTTCAAGCGCTTGCTGCACGTCGGCGTCCATCCATTGCCGCATGCGGGACCCCAGGAAGCGCACGTCGTAGTCAAGACCGTGGCGCACGCAATGATCCCACTCAATAAGGGTCAGGAGTGACGCTTTCAGGTCTCTGTCTCGAATCTTGCATGACCACGGCTCGTCTCGGACGATTGCCTTCGCGCACATCAGTGCAGCCGCGTACCCCCAGTTCAGTCGCTCCTGAAATGCCGCCTCGTCGGGCAATGAAGACATCACCGCAGCAACGTACAGTGAGCCGGAAAGACCGTCTTTATCCACGAGGAAGGTGAAAGGCCGCTCATGGCGGATCATCGAAAGCGCGTCAGCCCTGATGACGGTCAGGTCCAGCTTGCCCCCGATGTAGTAAACCAAGCGGGCCGGGTGCCAACCGGGGGTTGCCAAGCGTTCGACAACGAGCACCTCCCCAAGTTGATCCCACCAGGAATCGTCTGCAAGGAGCGGTGTCGGATCCGTGGCATAGATCTCAATATCGCGATCCGACAAGGGATGCGTCTCGTGCGCGGCTGCGGAACCAGTCATCACCATCGCGCGCACGTTCTCGCTGTTCTGCGCCCATGCGATCAGCGTGTCGATTGCGTTGTCGTACTCCACGCTTTCAGCTTTCCACAGAGTACGCACCCAGCAGCGCCGGCCGCCCGTAAGCCGAACCCTGACCGGGACAAATTAGAGTCCCGCTGCAGGAGCAGGAGCAGGAGCAGGAGCAGGAGCAGGAGCAGGAGCAGGAGCAGGAGCAGGAGCAGGAGCAGGAGCAGGAGCAGGAGCAGGAGCTAAGCCGGGCCGAGCGGCTAGAGTCCGATCAGCGTGTAACGCCGTTCGATCCCTAAGGTAGCTTGACCCCACTCGCTGCTGGCGACACGTTCCCGGTGAGCTTCAAAGGCAGCTGCGTGCTCGAAGCTTTCCTCGACCTGCCACATCAGTGGATTGCTCGTCGTGGTGACGTTAAACGAACGGCATCCCGGTTCAGCGCGGGTCAGGGCAAGGTGCAGTGGTAGATGATCCCGGACAGTGTCCGCCTGGTCCTGGGTGTGGCAAACAAGCTGCCCGCTCAGGCACACCGCGCTGCCGAGTAACTTCTTTTTCATCTTGTAATTGGTCAGCGGCACGCCGCCCTTCACTGGGTGTTGTTCTGCTTCGACGGTGAATCCGTGGCGCTCGAAGAAGGGGCGGGCTGTGATGCTGACGTCGGATGTCAGTTCTGTCAGCTGCGCCTTACGCGCGTAGACCTCCACACGGCCGATCAGTCGTCGTGCTACCCCTTGTCGCTGGTATCGAGGGGCGACGAACAGCATGTCGATATACCCCGCAGGGTTCACGTCGGAGAAGCCTGCTGGTGCACCATCGACGGTCGCCACGTAGCTGTTCCGCTCCTGCATCGACGCATGCCAGGTGGGCAGATCTCGCGCTTCTGGCCGAGCCCACGCTCGAATCTGCTCCGGCGAGTAGTCGGCGGCAGCGGTCTCGGTCACCGCATCAAGGAATATTGCCAATGTGTCTGCGGCATCCGCTTGACCATACGGACGGATGGCAACGGCTTGCGTATCGGTGCTCTTGTTCAATTCCACAGAATTAGCATCTCACCATGACCGGTCCTGACCTCGCGGCATTTACGGCGTCCCGCAAGCCGAACCTCTTGCGGAACAGGTTGACGTTGCATTTGGCGAGTCACAGAATGGCTGACTCGCCAGCTGGGTCCTAGGGGAGCCGCGAAGGTCATAGGCTGCCAGCATGATGGATAGCGATGAGCGGGTCGACACGTACCGATACGACAAGGAGCGTGCAATCCGGGATGATGGTCGGGCTGCTGGAGTGAGGAGGCATCATGATTGAATCCAACGTGTCCGCTGAGATGAGCAGAACACGGCGCACTGTCCCCAGGATCATCGCGTCGCTGGGGCTTGGTCTCGTAGTGGGAGCATTGACCTATTACGTCACTGCGGTGGTGGCGGCCGTGCAGGTCTCAGGCAACTTTACGAACAACTCTCTGACGTTGGCCATTGTCGCTATCGTCGGTGCACTCGCGGTCGCCGTTGGATGGCGCTGGCCGATAGTCGGTCTGACTGCCGGCATCGTCATCATCGCGGTCGTCGTGTGGGCCGTAACCGGAAGAATGGGATGGTCTCCGTCCAATGGTGCGCTAAATCCATACAACGCTGTGGCATTCGGCGCGCTGAGCGTCGCTCCGACACTTGTTGGGGCCATGATAGTGACCGCTTCCGCCCTGAGATTGCGCTCTCGCCGGACCCGCTAGAAACCCGCGAAGGACCTATGTTGCCAGCATGAAGGCAGACGATGAGCGCGCTCATCGTCTGCCTTTTGACATTTCCAGCCTGTCAATGACCGGTCTGGTCATCTTCCGCGAACTCGGTAATCCGCCTTCAGTGAACTGCGATGTCGCAGTCTCCCGTAAGCCGAACGCTCTACGGGAAAGGCCAACAGAGCATGCGGCCACCGCTCACCGTCGTCCCGAAGGATCCCTCACCACACATCGCGTCGGTGAGGACCGACGTCCCTGAGCGTGCGATTCGGCAGTAACGCACAAACCGTTCCCGGCATCCGACGTCGGGTCAGACGAATCAACTTCCCCGGCCCTGAGGTTCGGCATCCGCTGGTCGGGGCGGCGCGCCTAAGAAATTAGACCTCGCCGACGACGATTGCGGTTCACTTCACCCGGCAGATGATCTCGCCGTGGAGAATTGAGAACCAGCCGTCATCGTCTGTTGCCCATTTCGTCCATGCCTTGCTGATTTCTTGCAGCTCTATCTGGGTGGCAAGGCCGGAATCGGTGATTTGACGCGCGATCGCTGAATTGACGATGCGGTCAGCCCACATACCTCCCCACCAAGCACGCTCGGCCGGGGTGGCATAGCACCAGGTGCTTGAAGTGGCCGTGACGTCAGTCAGCCCGGCAGCGTGAGCCCATGACAGCAGCTGACGTCCCGCATCAGGTTCACCGCCGTTGGCGCGCGCGGCGGATCGATAGAGGTCAAGCCAGGTGTCAAGTTCGGGGAGCCGCGGCCACCAGCAGAATCCGCTGTAGTCGCTATCGCGCACCGCCACGATACCGCCAGGCCGAGTGACGCGAGCCATCTCGCGCAGAGCCAGCACGGGGTCGGCGACGTGCTGCAACACCTGATGCGCATGAGTGACGTCGAAGCTCGCGTCTTCGAACTCAAGAGCATGGATGTCCGCGACCCGGAAGTCGATGTTGGACGTGCCCCGATCGGCCGCAGTCGCCCGGGTGAGCTGTAACTCGTCGGACCCAATCTCAGTTGCGGTGACCTCCGCGACGAGCCCCGAAAGATCCGCGGTAATCGTGCCCGGACCCGCGCCAACATCGAGCAGGCGATCGGTGGGCCGCAGCAGCGGAAGCAAATACGCCGCGGAATTCTCGGCAGTGCGCGAACGATGGGACCGCAATACGGATTCGTGATAGCCGTGTGTGTAAACCGTCACAGGAGCTCCTTCAGATCGTGGATTCTTTCGTTTTCAAGCCTCCACGGTACGGTGGCGGGTGGGAAGACCGTAATCTTCCTAGGAGCCCTGCACCCCCCTGCTGGCGGGGCGGATTCTGAGGAGGATGCCTGTGCCCAACGCGCTTGGCGATTTCCTTCGGGCCAGACGCGCTGACGCCAGTCTGGAGTCCCCGACCGTCTGCGGCGGGAGCCGACGACGTGTCACCGGCCTGCGGCGAGAAGAGGTCTCCACCGCTGCAGGTATCAGCGTTGATTACTACACGCGTCTCGAGCAGGGCCGCGAAAACCACCCCAGCGACGCCGTCTTGGACGCCCTGGCCCGAGCACTCCTCCTAGCGCCCGACGCCTCAGAACACCTCTACCGTCTTCGCGGAGCGAACCCTGCACCAGCGCCGAACCCGCATGGGGATGAAGGTTTGCTCACCGAGCGCATGGCGACCTTGGTTGAGGCAGTCCGACCCAACCCCGCGTATGTCCTAGACCGGCTGAGCAACATGCTCGCGGCGAACCCAGAAGGACTCGCACTCTATGACGGCTTCGCAGACATCTCACCCCGACAGCGGAACACCTGCCGGTACCTGATGACCAACCCCCGCGCGCGCGAGATCTTCCTCGAGTGGGAAGAGATCGCACGCGGGGCCGTCGCCCACCTTCGGGCCGCCAACGCCGACAACCTGCACGACCCCGAACTTCAGGCTCTCGTTGCGGAGTTGCGTGAGGAAAGTGCGCTGTTCGAGGAATGGTGGAGCGAGCACATCGTCGAGCGACGGCGCACCTCAATCAAGTACATTCGCGCGACGGACGGCGACACCATCGCTCGACGATACGAAGTGCTCCATCTCCCCGAAGATGGGCTCCGAATGACCCTCTGGCTACCGGGAACCTCGGAGGTGCCCTAGCAAAACGCCCAGGCTTGTTGCCCGTAAGACGGACGTCGAGCGCGACAGATCTGGGGCCAAACCACCTGGCGGCCGAGTGCACCGACGTTGTGTCACAGGGGAACCCCCTGCGGGACGTGCAGGTCCTATGCGACTCGAAATGCGATCCCATTGCCAGCATCGACGTTCTGTCGGAGAGGCAACGCGTTTCTGCTCAGTCCGGGGCCAGGACGAATTGCGGAATAGTTCGCATTCATCGCGGTGGATTCTTGGCTAATGGCAAGCCACGGGTGCTGAAATGTTGGGGGCCCGGCCGTGAAAGAATCAGCGGATGACTTCTACTTCTTTCGACGATGCGCCACTTCTGCATTTCGAGAAGTGGGATTCGTTGGGCAACGACTACTTGATCATCGAGCGTACCTCGAGCCAGATTGCGATATCTGCAGTCGAAGTACGGGCCATGTGTGCCCGCAACGGCGGCGTTGGCGCAGATGGAGTCTTGGAAGTCATGCGTGAAAATAATCCCATTGTTGGCTCGATTCGAATAGTGAACCCAGACGGCAGTGACGCTGAGTTAAGCGGGAATGGAACCCGCCAGGCAATTCTCTATATGGTTCGTCACGGTTGGACTAACGAGAAAACATTTGATGTGCTCGCGCCTTCTGGAAAACTCTCAGCCGTGATTCTCGATTCGCGCACGAGTCGTGTGGCCCTAGGTCGCGCAAGAGTCCTCAGCTCCTCGCTCCGGTTCCTCGAGCTCAATGCCGTGCACGTCGTCATCGGTAATCCACAAACTGCGTTGCGCATCGCCTCGGTAGAAGCTCTTAACGCCCTGGATCTGGCCAGCCTCGGGAGCGCGGTGGAGAACAGCCTCCAATTTCCGAATCGAACCAACGTCTCGGTGTGGACTCCAGTATCGCCAAGTCGCATAAATGCACGGATTTGGGAGCGCGGAGTTGGGCTGACAAGCGCGAGCGGGACCGGCGCCTGCGGAGCAGCTATTGCTCACTATCTAGAAAGCGGTCAACGGCACGTGAATGTTCTCATGGCCGGTGGCACCCTCCTCGTCGAGATTGATGAAGTTGGCCCGAGCGTCATCGATGTGACCTTGACTGGGACTGCTAGTCCGATATTTCAGGGGAGCTGGGTGCGAAGGGATCGCAGCTGTCCATAGCGGCGGCCACCCCGTACCCGGGCGGGGAACGGTTACCGGGACGCCGATCCGCCCCAAGCGAATCATGATCCGTCCCCGTCGATGAACCTTTTCAGTTCGCGCGGGGCGACGTCGGGACGGAGGTCGCGTTCGGGTCGAGATTCGGGTCCCACGGCTGGGGCATGCCGATCGGGTTGGGAAATGGAAAGACCGTTTGGCACGCTCTTGCGATGGGCGCAAGCGTTCGGGCGACATCCGCGATCTCGTCCTCGGTCACTCCGCTCCACGGACGGACGGCCAATCGGTTGGTCACCTGCTCGGCGCGATCGAGTGCCGCTGTGCCCTTTTCGGTGATCTGGCCCTGGCCGGCCAGTAGCCCGCGGGCCGAGAGCTCGTCGACTTCGGTTGCCCACTGTTCCTCTGTCCAGCCACGCGCCTTTCGCACGCTCGTCGCGTCGATGTCCACCGCGCTGCGCAACACGATGGTGCTGATGCCCGCGATCCCTCCCTCGACCAGTGCGATCACATGACCGTCTCCGCGATGCTCACGAAGAGTGGCCGCGGCTTGCCAGAGACGGCGATACGGATCCGACTCCACCGGCAGCGCACTGTTCGCCGCCGCGAGTGGTCGGCCTATGGTGTCGATACGAGCCGCAGCCTGGGCAAGTACGTCAGCCGCTTCGGTGACAGATCGCTCGTCGGGCACGAAGTTTCGCAACGTCTCCGCTGCACCCCGAGACCGCGCGTCAAGGACCCGGTCCACCGTCACCGTCGACCACACAGCCGGCAGTACCCGTTCGACCAAGAACGGAGCGAACCCACTGAAGATCGCCACCACCGGCGCGGCGATCACCGCCCCGAGCGGGGCGGCGCGACCGGCGAAGTATCCGTCCCAGTAACGGGTGAGTCCGATATCTGCGAAAGCCTCCCTCGCCTCCGGCGAGAAATACGTCACCGCGTGGATCGGCTCGAACAACGTCCACAGCGCCCGAACCCGATGCTCCAGCTCGTTCATTCGTCTCCTTCGTCGCAGCGTCTTCTCGATTCTATTGCGCGGGGCAACACCGACCTCAAGGCCTCGGCACACCGATGGCATGTTGCGGACCTAGGCGTCGAGAACAGAATTTCGTGCTGACGTCGATGTTTCAGAGAGGGACCGGCCAGCGCGGCACACTTGGGCCCAGTACAACCAACGACCGAGCACGCCGATTCTGTGTCAGTCGGGAACCCCCACCGGGACGATCTGACGTGAAACCGAACGTGAACGTCACCTCGGCCCAAAGCCGTTCCCATCTGACTCCGCGCCCATGTGATCATTTGGTATGCAAGAAGCAGGACAATAACGCCCACGGTGTACTTTTCAAAGAGCGTCGACAAGCGATGCCGACTGTCGCGGTTCACCGTAAGGTGAACGTACCGCTTGATGCCGAGGGCGGCGCTGGTTTGGTCGGGTGTCATCAGGGGTGACGCCGGTATCGAACAGCTTCGAAGCAGACACCTCCTCCGCGTAACCGAGCCGGGAGCG